>ONYQ01000023.1 GCA_900322145.1 uncultured Eubacteriales bacterium
AAACGTTTCCTGCCTCCCCTTCAGGGGAGGTGCCGAGCGTTAGCGAGGCGGAGGGGTTCTTGTTTTTGTGCAATTTTCAAATTTGCTCATTTATAGATTCGGTATTAAAAGTTGAGGGATATTATGAGAAAATTACTTTCGGCACTTCTGATCGTTTCGATAGCCGCTTCTGCCATCACTTTTTCTGCCTGCGGCCAGAAAAACACCAATACCACTTCATCCAAAACGCCGGACACTTCTGCTGCTCGTGTTTCCAGACCATCAAGGGTTTCCGAAGAACCCATTGAGGTCAGCGTAGACGAAAAAAAGCCGCGCATGACGGAAGCACAATTGGCTGACCTGAATAAAAAGGTAACGGACTGTCAGGGCATTCCCTCCTTCACCTGCACTTCGGAAAAGCTGGACGGCCGCAAAATTTCCAAAGACCTGACTGTTTCCCTGATCTGCGATAATTCCTCTTCCCCCTTCCAGGAGGATTTAATCAGAAACTTTGTACGCACCGCCGACCGCATCGGCTTTAAGCATATCATTACGGCTGAAACGGACGGTACGGCCTCTACCATAAATGACGCTCTGACACAGGCTGTCAAGGATAAACCCAACATGGTGATGCTCTCCGGCAATATCAATAAGGATACCGTTGTCACCAATATCGAACTGGCACAGGCTAACGGTATCGAGGTGGTTTCCGCCGGTACAACCGGTTGTGAACAGCCCGACCACTTCGTAGATTACACCGTACCGATTCCTTATGAAAACGTCGGCGCTCTCATGGCTGACTGGGGTATTGTCAAAACGAAAGGCAAGGTCAATGCTCTGGTAGTAAACTGTACAGATTCCGAACTTTCACAGACCATCTTCAGAGGCTTCAAAAAGGAATTTGAACAGTACGTTTCCGCCGATGACGGTAACTGTACGGTCATCAATGCCAATGCCATCGAATTAGGCAACGGTCTGACCAACAAGATCAAGACTATTCTTGAAAACGACCGTAAGATCAATTATATTTTCGTCTTTGACGATGCTGCCATCACGGATGCTGTTTCTTCTGTCGTACAAACCAGCAGCAGCGCCAAGATTGTTGCTACCGGCGGCAAACCGGAAGATTTCAACTATGCCCAGAGCGGCAGTATTGATATGCTGGTAGCTCATAGCTATGAGTGGACCGCTTATGCCATGGTCGATTACATCCTGCGGATTGCCGGCGGTCTGAAATTGCCCGAGCAACAGGATGTTCCCTTCCGTGTACTGACCAAAGACATCATCAATAAGGCCATTGATGATTCCGATGACAGCTTCGATACCTTTGATGAAATCTGTTTCGGCAGCAATTTCGTAACGGGTTATAACAACCTCTGGAATTATTGATATCCCATAAGACACCCTTTCGGGTGTCTTATTTTTTATAGTCCGCCTGATGAAAACACAAAGTTCGGTACTGTAACAGCCGGAAATTCATCCGCCGCCCAACACGGCCATCAAAAAAATGATACAGTGTTTATTTACTGTTAATATTGACAATGTGAGATGAAATATACTATAATAGAATCAGATATTGTGGCGTTTTCTTTTCAAAAAAACATCAGAAGAGGTGGATAGAGAATGAAAATATGTGCTTCATGCGGCGCATCCCTGCCGGATCAGGCCATGACCTGCGTACAGTGCGGCTCCAGACGATTCACCGCACCGGCCGCTGCAAGGGGATACGGTCAACCAAATCAACGCTACCCTCAGCAGAATAATTATGCTCAGCCTTATCAGGACGACTATGCCCCACAGCAAGGCTATCAGCAGCAGTATGATGACGGCTACCAGCAGCAGGGCTATGAGCAGCAGTATGATGACGGCTACCAGCAGCAGGGCTATGAGCAACAGTATGAGGATGACGGCTACCAGCAGCAGGGTTATCAGCAGCCGTACGATGATGACGGCTATCAACAGCAGGGTTATCAGCAGCCGTATGATGACGGCTATCAACAGCAAGGTTATCAGCAGCCGTATGATGACGGCTATCAACAGCAAGGTTATCAGCAACAGCCCTATCAGAATCAGCAGCAGCCCAGAAATTATCCGCAGCAGCAATATGCACAGCAAAATGCCTATAACAATGGCTATCCCCAACAGCAGCAATACGCACAGCCGGAAGCCTATGATAATACATACGAGCAGCAGGAAGCTTATGAGGAAGAATATCCACAGGAACAGTATACACAGCAAAATACCTATGATAACGGCTATCAGCAGGAAACCTATCCTGAACAGCCGCCTGTTGATAACACCCCGCAGGAAGCTTATGAAGAACCGGCCGCTCCCGTAGCTCCAACTCCAGCAGCTCCTGCTCCCGTTGCCGCTGCTTCGGTAAAGGAAGAAGCACCCCCTAAAGAGGAAAAACCGGCTAAGGAGCCTCTGCCGGAACGGTTCGTAGCGCCCGAAGAGCCGCCGCCGAATCCGCATGAGGACTCCAAAAACTTCAAGTTTGAAAAGAAGAAGGAAGAGGAAGAACTCACCGAAGAGGAAGAAGAAGCGCAGAAGTCTTTCCCTTTACTGAAAAAGATCCTCAAAATGTTTACCGATACGCCTGAGTATACGGACGATTACGATCCGCAGGATGCCGCCGCCAGCAAAAACATTGCCATTTTGTCCATGTTCGGTATTACCTGCTGGTTACCGCTGGTACTCCGTAAAAATTCTATGTATTCCCGTTTCTACGCCAATCAGGGTTTGCTGATGCTCATTTTCTGCATTCCCTTCAGTATTCTGTTCGGTATCTTCAGCAGCATCGTCGGTGTTGCCTGCTCACAGGATGCCTCTTTCGGTAATGCCTCCTCCGGTCTGAGCGTTATGGGCTGGATCATGGATATTCTGGTATTCGGCATCTGCTACGCTATTCCGATCTTTGTACTGTTTTTGACCATCAAAGCCATACAGGCACGAAAAGCAAAAGAAATTCCGTTTATCGGATTCCTGCGTATTATCCGGTAACATAACTGCAACGACATTGAATGATATCCATCGCCGTGAAGTCAGCATATCAGCGCTGCTTCACGGCTGTTTTTTTTCATTGCTGTCAGGCAAACAGACTGCACAGATTTTCCCACCATTCCACTAACAGAAACTTTACCTGATACGACTCCTGACCGGTCATGATGGCTTCCTCACCGCTACTGACGACCTCCGACAGCGCTTCTTTCCGTACAGACGGCAGACACAGAGCCGGATATAATACACACCACCAGTTATGCCCCTGACCGCTGCCGATCACTATCCGTAAAGCATCATAGCGTCCCGCCGGCAAGGTCACATCCTCATATACCCGTGTGGTGAAGGACATATTAGTGACATACGCCTGCACCGGATAATCATAACCGGCCTGGCGGATCACCGCTTGAGCATAGCTGCGGATATCTTCTATATGTTCTTCTGCCGCCCGCATACTTTCCTGCTTATTGCGGCAGTCACGGAATAATTTCTCGGTATAAGTCAGCAGCGCATCCCGCACTGTCAGCTTGAGCTGCTGATCCGCTTCGCTGTCTGAATTTGCCAGAATATGCAACCGGAACACCTCCCGCCGGATATCCTCACACGCTCCGTAAAAACCCGTCATCGACAATACACACGCCGCTGCCACCGCACAAATTACCGCTTTGAATAAGTATCGCATACGCCCTGTTCCTTTCTGTTATGGATACTCGTAATATGGACGGCCGCCGATAGTTTTATACACGAACAGCGGCAGACTGCCTTAAAAAAGACAATCTGCCGCTGTTTCTTTTTATCGCTTGTCAGTGTCAATGCTCCTGATACGGCACTACAAACAATGTCTTCTGATCGGTATAAATCACCCGTCCGGGTTTGGCTCCCTGCGGCTTGCTGACATACCGTATTTTCGTATAATCCACCGGCACACGTCCGGCTTCCCGTGCTTTACTGTGTGAAGCCGCCAACGAAGCCGCCAGCATAATCGTTTCCTCATCCGGTTCCCGTCCATCAGTAAGAATCACCACATGAGAGCCGGGAATGTCTTTTGTGTGGAACCACAGGTCATTTTTATGCGCCTGTTTGAGGGTCAGCTTATCGTTTTGCTTATTGTTGCGGCCGACCAGTATCACAAAACCACTGTCGGAAACATATTGCAAAGGCGGCAGGGCGCTTTCCGTTTTCTGACGCTTGCCCTTTATCTTCAAATATCCCTGCTCAGTCAGTTCGGCACGAATTTCGTCCAGTTCACGCACACTGACAGCACGGGACAGGCTATCCAGTACCGAAGAAATATAGTCCAGTTCTTCTTCCGCTTTAGCGATCTGTACCTGCAAGACCTGTTCAGCGGTTTTAGCCTTGCGGTAATTTTTGTAATACCGCTGGGCATTGACCGCCGCTGACAAAGCCGGTTCCAGCGGAATGGTAATTTCCCGCATCTGCTCGTCATAGAAATTTTCCGCCCGCAATTCATGCGCCCCTTTTTCAATGCGGTACAGATTGGCCTGAATGATATCACCACAGATACGCCAGTGTTCCCGTTCCGCACACGCCGCCAATTCATCCTTCTGAATATAAATTTTCTTCATCAGACGGGTAGCCGTTGTATTCAGCAGACGGTTCAGGTCTTCTGCTTTGCGGCGCATGGTTTCCATCGCATCCCGTTTGGCATAATAACGGTCAAGCAATTCACAGAAGGTCGCCGTTTCCCGCAAGGAACGGCCGCTCCCGTATTGCTGTATCGACTCAAAGGTAAAGTCAATCGGCTTTTTCAACTCGTCGATAATCATGTACGGCTCCCCACTGCCCTCACGGATAATTGTAATGCTTCGTTTCAGGAAGAACCGCAAACGGGATAACAGTTCTTCATCCAGTTCCCTGGACAATACTTCCCGTCCCCGTCCGGTCAGATGTTCCCATTCCCGACACAGAATCGGGGAAACACCCTGTACAACGGACAACAATACTTTGGACAGCAATTGATTTTTCGGCCATTGCTGTACGGCGGCGATCACGTCATCGGCATCCTTGTCCAATACACATAGCTTATCCTGCTGCGGCGGCAGTTCATAGCGCAGTCCCGGCAGAATCAATCGCTGCGAGGACATGGACGCATCCACTCGCCGGAACGCATCAATAATACAGCCTTCTCCGTCCAGAAAAATGATATTGCTGTATTGTCCCATAATTTCTACCGCTAAGGTCATTTCACACAGGTCACCCAATTCGTTGGTACCTTCAAAAATGAGCAGCATAACACGTTCCAATCCCGGCTGCTGTATTTCACGCAGACGGGCACCCGACAGCTTTTTACGCAGCAGCATACACAGCATGGGCGGAACTTTCGGATTTTCCGGCGTTATGGCCGTGAGATTGATACGGGCGCTGCCGGGTCTGGCCGAGATCAGCAGCTTTTTAGTTCCTTCACGGGAACGCATGGAAAGAATCAGTTCATCCCTTGACGGCTGATAGATCTTATCCACCTTTGTATTGAGCAGTTGTTCCTCTAATTCTATTTTGATATGTCTTAAAAATGCACCGTCCAGCGCCATAAGTACCTCCTTTATCATTGGGGCGCTGCCCCGAACCCCTTTATTGTTGGGGCGCTGCCCCAAACCCCGTCGGGGGAAACCCTTTTTTACAAAAAAGGGTTATCCCCCGAACCCCTTTCCTAAAAAACTTGTGTGGCGGCTAAAGGGAAAAATGTATAATTATACAGGATTCAGCAGTGAATATACAACAAAATGTTGCGGTACGGTTACAGGTACAGCATACCGTCTGTATCTGCTTCCGCCTGTAAAAATTGCGCTGCGGGAAATTTTTCCTGCAATTTCGCCGTCAGCTTCGGAACGATGATTTTTTCCGAACCGAAATGTCCGAGGTCAAATACGGCAATATCATGTTCCTTCGCCATGAGTATCTGGTGATGTTTGATTTCTCCCGTCACGATAGCATCCGCACCGCATTGTATGGCTAAAGGCACATTACTGCCGCCGGCACCGCATGACACCAGTATACGGCGGATATCATGCCCCCTATCCGTATAACGCAGTCCCGACAGCCGGAGTGTTTCACGCAAATATACCGCCAATGACTGACAGCTTGTATCCTTCTCTAACGTTCCAAGCAAAGCACAATCCTCGTCAAATCGCTGCTGTTCTGTCACGCCGACCGCTGCCGCTAACGTATCATTCACGCCGTCAGGCGCTATATCTAAATTGGTATGCGCCGACAAAACGGTAATACCGTATTGCACCGCTACATACGGCGCACTGTCAACGGACAGTGAACGGAGGGGTTCAAAAATGATCGGATGATGCGTTACAACGATTTTTGCGCCTATGCGGTGCGCCTCCTTGAGAACAGCCGCTGTAGCATCCAGCGTCACCAGCACTTTATCAGAAACCGTATGGCAATCTCCGATTAACAACCCGACGTTATCAAAGCTCATAGCCGTATCAAACGGCGCTATTTCATTCAGATAAGCATAAATATCTCCGGCGCAGATCATAGCCGTTCCTCCTTCTGATATATCATCATGACGGTCATCCGAAACAGTCCGCAAAATGCGCTCATAAACCGCCGCTTCCTCCGGACATTCGGAATGCCGCAGACCATTGATTTTCCTTTGCAGTTTACGGATTACCATGTCAATATATTGTGCCGCTTCCGGCGCATCCTCTTTTGACAGACGGCCGATATAGGCCATGCGTTCATCACAGGGGCGCACAATGCCGTCATACCGGCACTGCATAACACTATAGCATTTGCCGCCGACAGCGCAGGCCTTTTCTTCTTCAATAAAGAAACCGTTTTCACATAAAAAAGTCCGCAGTATCTCGGCACGGGTCATCGGCTGTAAAATCAGCCGCCGTTTTCCGTCATATAACCACCGTGTACGACGGATAATAGCGGCCATCAGTTCGCCGCCCATACCGGCTATGACAATATCCCATGCACTGTCCGGCGGTACGGCATCCAATCCGTCAGATAATACGGTCGTTACCTTATCTTCCACGCCAAAGCGCAGAATATTGCTCCTGGCATTATCCAGAGGCCCCTGCCGGATATCACAGGCAACCGCTGAAAGTATTTTTCCTTCGGCGGCTAATTTTACCGGCAAATACGCATGGTCGGTGCCGACATCCGCCAGTCTGGTACCTTCCCGCACAAATGAAGCGCACAGCTTCAGGCGAGCATCCAGTGGGATGGAAACCATCTTTTCCATCATTCTCCCCCCTTGCCGCATCTCTTATAGCAATCAATGAGCCGCCCCGCAGAGGGAACTTTCTCTCAGCGGAACGGCTCCGATACCTGATTTCGTTCTTACTTGTCCTTGATATGCTCGTTGACCATTTTAACCAGTTCATCCGCATCTACGCCATGCACCATGCAGGCCTGCTCAACGGTCTCGCCTCTGGAGGCAGGACAGCCCAGACAGTGCATACCGATGGATAAAAAGATCGGTGCGGTTGTTGCATCAATATCAAGAATATCGCCGATAATGGTATCCTTTGTGATCTGTGCCATAACTATCATCCTTTCCCATTGATAATACGACCATTATATACTATTTTTTCCCTTTTTGCAAGACATTATACTCCCTCACACACAAAGAAAATTGTTGTCAAACGGAAACAGTTGGTGTATAATAAGCTCTGTAATCCTATAAAAAGGACAAGGAGGAAAATACTATGTTAAAAAAGGGTGAGTTAGTCTCGTTCCGACCGGATATCAAGGTTGTGGACTGTACACTGCGTGACGGCGGTCTGGTCAATAATTTCTTCTTCACGGATGATTTTGTCAGGGATCTCTATCAGTGCAATATCCAGTCCGGTATTGACTATATGGAGTTCGGTTATAAGGCATCGAAAGAGCAGTTCGATGTCAGCCAGTTCGGCAAGTGGAAATTCTGCAATGATGATGATATCTACGCTATCGTAGGCGACAACGATACGAACATCAAAATTGCGGTCATGGCGGATGTCGGCCGCACTAACTTCCGTCAGGATATTACCGACAAAGCCAACAGCCCGATTGACATGATCCGTGTGGCTACTTACATCAACACCATCCCTTCCGCCCTGGAAATCGTGGAATACGCCAATAAGAAGGGCTATGAAACCACTATCAACATTATGGCTATTTCCAAATCAAATGATATGGACTTGGACGATGCACTGGAACTGATCGGCCGGAGCTGTGTCGATACCATCTATATTGTTGACAGCTACGGTTCCCTCTATCCCGAACAGATGCGCCGCTATGCGGAAAAGTACCTCAACATGGCCGAAAAGTACCACAAGCATATCGGTATCCACGCTCACAACAATCAACAGTTAGCTTTCGCCAATACCATTGAAACCCTTACAATGGGTGTCAGCTATCTGGATTCTACTGTCAGCAGTCTTGGCCGTGGTGCCGGTAACTGTCCGACAGAATTGCTCCTCGGTTTCCTGAAAAACCCGAAATATCACATCAGTCCGCTGCTGACTTTTATTGAAAAGCACATCGTTCCGCTGCGGGAAGAAGGTCTGGTCTGGGGATATGACGTTCCCTATCTGCTGACCGGAAGACTGAACCAGCATCCTCGTGATGCTATCCAGTTTTCTCACGACCACCGCACCGACTACAAAAACTTCTACCACGCTTTGTTTGACAAAGACCTTTAATCCAATGTACAATGTGCAATGTACAATGTGCAATTATTTTTCACTTGGTTTTCTGTTTTCAGCCGTGAACTGTTCACGCTTTTACGCTTATCGCATCAATTCTATACCCCTGCCGTTTTCAAAAAAAGCGGCAGGGGCTTTTATGTTTTTTAATCTGCCATGATTAGGAGAAACCATACACTGAAATGTACATCATACAAAGAAACTCCGCACAGAGCGAATCTGTGCGGAGAAGAACTATGCTGTAACAGCGAAACAATCAGCCGGACTTATCAGGCGGTAACTGTCACAACGAAATATTTCTTTTCGATCTTGCCGGTGCTGTCCTTAACCTTGACACAAACGTCATACTTAACAGCTGCGGTCGGCTTGAATTTCACAATAACATTGGACTTGTAATTCTGTACGGTTGCCCACTTGTCGGCAGTAGCCTTCTTATAGTATACACCATAGAGATACGGAGCCACACCGCCGCTGGCACGTCCGGTCACTTTGACGGATTCACCCTTCTTGATGGTTTCGGACTCAAGGATGGACTTGTTTTCCAGAGGTTTCACTACCTTGACGGTGAAATACTTCTTCTCGATCTTGCCTTTGCTGTCCTTGACCTTGACGCAGACATTATATTCAACAGCGGTGCTCGGCTTGAATACAACGGCTGCATTCGCCTTGTAGGACTGTGCGGTTGTCCACTTTTCAGCAGTAGTTTTCTTGTAGTATACGCCATAGAGATACGGAGCTGTACCGCCTTCTGCCGCACAGGCAACGGAAATCTTTTCGCCCAGTGTAATGGTCGTCTTGGCGATAGTGGAATTATTTGTCAGAGCTGTCTGGGCAGCGGTAACGGTAACATCGAAATATTTGGTCTTTTCTGTTCCGTTGTCATCTTTTGCGGTAACGCTGATTTTGTAATCGCCGGCTTTATCAAATGTAATGGTAGCGGTAGTATTGGTGCTGTATTCCTGTACAGATTCCCATTGATTACCGACCATCTGATACTGTACCGTGTAAACATAGCCGCCTTCACCGCCGGCAGCCTTACAGTTTACAGTAACGGAAGTGCCTGCCGTAATGCTGTCGGCAGAAATTGCGGATTCGTTCACGAGTTCGGGAGCCTTCACGGTAACGGTGAAGTCTTTGGAGGTAACGGTGCCGTTGCTGTCCTTAATGAAGGAACGGAGAATATAAGTGCCGGACTTTTCGGGAACGAATGTAATAGCGGAATCAGCAGCATAAGCTCTCAGAGTCGTAAAGCTGCCGCCGTTATTGCTGCTGATATTGGCCGCATAGGTGTAAGCACCTTCGCCGCCGGAAGCCTTGCCGTTGATAATAATGTTGTTACCGGCGATAATCTCTGTGGCGGAAACGGTGGATTCATTCACCAGAGCGGGAGCTTTGACCGTAACGGTAAAGGTCTTGGAGGAAGTAACGTTTCTGTAATCCGCAGCGGTTACCATTACGGTATAGGTGCCGGAGGAAGTAGGCTTAAAGTCAACCTTTGTATTGGTGCTGTAGCTTTGGAGCGTGGTATAGCCGCTGTCTGTACTCTTCTTGTAGGAAACAGCGTATTTATAGGGCTTCTTACCGCCGGTGGCACTGCCTGTAACGGTCACACTCTCGCCGAGAGTAATGGATGTTTTGTTAATCGTAGAACTATTGGAGAAGGTCAGATACAGCGGCTTGAAGGTAATGTGGGAGTTAATGACAGCATAGTCTTCGGCAACGGTATCGACATAACCAGTCAGCGTGAAGTCGGTAGGTGTATAGGTAGAATTGCTGTAGGTGTAGCCAAAAGCGTGATCACCGATGGAAGTGACGGTATTCGGCAGAGTAACCGCCGTCAGTGCGGTATTGGTGAACGCATACTTGCCAATGGACTGTAAGCCGTTGTTGAAGGTCACCTTAGCCAGAGAGGTACAGCCATAGAAAGCACCGTTGCCGATGGATTTAACAGTGGCAGGAATGGTAATAGATTTCAGGCTGCTGCAGAACTCAAAGGCATATTCGCCGATAGAGGTAATGGAGGACGGAATAATAACAGATGTGAGCTTGGACGCACCATAGAACGCATAGCCGCTCAGTTTTGTCATGCTGGAAGGCAATGTAACAGAAGTAACATTGGTGCCGTTGAAAGCATAACCCGTGATACCGGTAACGGGCTTGCCGCCGATAGAGGCCGGAATGACAACGGTAGTATCAGTACCGGTATATTTGTCAATCGTGACTTCGCCGTTAGTTGTGGTGTACTCTAAAACGGGTTTGAAAATAATCTGATAGTTCTTGCAGTAGGTTTCGGCGGCGGAATCCGGATAGCCGCTGATATAGTAATTATTATCATGGAAGAGGTGATTGGAGTCAACGTAGTCATAACCGAAAGCGTAACCGCCGACAGAAGTAACATTCTTGGGAATGTACTGATTGGTCAGGGCGGTGCCTTCAAAGGCATAAGCACCAATTGTTTTCAAACCGGTGCCGAGCTTGACACTGGCCAGATTGGAACAATTGAAGAAAGCGCCTGTATTGATTTGAGTGACGTTATTCGGAATCGTGACTTCTGTGAGAGCCTTACAATAGCCAAAGGCATAAGTGCCGATTTTCGTCAGACTGATGGGCAGTGTTGTAAAACTCAGCTTATCACAGCTATAGAACGCATAATCGCCGATATTGGTGACGGTATAGGGCATGGAAACCTTCGCCAGATTATCGCAGTCATAGAACGCATTGTTGCCGATGCTGTTGATGGGGCTGTACAGATAAACAGCAGACAGTGTGTCGTTGTTTTTGAACGCCTCGTTACCGATAGCGATAACGTCCTTGCCGTTGATCTTGGTCGGTACACCGGGCGAGCTGTACGGACCGTTGTACTTGGTGATGGTCACGCCGTCACTGGCTGTGGTGTATTCGTAAATATAGGTATAAGGAATATTATGATTCTTTACAAAAGTGTCGGTGGGAGTATCCTTCAGGCAGTAAACCTTAAAGTTGGACTTTACTTTGGAGAAAGCATACTCACCGATCGTTTTGACCTGATCGTAGATAACAGGACCATTAGCGTTGGAATTTCTGAACGCATAATTGCCGATTTCGGTACAGGTAGAAGCGATATTGAAAGCAGAGGTCTTGCCCTGCGGTACAAGCACCAGCTTTGTCTGATCTCTGTTATAGAGGTTGCCGTAGGAGTCGGTGCTATAATTACCGCCCGTACCCTCGATTTTGATCTGCCAGAGACCGGCAGCACCTTCAAAGGGACCGTGATCTTCTGTCTGTTCACAGGGAGTAAAGCGGAAGGTGGGGGCGTTGCCCTTAAAGGTGATATAGTGGACGTTGGAATTATAGAACGCTCGGTCGCCCATATAAGTGACGGACGCAGGAATGGTAACAGTATACAGTTTGCAGTTGGCAAAGGCCTCATCCTCAATTCTCGTCATGGTTGACGGGAAACCTTTGGTGGCCGTACCGAAACCGCTGACATACAGTTCGGGATTGGAAGGATACGCATACAGCGTTGTATTGCTCTTGTTGTAAAGGCCATAAGCACCGGAATAGTAGGTGCTGCTGAAATAGCTGTTGCTGCTGTCAATGAAATAACCGCCGACTTCCAGACCGGTAAAGCCGCCGAAAAGTATTTCCAGATAGCGGGGCAGTGACAGGGTTTTGAATTTGCAGCCGCTGAAAATGCTGGCCTGCATTCTGGTGATCTTATAGTCGCCTGAGGTCTGAAGATACTGCCATGTAGAGTTTACATCCTTGGCATGAACCACCGTCGGCATGCCAAAGTGAGTTGTTGACAGATCCTTTGTGCCTTTGTAGCCGACCACTTCGGCCGTGCCGTCACTGTAAAGGCAATATCGGAAATCGCCTACGGTAACAACCGGTGAAGAATAAACAACGGCATTAACGGATACGTTGGCGCCGATCATAGAGCCAACGGGTGTTGCCACAAACGCACCGCCCACCATCGTGACAGCCAATGATGCGGCAAAAACTTTGCGCAAAACGTTGCTTGTTTTCATAAAAAAATCTCCTTTCTGAAAAAGATTTTGGGTACAATTAGGATAATACTATCATACCATACTCTGCATAAAAATGCAATAGTCTGTCCGTTAAATCCATTTTTCGGGACAGAGGAAAATCTTCACGGCACGAATTTTTTCAACAAAAGTCAGCACCTTCCGGAAAAAATTTACCGTTTTGTCTTTTCATCCCGCACCGGATATGCTATAATACCCTTGTCGGATATTTCCGAACTGTAACACAAAGGAGTAATGAAAAATGGAGATTGTATGTTTAGACCTCGAAGGCGTACTGGTACCCGAAATCTGGATTGCTTTTGCCGAAGCCAGCGGTATTCCCGAACTCAAGAAAACCACTCGTGACGAACCGGACTATGCCAAGCTGATGAACTACCGTATTGCTATCCTCAAGGAACACGGTCTCGGTCTGAAAGAGATTCAGGAAACCATCGCCAAAATTGACCCCATGCCCGGCGCAAAAGAATTCCTCGATGAACTGCGTTCTCTGACACAGGTTATCATTATCAGCGATACCTTTAACCAGTTTGCTACACCCCTGATGAAGAAGCTCGGCTGGCCCACTATTTTCTGCAATACTCTTGAAGTAGCCGACAACGGCGAAATCACCGGTTTCAGAATGCGTATCGAAAAGTCCAAATATACCACCGTCAAGGCACTTCAGTCCATCGGTTATGATACCATCGCCAGCGGTGACAGCTACAACGATCTCGGCATGATCAAGGCCAGCAAAGCCGGATTCCTCTTCAAAAGCACCGACAAGATCAAGCAGGATAACCCCGATCTGCCCGCCTTTGAAACCTATGAGGAACTGTTGGCCGCTATCAAAGCCGCCCTGTAAAATAATCCATCAGCGGTACTGTCGGCTGCCCGTACCGCACTGTGACATCATCATTATGCGCAAAACCGCCGGTTCAGCACGAATCGGCGGTTTTTTCTATGTTAGAAAACGGAAAGGCATTAGACTCACTTTCCTTGCAAACAATTGTCCATTGCACATTGTCATCAAAGGCTCATTTGTTCATTTTGCTGCGCCATATACTTCCGCAGCTTTTCAGGTGTCAGGGAGTACGGCTTGATCTTCGTGACCTTGCGTCCCTTCTCACCACGCAGCAGCAGAAAAGCCTTGTCGCTTTCCAGCGTCATCACCTTTTCCGGTGTGGTGCCCACACGGGTTGCTATATAGTTGACCGTTTCCATATCCGTACAGCCCAGAAAGAGAATCGTATCGGAATTATTGAGGATGGTACTGCACTTATCAGCGCCATAGGCACTCTCAGACGGTTGCCGGGCTGTTGGTCTGCTTCTGCACACAAGGCATGGAGTGCCTGTGTATAGATCAGACTCGTGATATCATCCAATGAGCCATCGGTATCACTGGTATTGATGAATACCACGATCTTTCTCTGTCCCAGCTCCTTGAAATGGAAGTGTGCTGTCTGCGACATCATGTGACGCATGGCGTTGAAGTCGAACTTATCCAGCGCTACGCTGACAAACGACTGAATACAGCTCCAGGTTTTATCTGCTTTGAAGTTGCGCTTGAACATCCGGTACTTTTTGGCAGCGTATCCGTTCGGATATTCCAGACTATGCTGCTCCAGAAAGCGGATTTCGTCATCTTCCACTTCCATCATACGGAACACATCCGCAACGGTTCCCATGTTTTTCTCTTCCGGCTCAAACGCTTCCATCACATAGGCAATGAGACACGCCAGAACCATCTGCGCACTCCTCTCCCAGAAGGGATCCGTACTGAACTGATCCTTAATCAGCATATTAGCAATGCAGAGGATATCCTGTTCACGATAGCAGCCACGCTGCTGATCATAGCGGATATAATCGAGCGGATTGTAGGGGCTGCTGTCATCGGGGTCGATCATATTGATCTTGTAGACCTCGAAGCCTCTTTTCCGCAGATCAGAAGCACACTGGTCATACAGGCAGCCCTTCGGATCGGTGATGACAGCACTTTCCTGCAGTACCATGATATTCGGCACAACATAACCGCCGGATTTACCGGAACCGGAAGAACCAATGATAAGGTCGATATTATTGCGGTGAGTCACTCTGGTATCATTGCTGACGGTGATATTATCCGCCAACAGGCGGTAAGAAGGACGATCCATAGCCATAATTTTTCTTTCCTTTCTCAATATGTATTGGTAATGAACAGGGTTTCTTTTTTCATTCCTCTGACGGCAGAAGCAGACAGCCTGCGGCACCCCTGACAAAACTGCCCAAAGCGGTAGCCGCACCACAGGCAAGCGCTTCCTGCGCATCCATGATATAGTCAGACTTGGTCTTTTCATAGACCCAGTCCAGTGTCTGACCGGTACGTTCGGCAATAATCTTTGCCGTCTGCTCACGCACCTTCATGAGTTTTTCCAGTTCTTCCTGCAGAATGAGGGGCTTGCCGGAAGTACCGGAGGGAATATACGGGTCGTGAATCAGCAGCCGTGAGTGCGGCAGCATAATCCGTTTTTCACCGGCCAGAAAGACTATACTGCCCATAGAGGCAGCCATACCGGCTACAACGGTTGTCACAGGGCTGCTCATCATGCGGATCGTATCGTAAATAGCCAACCCGCTGTCCACACTGCCGCCGGGAGAATCAATATACAGCATGATCGGTTCACCGGGGGCTTCTGATTCCAGCAGCATGAGCTGCATATTCAGTTCGCAGCAGGTTTCACGGTTGAATTCATCCGTGAAATACAGCACCCTTCTGCAATACATTCTGTCACGGATATCCACCGCCTGAATACCTCTGCTGGTTTCAATGATACTGTTTACTCTCATGAGAATACTTCCTTTCTGTTGATGGGTAATCAGCAGCGGCCGGTCAGACCGCTGCCTGTTCATTATCGGAACGAAGGTTCTGTTTCCACAGACCCTTGCAGCGTCTGCTTTCCAGATCCTTGATGGGCTTTACCAATAATTCCTCCATGAGCATGACACCGGTATTGATAATCATACGTCCAAAGGAATCAGGATTATTGACATTGCCGCCGTAATTTTTCAGCAGCAGCATCCGGTTGGCCGCATACATCATTTCGCCAATTGTGATATCCTCACGGATTTTATGACGGCGGCTCTTGAAATTGAATACATACTTATCGTTCAGGTCACTGTACTGCAGAACCGTCTGGGCGCTTTGGCGGTAACCCGTGTTGCCTGTCATTTCCTCCAGCACGGCGAAATAGTCTTTCACCCGCACAGAGAAAAAAATATTTCTACCTGAGCGGTTGGAATGATTTTTCCAAAAACAAAAAACGCGCGTGCAACGTGGGCACCCCTCCGCCTCGCTGACGCTCGGCACCT
>ONYQ01000163.1 GCA_900322145.1 uncultured Eubacteriales bacterium
CGCGTCGAAAGTACTGGGCTGGAAGCGGCCTGGGAGGATAGATTGTTGCCGGTCAGAGACGAAGCCCCCGTACAACTAAGTGCGGGGGCTTTTACTATGTATTATATATAGCTTGGATAAGTGATTTAATCGTTATGATGCTCTGCGTAAAACTCATTATAATCTTTTAGCATATATTGCAGGAGAGACGGCGTGTCCAGTCCGTAAGGGCAACGGCTCTTGCATAAATCACAATGCACGCATTCTTCGATCTTCTGCATTTTTGCATGCCATTCATCGGTCATGAATCGTTTATAGGGCGAACGGCGAAGCAGCATCGCCATTCTGGCTGCCTGTGGAATGTCGATATCCACTGTGCAGGGGAGGCAGTAGCCGCAGCTTCGGCAGAAATTACCGGACAGTTCCTTTCTGTCTTTTTCAATAACAGCTTTTAATTCTTCCGTCATCTGCTGGTCGGCTTCCGTTAGCTTCAGCCACTGGTCCATTTCCCAGTCATGCTGGATGCCCCAGATAGGTACGACGTTATCGTATTCCTGCATGAAAGCATAGCAGGCGGCTGCATTGGTCAGCATTCCGCCGGATAAGCCTTTCATGGCGATAAAGCCCATGTTGTGTGTTTTGCAGTCTTTGACCAGTTCGATGTCTTTCTCTGTTGCCAGATAGCAGAACGGAAACTGCAGTGTTTCATATAATCCGGACTCAATCGCCTGATGCGCCACCTTGAGCCGGTGGTTAGAGATGCCGATATGACGGATGTAACCTTTCTTCTTGGCGTTCAGTGCTGCAGTATATGCACCCTTTTCATCTTCAGGCGAAGGCATCACAGCCGGATTATGGAACTGGAAAATATCGATATAATCTGTCTGCATCCGTTTCAAAGACAGTTCGATATGCTCTGTTACCGTTTTGTAATCGGTTCCGCCGCTTTTGGTGGAAATGACAATGTTGTGGCGGACATCGTGAAGCGCTTCACCGATTTTCTCTTCGCTGTCAGTGTACATGTTGGCTGTGTCGAAATAATTGATGCCGTTATCATAGGCTTTACGCAACAGTGCTTTTGCAGCCTCGTGTGAAATGCGCTGGATAGGCAGGCAGCCCATTGCAGTTTTTGTCACCATCAGACCGGTTTTGCCTAATTGTACTTTTTTGATTTCCATGATGCCCCTCCTGATTATAGTACGTTTAAACTAAGGAAACGCTGAGTCAACGAGTTTGAGCAAGTGAGCAGACGGATTAATCGGTTGCATTCGGAATTAATGTTAAAACGATCAGTGAGTCCTCATAATTATTATATACAAAAAATCAATATTTGAATAGAAATGAAATCGAAATTTCTGCAAAGCACGAGAAATTCCGGATAGATTTCTTAGCGAATCTTTGAGCTGCCGTATGCTACAGAGAAAAGACAATAAAGAAAGCATATGAGAGTAATCAGGGAAAAGCTATAAAAATGACAAAGAGAGTCACAATAAAAGGTAAGAAAAGGATTGTCATGAAAGAGAAAATATAGTATAATACAATAGTTAAATTTAAATTATCTCATAAGGGAAACACTGACTGCAGAAGCTTGCATGACACCCGTAGGGTGTGCAGATTGATGGGTCTTTGGTTCCTTGAGCAATGTAATTGGAGGAATTAGTATGTCCGGACATTCTAAATGGGCAAATATCAAACACAAAAAAGGCAAAGCAGATGCAGCCAGAGGAAAAATAACCACAAAGATCGGTCGTGAAATCACGATTGCCGTACAGATGGGCGGCCCAGACCCGGTTGGTAATATGCGTCTAAAACTGGCGTTGGCGAAGGCAAAGGCCAATAACATTCCGAAAGATAACATTAAGCGTGCGATTGCCAAAGGCGCCGGTGAAACGAACGGTGCAAAATACGAAGAAATTACGTACGAAGGCTATGGCCCGGCCGGCGTGGCCATCATGTTGGATGTGCTGACTGACAACCGCAACCGTGCGGCGGCAGATATCCGTCATGCATTTACGAAACACGGCGGAAATATGGGCGAAACCGGTTCCGTTGGCTGGATGTTCAAACGCAAAGGTATCTTTACGATTGACAAAGAAGCCGGCTACGATGAAGATGAAGTTATGATGATCGCGCTGGATGCCGGTGCGGAAGATATGAAATCCAATGAAGACAGTTTTGAAATTGTGACCCAGCCGGAAGACTACGATGCCGTAGAAAAAGCGCTGGCCGATAACAATATTGAAACCGTTATGTCGGAAATCACCATGGTTCCGGACACAATGGTCACGCTGTCTGATGAGGATGCCGAAAAAGTCCGTAAAACAATTGATATGTTTGACGATATGGACGACGTACAGGAAGTCTATACCAACGCTGACTTGCCGGATGAAGACGACGAGGAATAAGAAAGAGCAGGCAGGCTTCAAATGAGCCTGCCTTTTTTATATTGTTTCACATTTTCGTCATTTGTACCCTGTATAATAGATTGTACTAAGATAGTTTGATGCTTTGATGCAGAAGGCTGGAGGAAACAGTATGTTGGCGTTAGGAATTGATCCCGGCACTGCTATCTGCGGTTATGGTGTGGTGGAAATGAAAGGCAGTGTTATGAAGCCGGTGTTTTACGGTTCCATACTGACTGACAAAGACTGGCGTCCGGAAGAGAGGCTGCTGAAGAT
>ONYQ01000137.1 GCA_900322145.1 uncultured Eubacteriales bacterium
AACAAGTGTCGTTGATATGTACCCATACGTTAGTGGGGAATTTACGCCTTTGGAGTGTCATATCAAACATGAGTAGATTTATTATCGAAAATGGACACGATGAACAAGGAATGAAACATAAAAGTTGTTTTTATAACTTTTTATAAGTTTTCAGTAACGGAGAGAGTATGCCGAAATTATGTCCGCTCTATAGCGGCAGTTCAGGCAACAGCTATTATCTTGAAACCGCAGGAAAAGGGATTCTGATTGACTGCGGCCGTAATGCCAAGCAGCTGGAAAGTGCGCTGAAGGAAAAAGAAATTGATATCAGCCGCATACAGGCGATTTTTATCACCCATGAACACACCGACCATGTGAGTGCGCTGCGTGTGTTTGCCGGTCGTTACCATATACGGGCTTATGCGTCCTATGGCACGATTGCGGCGCTGGAGGATAAAGGATACCTCAGCGAAAAGGTGGATATACAGCCGATCACACTGGATGGTGTGGAACTGGATGATTTTTTTATAGAACCGTTCCGGATTTCGCATGACTGTGTGGAGGGCTATGGATATGTTGTCGAAACGCAGGATGACCGCAAAACGGCATTTGCGACCGATACGGGTATCATTACACCGGCTATGCAGACAGCATTGACAGGCTGTGATACAGTGGTGCTGGAATCAAACCATGATATCGGAATGCTGCGGTGCGGTAAATATCCTTATGTGCTGAAGCGGCGTATTCTTTCTGACGTGGGACATCTTTCCAATGAACTGTGCGCCTTGACAGCGGTAGATTTGGTGAAAACAGGCACGACCCGTCTTTTGTTGGCCCATCTCAGTCGGGAAAATAATATTCCGGAATTAGCGATGCAGGCTTCCTTGTGTGAACTGGAACGCAGCGGCATGAAGCAGCAGGTGGATTTTCTGCTGTCGGTGATACCGGAAATCTGTCACGATAAACCGGTACGCTACTGAACAATGTGCAATGTGCCATGTACAATGTACCATGTGCCATATATATTGATGGGGGGCGAAATATCATGATAGCGGTTACCATTTTGTGTGTCGGTAAGCTCAAGGAACGCTATTGGACAGAAGCCTGTGAGGAATATGCCAAACGTCTGAAAGGAAGCTGTCAGTTCCGGATCGCAGAGGTGGAGGAGGAACGGATGCCGGATAAATTTTCGCCGGCGCATATCCGTCATACCCTCGAAAAGGAAGGTCAGCGTTTACTGGCGGCGATTCCGAAAGGGGCTTTCGTGACGGCACTTTGTATTGAAGGCCGTTTGCATACCTCGGAGGAACTGGCGCAGGCTATTGAAGAGGCGGCTGTGAGCGGCTGCGGCCATATCGTTTTCATCATAGGCGGTTCATGGGGCTTGTCGGATGCCGTCAAAAAGGCGGCTCGTCTGCACTTGTCCATGTCCAGAATGACATTTCCGCACCAGTTGGCAAGAGTCATGCTGTGTGAACAGATTTATCGTGCTTTTCAGATCAACGGCGGCGGACAATATCACAAATGATTATTTATAAGGAAAGGAGAGAGTCAGCGAAGACTTTTGCGTGACATAAAACGAAAAAAGTCTGTCGCTTTGACGCACAAGAGTATGGAGTACATTATTCAAACCCATCATCTGACCAAAAAATATGGTCACAAGATTGCGGTGAATGACGCTAATATCAATATCCGACCGGGCGAAATTTACGGTCTGATCGGACGTAACGGCGCCGGAAAAACCACCATCATGCGGATGCTCAGCGGTCTGTCCAGACCAACGAGCGGCAGTTATGCCCTGTTTGGCAAGGAGGGCAGTGCGCTGAAGGCAGAAATGCACAATGTCGGCGTATTGATCGAAGCCCCCGGCATTTATCCGAAAATGTCTGCTTATGACAATTTGCGTGTGAAAGCAATTGCCATGGGCAAGGACGATAAAAAGTACATCAACGACCTGTTGGAATTAGTTGACCTGACCGATACCGGCAAAAAGGGCGCCGGCTCTTTTTCATTGGGTATGCGGCAGAGATTGGGTGTTGCGCTGGCATTGATCGGCGACCCGAAGCTGATTATTTTAGATGAACCGATTAACGGTCTTGACCCGCAGGGTATTGTTGAGGTGCGTCAGATGCTGTCAACACTGCGGGATGAGCGTGGCATTACCATTATGATTTCCAGTCATATTCTCGATGAGCTGGGAAAATTGGCGGATTCCTACGGCATTATCCATGAAGGTACGCTGATTGATGAATTCACCAATGAAGAACTGCAGAAGCGCAGCGGCAGCTATACCCTCATAAAAACCGATGATAACCAAAAGGCACTGACGGTGATACGGAACATGGGTATGCAGGATGTCAGCATAGATGCGGATGGTATCTTGTGTCTGCGTACAGCACCGGACAGAGAGCATAATGTAGTCAAGCAATTGGTAGAGAGCGATATTTTCGTCAAGGAGATTCGTTCAGAAAAATTCTCTTTGGAGGATTATTATCTGGAGATCACGAAGGAAGGAGGAGAAAACAACAATGGGAAATCTGCTGAAGATGGACTTCTTGAAGTTAAGAAAGTTTAAGATGTTTTTTGTTTTTCTGCTGGTCATTTTGGCGGTCACCATTGCTTTGCCAATTTTGGGCAAGATTTTTTCCAACATTCTGTTGAACATCGTGGAGAACTCCGGTGAAGGACAGGCCATTGCCGAAGCGGAAATGTTGGTGGAAGAATTCAACAGGCCGTATGCACTGTCGAATATTTTCAGGGCACCGATGGGCGGTTTGTCAATACTGTGGATGCTGTTGTTTATATCGGGAGCCAGTTTTATGTATATGGATTTAGCCAACGGCTATGTCAAGAATATTGCCGGACAGATTCCCAGCCACGGCTATCTGGCGGTATCCAAGTTAGTCATCATCAATATCCACAATATAGCGATGATGCTGGTCGGTGTTATCGGCTCTCTGATTGGTTACGGCGTGTCCAGAGGATTGACAGCGGATGCCGATATCGGTGCCGGTATTGTAGAATTTCTGCTAAAGATCCTGTTGGCATCGGCCCTATCCGCTGTGCTGCTGTTTTTTACAACCGGTCTCGGCAACAAAGCATTGGGTATTGTGCTTGGGGTGTTTTTAGGACTGGGTATGATGTCCCTGCTGTATGTACCGCTGAATTTTGCGTTGAGCCGGCTGTTGGATAAACCGGATCTGAATCTTTCTGCTTATATGCCGGATCAGATGGTGCTGATGACACAGATCAACGTGTGGGCTGCCTTGATAGAAGGCATTGTTTTGACATTGGTATTCCTTTTCCTGACCATGCGTTTTGTCAATCGCCGTGACGTTACATAATACCGTATATACGGCGGAAAAACGTTAGTCCTGCTGTTTTTTATTGTTCGCACGACAAGTACATCCCGTAGTGGATGTCGCTTGTCGTGCTATTTATTTTCAGAGCTATAAATGAGCAAATTTCTAATGCTTTCGTCAGACTGCACAAACCCTTCCGTCAAAAATCAACCATTTTAATGGTTGATTTTTGCCACCTCCCCTA
>ONYQ01000002.1 GCA_900322145.1 uncultured Eubacteriales bacterium
GGAGGTGGCAAAAATCAACCATTAAAATGGTTGATTTTTGACGGAAGGGTTTGTGCAGTCTGACGAAAGCATTAGAAATTTGCTCATTTATAGTATAATAGGATGATAGATAACGAATCGAAACGGAGTGTGACCCCATGCAAAGCAAATTTTTCAAACGTGCCGCAATGCTTCTCACCATAGCAGTTCTCCTTCTGACCGCCCTCACGGCTTGCGGTAATGAAAATGACCCTCACACAGTTTCCTCTGCCGTTCCCACTGCCGCCTCTGAAACAGCGGTATCTTCAGAAGCTTCCGCAAATCATTCCATTGTCGGCCAATGGAAAGCAGAACTGGTCGAAGAATCCATTTACACCTTCTATGCTAACGGTACGGGTCAGTATTTCCTGAAAGGAACCGTCATTCCGTTAACATACAGCATCCGGAATAACCGTATTACGATTCATTATCAAAAGCAGTCTGAAGAAACAACAGAAACTTCCGTCACCACGCAGGACTATGAATATGAGCTGAATGGAAAGATACTGAATATCAAAGACCCCTTCGGCATGGATAATTTTTATGATAAAATAGACTGATACGGACAAAACAAGAGCGGATATCTGCCGGTACTTCGACAGATATCCGCTCTTGTTTTATTTAAGAAGGAGTGGAGAAATCCGATATTTTATCAAGCTTGTTGCCGCTTATTTTTCCGCAATCACTTCACGGTACATATTAATATATTCCGTAGCGGAACTTGTCCAGCTATTATCACAATGCATCGCACGATCCACCAGTACCGCCCAGCCTTCCTTCTGCCAATAGCCGGCAATGGCCCGACGGATACACGAAAGCATATCCATCGCATCATAATTACGGAAGGTAAAGCCATTCCCCTCACCGGCACCGCAGTCGGTGATAGAATCCCGCAGACCGCCTACTTCACGCACAATCGGAATGGTACCATAGCGCAAAGCAATCATCTGCGACAAACCGCAGGGTTCGGATTTGGACGGCATCAGGAACATATCAGCGCCGGCATAGATTTTGCGTGACAGTTCGGGAATGAAACCGTGACAAGCGCATAATCTGCCGGGATACCTGTCCTGCATGGAGCGGAAAAAGCTTTCGTATTCCCAGTCACCCGAACCGAGAATCACGAACTGCACATATTCTTCCCGCATGAGCTGGTCAAGAGCCTCTTTCACGAGGTCAAGACCCTTGTGAGCCACCAAACGGGTCACCATCGCAATCAGCGGCACCTCTGCATTCTGTTCCAGACCAAGACGTTCCTGCAGTTTCAGCTTATTCACAGCCTTTCCTGCCATATCGTCCGCCGTATAATGCTCAAAAATCTGGATATCCGTTTCGGGATTATAGGAAACCGTATCAATGCCGTTGAGGATACCCCGAATTTTCCATGCTCTGGCATTAAGAATGGGATCCAGACCATGAGAGAACCATGCATCACGAATTTCCCAGGAATAACTGGGGCTGACCGTAGTCACACGGTTAGCGGTTTCAATAGCGCCCTTCATATAGTTCATACAGCCGTTCCAATCCAGCAGGGAACGTCCCTGCGGCGGAATGCCCACCACTTCATCATAAAGATCAGAGCCATACTTGCCCTGATACTGAATATTATGAATGGTAAAGATCGTTTTCACACCGGCATACCATTCATCCTGCGCATAAAACAGATTATAGTAAGTCGGCACCAACGCCGTCTGCCAGTCATTACAGTGGATAATATCCGGTTTGAAATCTACATGGGGCAGCATTTCCAGAACCGCACGGGAGAAGAACGCAAAGCGTTCCGCATCATCATAATGCCCATACAGTCCCTGTCGTTTGAAGTAATACTGATTATCAATGAAATAATAGACCACGCCGTTGTATCTTGTTTCAAACACGCCGCAATATTGTCTTCTCCAGGATACCGGCACAGAAAAGCTGGTAACAAACCGCAGGCAATCCTTCAATGGCTGCGGAATATCATCATAGTACGGCATTACAACACGGCAACCGATCAAGCGTTGGCGCAGTGCATGCGGCAGCGCTCCTGAAACATCTGCCAGTCCGCCCGATGCGGCAAAAGGCTGGGCTTCACTTGTTACAAACAGACACTTCATACTTACACCCCCATTACAGCGAACAAATCCGCTCTTTTCTTCCGCAGAAAAATCGGTGCCACCTGTTGCACGGGTCATTGGGATATGACCGGTCATACGATGAATAACCGACGGCACTGACGGCACATCCGTCAGCGGCCGTCTATACACAATTCTTCTTACGATTAAACCACACTGAGCTTGCCGATATAAACCGGATAAGACGGCTGACCGGCGAGCGTCTTGTCGTCACGAACGATAACGTCCTTGTCCACTACAACATAGCTCAGATTACAGTTATTGCCGATTCTGGTATCCTGCATAATCACGCAGTTGGAAACCTTGGTACCCTTGCCGATATGTACGCCCTTGAACAGGATGCAGTTATCGACTTCACCCTCGATATTACAGCCATTGCCGATGAGGGAGTTGGAAACCTTGGAACCCAGACCATACTTTGTCGGCCTGTCATCTCTTACCTTTGTATAAATCGGACGACTGCTGTTAAACAGGTCGTCACGCACTTCTTTTGTTTTCAGAGCCATATTGGCGCTGAAATAATCACTCATAGAGGTAATCATCGGCGCAAAGCCCTTGAATTCATAGCCATAGACAGCCAAATTCTTGTATTCGCCCTGAATGATATCCCGCTTGAAGCTCATCGTGTTCTTGCTGATGCACTGGTTGACCAGCTTCATGAGCAGTTCACGCTTGATGAGCATGATATTCATATAGTAGCTGCAGCTGCCGGTAATATCCGGATCAATGAGAACATCATTGACTCTGCCTTTGGCATCAAAGGACAGAACAGTGGGTTCCTGCAGTTTCGGCGGCAGTACATCACGCTTATACACGAGCGTAATGTCGGCATTGTCAGCCAAATGCTTCTCAAAGACCTGCTGGAAGTCGATATTGCATACCACGTCACAGTCAGAGATCACGACATATTCCTCACTGGAATTCTTGAGGAACGGCATGATGGCATTGAAGGTCTTGACACGGTTGGCATAATCAGACGGATCCATAAACGGCGGCAGGATGAACAAACCGTTGCGCTGTCTGGACAGATCCCATGCTTTACCGGCACCGAGGTGGTCGGTCAGGGACTGATAGTTGGTCTTGGTGATAACGCCAACTTTATTGATACCCGAATTGACCATATTGGACAACGGGAAATCAATCAGACGATAGCGGCCGCCAAACGGCACCGCACCCATCGTTCTCAGCTCTGTCAGCTGACTGATGAGGTTCTCATGAAGATTAGAGAAGATAATTCCCATTACATTATTGCCGCGCATGATTATTCAACCCCCTCTATATCCTTTGCAATCATTTCTTTCGGTGCTACCTTTGCACCGGCACCGATCTTGAGGTTATCACCGATAACGGCAATGCCCCACTGATCCTTATCAACAATATCCTCCGGACGAGCGCCGATCACGGCATTCTTGCCGATGACGGTATTCTCGGAAACGATAGCATACTGTACCACAGCGCCTTCTTCGATAACACTGCCGGGCATGATGATGGAATCCTGTACCACTGCGCCGGGCTTGACCACAACATTGGAGAACAGTACGGAGAAATCAACGGAACCGCTGATATCACAGCCGTCTGCGATCATGGAATTCTGTACCTGTGCGCCCTCTGCAATATACTGCGGCGGCACAACGGGATTTCTGGAATAAATCTTCCAGCTTTCATCGCTCAGATCAAGCGGTACATTCGGGTCAAGCAGATCCATATTAGCTTCCCACAGGCTGTCGATGGTACCGACATCCTTCCAGTAGCCTTCAAACTCATAAGCGAACATCCGGCAGCCGTCTTCCAGCATCTTCGGCAGAACGTCCTTACCAAAGTCATGCTCAGAACCTTCGGCCGCTTCATCCTCAATGAGATACTTTCTCAGCTTATCCCAGCTGAATACATAAATACCCATGGAAGCGTTGGTGCTCTTCGGATGTGCGGGCTTCTCCTCGAATTCATAGATAGAACCATCGGGATTGGTATTCATAATACCGAAACGGGAGGCCTCCGCCAACGGTACATCAATAACGGCGATGGTACAATCGGCATTGTTTTCCTTGTGAGCGGCAATCATCTTGGAATAGTCCATCTTGTAGATGTGGTCGCCGGACAGGATCACAACATAATCCGGATTATATCTGTCAATGTAATTGATATTCTGATAAATCGCATTAGCGGTACCCTTGTACCAGTCCGTTCCCTTGATCTGCTGATACGGTGAAAGAATTCTGACACCGCTGTTCATGCTGTCAAGATCCCAGGGCTGACCGCTGCCGATATACTCATTCAGAACGAGGGGCTGATACTGTGTCAGCACACCCACTGCCTCTATACCGGAATTCACGCAGTTGGACAACGGGAAATCAATGATACGATACTTGCCGCCAAACGGTACGGCCGGCTTTGCTAACTTCTGTGTCAGAACACCCAGACGGCTTCCCTGACCGCCAGCCAGCAGCATCGCTACTACTTCTTGCTTAGGATACATAACGAATCTTCCTCCTCTTATGTAATTTTCAATGATGTTATACTGAGATGTACCGCAGCGAAGAATCCTTCCCGTTCCTTCGCTGCGATCCAGTCAATTATCATTCATTATTTTCGGTGGCCGCCGGCTCCTCAACAGGCTCCGTTACTTTCTCCGCAGCCTTTTTACGGCCTCTTTTTTTCTTGGTGGTTTCTTCCCCTTCCGCAGTTTCTTTCTTTGTCGTTCTGCGGCGGGTTTTCTTAGGTGTTTCAGCGGCTTCTGCGCTCTCTACGCCCTCGGGCAATTCTTCTTTCTTCTTGCGGGGCTTTTTCTTCGGCTTCTTCTGCACACACTTAAAGTACATAACCGACAGCGGCGGCAGTGTCAGCGAAATAGACTGGTCAAAACCATGCATCGGAACTTCTTCGGAAACGATATTCGTACCATTAGAAATACCGGAACCGCCGAATTCAGACCACTCCGTATTGAGTACCTCACAGTAAGTACCGGCATCCGGCACACCGATACGATAATTTTCTCTGAGTACCGGCTGGAAGTTGCAGACGATGATAATTTCATTGCCCTTCTTATCCATTCTGCGGAAGCTGATGCAGCTTTGCATATAGTCATCATTGGAGATCCACTGGAAGCCTTCCCAGGAGAAGTCAACCTCCCACATGGGGCTGTTGTCGATATAGAAATGGTTCAGTGTCTTGACGAAATTCCGCAGACAGTCATGCGCCGGATACTCCAGCAGCATCCAATCCAGTTCGGCGGAATGATCCCACTCTTTGAACTGACCGAACTCTGTACCCATGAAGGTCAGTTTCTTGCCGGGATGCGCCATCATATAAGCCAGGAAAACTCTCTCGCCGGCAAACTTCATTTCATAGTTGCCGGGCATTTTATTAATCAAGGAAGCCTTACCGTAAACAACCTCGTCATGCGAAATCGGCAGAATAAAGTTCTCGGAGAACGCATAGAAGAAAGAGAACGTCAGGTTATCGTGGTTAAACGGACGATAGAGCGGATCGAGGGATGCATAATGCAGCATATCGTTCATCCAGCCCATGTTCCATTTATAGTTGAAGCCCAGACCGCCCATATAGGTCGGACGGGTAACATTCTCCCAAGCTGTGGATTCCTCGGCAATCATCAGCACTTCCGGATGATAGCGGAAAGCGGCTTCGTTCAGGCGCTGCATGAAAGCAACCGCCTCAAGATTATCTTTACCGCCGAATCTGTTCGGCACCCACTCGCCGTCACGGCGGCTGTAATCCAGATAAAGCATGGAGGCAACAGCATCTACACGGATACCGTCAATGTGGAAGTAATCCAGCCAGAACATCGCACTGGAAACGAGGAAGCTGACAACCTCATTGCGGCCATAGTCAAAGACCAGTGTACCCCAGTCCTTATGCTCACCTTTTCTCCAGTCAGCATACTCATAGCAGGGCGTACCGTCAAAACGTGCCAGACCATGGGCATCACGGGGGAAATGTGCCGGTACCCAGTCCATGATGACATAGATGCCCGCCTGATGACAGCGGTCTACAAAATTCATGAAATCGAAAGGACTGCCGTAACGGGAAGTAACGGCATAGTAGCCGGTTACCTGATAACCCCACGAAGCATCGAAGGGATATTCTGTCAGCGGCATCAGTTCAATATGCGTATAGCCCATTTCCTTGATATAGGGGATCAATTCATCGGCCAGCTTGCTGTAGGAAAAATAGTTGCCGTCCTTATACTTTCTCCACGAACCTGCATGAAGCTCATAGATATTCATCGGACTGCTGTAGGACTCATGCGCCTTTTTGTACTCTGCCCATTCGGCATCGTGCCACTCATAGCCGTCGATATCAACATACTCTGAAGCGGTGTTGGGACGGGTTTCAAAATGATAGGCATAGGGGTCGGACTTGAGGACACAGGAACCGTCATAGGTTTCGATACTGTACTTGTAGATCATGTACGACTGTGTCAGACCGGGAATAAAGCATTCCCATGCGCCGGCATCAGAGATACGGTGCATCCAGTTTCTGGTGCGGTCCCAATCGTTGAAATCACCGACAACCGATACCGATTTGGCATTCGGTGCCCAGGTACGGAACATGAGTCCGTCCTGTCCGTTGATGTTCATCTTGTGGGCTCCCATAAACCGATAAGCATGATAGTTTTCACCGCTATGAAACAGTTCCAACTCTGAGCGATTCGTATTGTCCGGGCTTATCTGCATATATAACACTCCT
Source organism: uncultured Eubacteriales bacterium (assembly GCA_900322145.1). GTDB lineage: Bacteria > Bacillota > Clostridia > Oscillospirales > Acutalibacteraceae > UBA1213. The sequence goes on from ONYQ01000002.1 coordinate 6,840, forward strand.
TTTGCAAGACTTCTATGTATATATCTATATCATATCTTAATTTTGGATAAATTTCAAGTCTTTTTGTGTTTCTTTTTATTAAAAATGCAAAAATTTTTTCAAATTCGTTTCCAGCTAATGGGAAAACCGGTTTTTCCGGAAATTTCTCGTCACAAATCACCCTTCTTTCTCTCTTTTTCAGTTTAGTACAATATGACCCTTTTTTGCCTGATAATACCTCTTTTTCTGGTCTTTTTTACCACACCGCTGTACACAGCACACCTTAATGATACTACCATATCCGTGTCGGATTTGAGCGAATATCAACACACAAAACTGTTTTTTCTGTCAGTGTCATAAAAAAATCCCGCCGGTCCATAACAGACCGACGGGCGCATAGATAACTTTTATATTACACGTTGAAGCGGAACAGCACAATGTCGCCGTCCTTCATAACATATTCCTTGCCTTCTGAACGTACCAGACCTTTTTCCTTCGCCACGGCCATAGAACCGCAGTTCATGAGATCATCAAACGCCACCACTTCGGCACGGATAAAGCCCCGCTCAAAATCACTATGGATTTTACCGGCGGCCTGGGGTGCTTTGGTACCCTTCGTGATCGTCCATGCTCTGACCTCGGGTTTACCGGCAGTGAGATAGGAAATCAGTCCCAACAGGTCATAGCAGGCGGTAATCAGTCTGTCCAGACCGGACTGTGCCAACCCCATCTCTGACAGGAACAGTTCTTTCTCTTCCGGCTCCATACCGGCCATTTCCGCTTCGATTTCGGCGCAAATGGGCAATACAGCGGCGTGTTCTTCGGCGGCAATTGCCTTGACGGCGGCAAAATACGGATTGGCATCGGCACTGCCGTCCTGAAAATCGGTATCACTAAGGTTAGCAGCATAGATGATGGGCTTATTGGTCAGCAGGGAAACCGTTGCCAGCAGTTCGGCTTCTTCGGGCGTACATTCAACGGTACGAGCCGCTTTTCCCTCGTTCAGTACCGCCTTGACACGCTGGAAAAATTCCAGCTCCGCCTGATATTTCTTGTCGCCCTTGATGAGCTTTGCCGTCTTGTCAATACGTCTGTCCAGAATTTCCAGATCGGACAGAATCAATTCATAGTTGATGGTTTCGATATCTCTTTTGGGGTCAATACTGCCCTCTACATGAACGATATCGTCATTTTCAAAACAGCGGACAACGTGTACAATGGCATCCACTTCACGGATATTCGCCAGAAACTTATTGCCCAGTCCTTCCCCTTTGGAAGCACCCTTGACCAGTCCGGCAATATCGACAAATTCAATGGTCGCCGGCGTATACTTCTCCGGCTCATACATTTCCGCTAACTTGTCCAGACGTTTATCCGGTACTGCTACCACACCCACATTCGGTTCAATGGTACAGAACGGATAGTTCGCACTCTGGGCGCCGGCATTGGTAATGGCATTGAACAGCGTACTTTTTCCGACATTCGGTAATCCGACAATTCCTAATTTCATAGTATTGGCCAACTCCTTACATATTCAAGTCCGACAGCAGTATTATCACAAGAAAACATCCGTCTTATGTTTCACTGCTGTTTTCTGTCACAGCCTCTCCGTCAGCGGCATCGCTGTCTGTTTTGACAGCATCACTATTTTGTGCCGCATCGTCTGCCGCCGTTGACGTTCCGATCACAATAGCGTGTCTGACACTTACCGCACCTTCTGCACTGACAGCGCTTTCTGTTACAACGGCACTGTCAATAGCGGTACGGCTGTCTTCGTCACTGCTTTCTGTATCATCATTATCAGCAAAGGAACGGAACGCAAAAATAAAGGCAGGAATGAAGAAAACCACTGCAATCTGTCCCATAGTAGCATCGTTGAAGGAATCCGTCCCCATATGTATGAGTTCCCCGATCGCCGCAGAAATCAGATTATCCCCGCAGAAAAAAGAAATAACCGTCAGTATCAGCATGATCAGACCCAATCCGCCGAATACCAGTGACGTTATCAAAAAAGGCTTCCCCTTGAGCATAAATTAACACTTCCCTTTTATATAGTGTGGAGTTTGGAGAGTGGCGTGTGGAGTTATCGCTGACAGCAGGACATTCCTTTGCCGTTAAGTATCAGCGACTGTCAGAAAATGGTGTGCAAAGCAGAAAGTGAGTGTCAACTCCTCACTCCAAAATCAATAGAGGATTGCTCCGTATTTTTGAATGATAGACTGAAACGTTTTTTCCTCAATATCACAGTGGGCATCCACTAACAAGCGCCCCTGATAATAACGCAAAGCCGCTTCGAGCGTAGTGGCATCATTGGTAAAGATGACAAAGGGCAGATAGGACATATCCGCATTATCCGCCAGCCCTGCCGCATCATCAGTGGATTCAAGGATACAGTAAATCGCATTAGCGGAGGAATCATCCAGATCAATCAGTTCATCCGAGATGTCATAACGGCAAGGCAGCGGTTCCGATACTTCAATATTCTGCGGCAGAAAAAACGCCTGCCGATAACTGGCCGCCGCATAGCTGTCTTTTTCGCTTTGCTCATCAAAGCGCACCTTTCCGGCTTTCAGAAAGGCAACGGCTTTATCAGAGAACCGGCGGGACTTATCCATGAAAACAGCCGCACCGTTATCTATCAGCCGCTGCAGCTGCTTTTCCGTATAGGCCGAAAAATCCGCCGCTGCGATCAGCGGTATTTCCGCATGGGGAAAGGCCCGTTTAATCAGTCTGGCTAAATGCTCCGCTCCTGCGGTACATTCAATGCCAAACGCATCCGCACCTAATGCCTGCAGGGTAACCAGTGCTGCGATATAGTCGGTATCACTTTTGGTACAGCCCTCTTCATCCACCTGTATCTTGACAAAAACCGGCAGTTCTATATGCTGCGCCGCTAAAACAGCCGCCCGCATATCCCAAAGCTTGTCGAAATTTTCCAGCCAGACAAAGGCCGCACCGGTATCTTTGAGAAGGGTCATCTTTTCCAGATGGTCAAAGAACGCACTCTCGAATACGGTTTCACCATATTCCTCCTGCAAACGGAGATTTTCACAGATCACACCGCCCACCGGCGCTTTTCCGGCACAGGATAAGACCTGTCCGGTCAGCGTTTCGTGCATCGCCTCATATTGCTCGTCCAATCCGAAATCTTCCAGACGGTTGTGCATAATGCCGCCGGTCGGGGACAGCAGCGCCGTCACACCGGCAGCAATGGCCTGATTTTTTTGTTGGCGCAGCGGTTCTGCATCCTGCAGGAAACGTTCCTCACTGCATATTGTATCGGGATCTTCTCCCGTCAGCTCCGCACAGGAGCAGCATCCGTCCGTGATCATCGGAAGCGCAAACGGAAAGCTCATGGTTCTTGTCTCCTTCTTCGTATAACCGATTGTTGGGGCTCCGCCCCAAACCCCGGCAGGGGCTCTGCCCCTTGACCCCGCAAACTTTTGAAAAAGTTTGATCAAAACTTTTGATTTGTGTGCAGGGGCAAAAACATTATGCATTATGCATTATGAATTATGAATTGATTACATGGATTCGGGGGCAGTAATCTTGAACATGGTCAGAATATTGCGGATAACCGTCTGTGTGGCAAGGCACAGTGACAGTCTGGCCTGTGTCAGGGCAGGATTGTCATTCATGACACGGCAGGCATTATAGAATTTATGGAACAGCGTTGCTACTTCATAGACATAGCGTGTCATGCGGGACGGGTCATATTCTTTCGCCGCCGTACCCAGTTCATCGGTCATCAAAGACAGTTTATGGATAAGCTCAATTTCTTCGGGGGCTGTCAGCAGGGCATAATCCGCATCACTGCATTCAGCAGGAACAATGCCTTCGCCCTCTAAGGTCTTGAGGATATTGCAGATTCTTGCGTGGGCATATTGAACATAATATACAGGATTCTGGGAAGATTTGTCAATAGCTAAGTCGAGGTCAAATTCAAACGGGCTGTTGGCTTCACGCAGATTAAAGAAGAACCGTGCCGCATCAATCGGTATTTCATCGAGCAGCGTTACTAAGGTGATAGCCTTGCCGCTGCGCTTGGACAGCTTGACACGTTCGCCGTCCTTGACAAGGAATACCATTTGCATGAGGACGACATCCAGACGGGAAGCATCCACACCCAAAGCCGTGAGCGCCGCTTTCAGACGGGGTACATAACCGTGATGATCGGCACCGAGTACATCAATAGCCTTGTCATAGCCTCTGGTCACTAATTTATCATAGTGATAGGCAATATCCGGCACAACATAGGTCGGCAGACCGTTGGAACGCACCAATACGAAATCCTTATCTGCACCAAAGGCAGACGCTTTGAACCAGACAGCGCCGTCCTGTTCATAGGTATGGCCTTTTTCGGTGAGCTGCTTCACAATGTCCTTTACGGCACCGCTCTCATGCAGGGTGCTTTCACGGAACCACCGGTCATATTTGATACGGTATTTCAGCAGGTCACGTTCCAGTCCTTCAATATTCAGCGGCAGCGCATAGCTGACCAGAGCGGCACGTCTGGCTTCGGGCTTGACATTCACATATTTATCGCCGCACTTTTCCGCAAAGTTCTTGGCATGGTCGATAATATCCTGACCATGATAAGCATCTTCGGGCATTTCAATGCCTTCCTGAAACAGTTGGAGATAACGCACTTCCAACGAGGTGGCAAACTTTTCAATCTGGTTACCGGCATCGTTGATATAGAATTCCCTGTCTACCGTATAACCGGCGGCCTGCAAAACACTGGCCAAAGAATCTCCCAGCGCACCACCTCTGGCGTTGCCGACGTGCATCGGACCGGTAGGATTGGCGGAAACGAATTCCACCAATACTTTCTGACCTTTACCCATATCGCAGTGGCCATACTGTTCTCCGGCAGACTGAATCTCACGGAGTACCGCTGCATAGAAGGAACGGTCATAGAAAAAGTTCATAAAACCGGGGCCGGCAATTTCACAGCGCTGCAAATGCGTACCCGTCAGGTCTAAATACTGTAAAATCGTTTCTGCGATTTTGCGGGGTGCCGCATGAAAAGCTCTCGCTGAAACCATCGCCGCATTAGCCGCTAAATCGCCATGACTGCGGTCAGCAGGTATTTCAATCGTAAAAGCCGGCATTTCAGCTGCGGGCAGAGCACCGGCTGCCTGTGCTGCCTGTACAGCACTGATAATGGCTTCTCTCAGGCTGTTAACTGTCAGATTCGCTGTGGACATTTTGGTTTGCCTCCTCTAATTTCAAATGCAGTTCATTTTTACTCGCCAATTCAGACTGTATGTCAATAATGTACCGGACAACCAGCTCTCCGCCGTGTTCGTCCAGATCAACCTGTACATATTCCGTATAAACGCCCAGTGACAGAACCCCAAACGAGGTAATATACTCACATTTATGACGCTGTCCCTTTTCGAGAATCAGGTTATGACTCTCGGAACCGGCCTTCATGACCGTTACCACATGATTCGGATCAATTTTAATGGTTGTCCGATATTTCTTTTCCGGATTCTGGGCATCGTATTCCTTATAGGTAATATAGCGGCTGCCGTTCCTGGATACATACGAAGCCATCGTTTTCAGTTCGATCTTATCCTCACTGCCTTCCACTGTTTGCAGACCCGTTACCGATAAAATATAATTTTCTTCCATTCTCTTTCCCCTTTCCCTGTATATTAGTGTGGAGTTTGGAGAGTGGAGTGTGGAGTTATCGCTGACAGCGGATACTTTTCCGTTGAGTATCCGCACCTGTCAGAAAATTTTATGCAAAACATCCAGCGGAAGTTATCATCAACTCCACACTCCTCACTCCTCACTCCTCACTTCTCACTGTCCCCAAACTCTATTCCTGTTCGTCAGCATAAAGTGGAGGGTGTCATCAACTCCACACTCCTCACTCCACACTCCTCACTGTTCAGATGTTTGCGTGTTCGAGGTTAATGTGGGAGACTTCGTTGCCGACAGAATGATCGAGGAAGATTTCAGCAACACGGCGGAAATCTTCTACGGTATCACTGACATAATAACGGCAGGCACCTTCCTGTGAGGAAGGATTGAGCAGTTTATTTTTACGCAGCAGTTCCACAGCATAAAGCGCTGTTTCCTTGCCGGAATCAATCAGCGTAACGCCATCCCCCAGATAATTCTGGATAGCCTCTGCGATAATAGGAAAATGTGTACAGCCTAAAATCAGTGTGTCAATGCCTTCATTTTTAAGGCGCTGCAAATAGCGTTCCACCACCAGACGAACAATGGCATCATCCGGTGCAATAAAGCTGTTTTCTACTAAAGATACAAACAGCGGACAATCCTGCTGGAATACGGTCAGCGCCGGATTCAGGCGCAGTATTTCATTTTTATAGGAGCCGCTGTTGACAGTGGCAGAAGTACCGATAACACCGATACGGCCGTTGCGTGTCGCTGTAACGGCAGCAATAGCTGTCGGCACCACAACGCCCGTAAAAGGAACCGGCAGTTCATCCTTCAGACCAACCGCCACCGAACTGACCGTACCGCAGGCGGCGATAATCATTTTAACGCCCCGTGACAGCAGAAAATACGCATCCTGACGGGCATATTTGATGATAGTATTGCGGCTTCTGGTACCATAGGGCACACGGGCCGTATCACCGAAATAGATGATATTTTCCTGCGGCAGTACCTTGACGAGTTCCTTAACGGCCGTCAGTCCGCCGAGTCCCGAATCGAAGATTCCGATAGCATTTTCAGACATTCTTCTCGTTCCTTTCAAAGGCAGATTGCAGCAGCTTTTCGATGAGGTCAGCGCCCTCAATGCCGCAGGCCGCCATCAGCTTGGGATACATACTAATGGAAGTAAAGCCCGGCAGCGTATTGATTTCGTTGAGCAGAATACGTCCTTCATCCGTTACGAAGAAATCCACACGGGACAAACCGCTGCAGCCAATGGAACGGTAAGCCTTGACCGCAATTTCCCGTACCTTTTCCTGTAATTCCTTGCTGATGCGGGCAGGAATGAACAGTTCCGAAGCCGCATTGTTATATTTCGCATCATAGTCATAAAATTCTGCGGCCGGTGCAATCTGACCGGGCACAGAAGCAATCGGCTCCTCATTGCCCAATACGGCACATTCCACTTCATAGCCGACAATATTTTCTTCAATGACGATCTTGCTGTCCTCTTTGGCGGCAACGTCAATGGCTTTGAGCAATTCTTCATGGTTATGAGCTTTGGTGATACCCACAGAAGAGCCTGCATTGGCCGGCTTGACAAACAGCGGATACTGCGGCAGTGCGGTCTCAATCTGTGCCAGAACCTTCTGCGGGTCTTTATAGTAATCATAGGTATAGAACCAGGTAAAGGCGGCCTGGTCAATGCCGAAGCTATCGAGCAGAATATTGGTGACCGCCTTATCCATGCAGGCGGCAGAAGCCAATACACCACAGCCGACATAAGGAATGCCGGACATTTCAAACAATCCCTGAATGGTGCCGTCCTCACCGTTTTTGCCGTGAAGTACCGGAAAAATAGCATCTAACTTCATCAGCTCGGTACCTTCCGGCCGTACCACTACCATGCCGGATACCGAAGGAGCCGGCGCTATAAAGGCTAATACATTATTCGGATCCTGTTCCCAGCGTCCGTCTGCGATAGCCTGCGGATCGCCGCTGTATAAAAGCCATTTGCCTTGTTTCGTGATACCAATGGTAACAACCTCATAGCGGTCACGGGGAATGACACTGAGTACATAAGAAGCGGAAACTCTCGAAACCTCATGCTCCGAGGACTTGCCGCCGAAAATCACAGCAATACGTTTCTTCGACATACCATTATTACCTCCAAAGTTGTAATCAGTACAGCAGAATGTACAGCACCGTTATACAGCGGTCATTGCCGCTTTTCCGCTGATATTTACTCATAAATTAGATAATAGCACATTTTGCTGAAATGTGCAATTATTATTTCAGCAGTCGCCCTTCACTATAAGGTAGAACGTATTGCCAATGTCAAAATGCTTTTGTGCAAAATGCCGAAAGTAGGTTTTTAATCAATTTATACAAGGAAATCTCTTGATTTTTGACAGAAGCCATGATAGAATAGAGGAAATTGTTACAAGGTTGACACCAATTCGGGTCAAGCGTTAAATTTTTGTTAACGCACATTTCTATTTGTAATTTCATGATACAAAAAGTTTTGCAGTGTTGGTACTTTCAGGTACCTGAAAGGAGTTTTGAAGGAACGATGAAGAAAGTGATCAAAAAATCTTTAGCCATTGTACTGACAGCCGTAATCGCCGCTTGCACAGTGATGACAGGCACCTCTGTCGCCCAGGCTGAAAGTGCTACCAATGTCGGACTGTCCGCACATTGTTTGAGAGCCTACCGAGAAGGTTGGATCTATGTATGGGGCGGCACAACGGAAGGTTATGTTGACTGCTCCGGTCTGATTGCCACCTATCACGGTGTGGGCGGTGTCCGTTTTGATATGCTGGAGTCCTCCTCCGAATGGGGATATGTCAGCAACGGTGTACCGAATATCCACGGTCTGGGACTTCATTCTCCCGGCCATGTAGGTGTGTACATCGGTTCCGGTATAGCCGTTGATGCCAGAGATGTTGGTATCAATATGTGCTGTCAGGGCGTATATGAAAGACCCTGGGTCGAATGGTTCAAGGTAGCCGGTGTATCTTATCCCTATCAGGGTTGGGTACTGTTGGACGGCGAGTCCTTCTACTATGAAAACGGCCAGTACCTCGTCAATACCTCCAGAACACTGGACGGTGTGACCTATACATTCGATTCCCGCGGTGTTTCCGATATCAATCCGCCGGCCTACTCTTATGAAGCTGCCGACTACTCCACTGCCGGTTACGGCTATACCAGCTATAACAACTATTCTGACGACGATGATGACGACGATGATGATTACTACAGTGATTATTATGCCGAGTTAGCTCGTCAGGAAGAAGAAGCCCGCCGCAAGGCTGAAGAAGAAGCCGCTGAACAGGCTCGTTTGGAAGAAGAAGCCCGTTTGAAGGCAGAAGAAGAAGCCAAGAGACAGGCCGAAGAAGAAGCCAAAAGAAAGGCTGAAGAAGAAGCTCGTCTGAAAGCGGAAGAGGAAGCCCGTCTGAAGGCTGAGGAAGAAGCCAGAAGGAAAGCCGAAGAAGAAGCCCGTCTGAAGGCAGAAGAAGAAAAGAAACGTCAGGAAGAAGAACAGAAGCGCCGTGACAATGCGGTCATCGCTGAATATGACTATGAAGATACCGAAAACAGCAAAACCGTTGCTTCTATTCAGACAAGACTGTATGAACTGGGTTATCTGACCAAGAAAGCTACCGGCTACTACGGTGAAGATACCGTTAACGCTGTCATGATGTTCCAGACAAAGAACAACCTTGATGTAACCGGTATTGTAACTGCTCTTACTTACAAAGTCCTGAAGTCCAATCAGGCTGTGGCTGATTTCAATCTCCTGCAGACCGGATCTTTCGATGACGGCGCTGTTCTGCCGACAGTAACCGCCCTTCAGGAAAGACTGACCGAACTCAAATATTACTATGACGATATTACCGGCTACTATGGCGAAGTGACCGCTTCCTCCGTAAAGCAGTTCCAGAATAACAATGCTTTAGAGGCTACCGGTATTGCTGATCCTGAAACCCAACTGCATATTTTCAGCAGTAATGCAAAAACAAATCCCCTTGCTTACAGCGTTTCCTATGGCGATATGAACTCCCTCGTCCTCAAAATGCAGGAACGTCTGGTAGAACTGAGATATTTCTCCGGCGTTGTCAGTGAGAAATTCGATGATGCCGTTCTGGAAGCCGTTCACGCTTATCAGAAAGCCTCCGGTCTGAAGGAAAGCGACCGTCTGACCTCCAGACAGCTCAAGGTTCTCTACTCTGACGAGGCTGTTAAATCTCCCGATTTCAACACCCTGCGCTACGGCTTCTCCGGTGCAGACGTTGCCCAGCTCCAGTCCAGACTGGCTTCCCTCAAGTATTACACCGGCAAAACTTCCGGCACTTACAGCAAAGACGTTGTTTCTGCCGTTGAAAGCTTCCAGAAGGATTATGGCCTGGAAGTAACCGGTATTGCTGATGAGGCTACACAGGAAGCTGTCAAGACACAGGCGCAGAGAGAGACCACTCACGTTGGTGAACAGCTCATCCTCAAAACCGCCGCTATTTCTGACAATGCACTGGCCGGCGTAGCAGAGGTTAAAACCCCCGAAATCATTGTCAATAATCACACTGAACAGAGTGATATGTCACAAGCTATGATTATTCTTGCCTGCGTATTCGGCTTCTCCGTTCTCTTTGCTGTTGTATTTATCGTAGAACTCAAGAGAAAGAAAAAGGCCATGACCGCTAAGCAGACGAACAAAAAATAATACATCCTACCTCCCCATAAAGAGCGCTTCGGCTTTCTGCCGGAGTGCTCTTTTTATTGACTAATGACCGCTCCCTGATAATAATGCGCCAGAATTTCCCGATAATCAGCCCCCTGACGTGCCATTTCATTGGCACCATATTGGCTCATACCAACCCCATGCCCATACCCCAGCACCGTGAAAACAAAATAGTCCCCCTTGTCCTCTATGGTAAAATGTGCGCTCCGCAGTCCAAGACGTTCCCGCAGTTCCATACCGGTATAAGTCTGCTCTCCTATGGTAAGGGATAACACACTGCCCGCCTGTGTACGCTGAATTTGACTGATCTGATGTACCGAAGCCTTATCCTGACCGTCCAACGCTTTCACCATATCATCACACGCTACCCGCACCACCGTACAATAGGACGGTGCCGACCTGTCAAAGGGACTGGCTACCGATTGCAGATAAGCGCTCTCAAAGCCGAAAATATCCTTCGCATTCTCTGTCACACCGGCTGACAGCGCATAATATCCTACATCTGCTAATGCGCCTTCCCTGTCACGCAGTACCTCGCCCAGACATTCCTCTACGACCTGCCGCAGGCGCTGACTGCTCTGCTCATACAGATTCCCCCACTTTTCCCTCAGCACCTCGTCACTGAAATAATACTGATTACAGGATAAATCCGCCTTGAAATCCGCTCCCTGCAGTGCCTCGTCCGGATGTTCCCGCTGCTGCTGCCGCCAATAGCTGAAATGCGTATAGCAAGCCACACACTGCGCTTTGAGCGCTTCCTTTTCATAGGAAGGCGGCATTTCATAGGCTAACGCACCATAGCAAAAGTCACGGTCACTGACTGTCACCACTTTTCCGCTGCTTGTATCCAGAATGCGGAATGTCCGTCCGTCAATGTTATCTTGCCTGACATCACCGCCTACTTCCGCCGCATTATTTATATTGCTTTCCTGCGCCGATACAGAAATATTTGTGCTGCTGTCTGCGGTCGGTTCTGCCTGCACCGCACTTTCATCTGCTGACGGTACCGCATCGGCCAACATTCCGCCCTCCCTTGCCGATAAAAACGGCAGTGCCGCCATCAATAGAAATGCCGTCACACCACAGATCAATCTTTTTTTCAAATGTACCCTCTCCTTCTCTCTCATACATATTCTTTCCCGCTGCAGAATATATCCTCACGCTGTCAGCTGCCTGTCGCAGGACAGCATAAATTCACCGGAAAATAGCTGTACAAGTCTGTTGGAATATGATATAATACTGGCAGGATTTACTAAAAAACGACAAGGAGGTATTTTTATGCCAAAAAGCAAACCCGACCAGGTAACCGTCAAAAACAAAGAGGATCTCGATCCCGAACGTCAGGCTTTCAACAACGTCATGGAAAAGCTCAAAGCAACCAAAAATGAAATGCTGTTTCTCAATCTGGCCGTTATCCTGTTAGGTATCGTCATGATCGCTATCCCCAAAGAGTTCAACCAATTTATCGGACAGATTTTAGGCTGTGTGCTGTGTGTATGGGGTGTCCTGCGGTGTATTGCATTTCTCCGGCTGAAAAACGAAGAAATGTTCGGTTCTTATGCACTGGTGCAGGGAGCGGCTATGCTCGGTTTCGGTATATTTTTCCTGTGCGAAGCCAACAGCTTTGCCGTCCTGCTCAACCATGTTCTCACACTCATTATCCTGATTGCGGCTGTCCTCAAGCTGCAGAATGCCATCAATTACTATAAGATGCGTCTTAAAAATTGGTGGCTGCATCTGTTAGGCGCAGCCATTCTGCTGACCTTCGGCATTATCGCACTGGTGAAACCGGGCTTTGTGGATGATCAGGATGGTCTGGTGATCCTCATGACCATTATTATGGGTATCGCTCTGGTCATCAGCGGCGTATGGGATGCCATTTCCGTACTGATTCTCTCCAAAGCCGTTAAAGAAAAAGCAAAAGAATGGGATGAACAAGGATTGTTATCGGCGGCACCGGAACAGTCCAGAAAAAATAAAATTCGGAATGTTGTCAAGGTCAAGGACGTGGAGGAGGTTCATTTCTCCGACCATGAATTAGAGGAAATTGACGGTCTGGACTATGGCGATGATTTCAGCGAGGATAAGACAACGCCCAAAAAGAAAAAGTAATTCCGCCACCAAAAAAGACCTTCTGTTCTGTCGATCGTACAGAACAGAAGGTCTTTTTTGTCAGAACATCGCCGTCAGTTATCGAGTGATACCGTGACAATGAACCCGCCGGCATTATCGCCGGAAATCGTATAGGAATAGTCAGAGGGTACCAGTACCGATGTATGGGCATACTCAGTCGCCTCTGTGTAATAGAGAGCATAACTGCCGTTATCGGTGAAAACAACCAGCGGATCCTCTGCTGTATACCGGCGCACAAAGGAAAGATATTCCTCCAGCGTCATAGAGTATTCCGCCATAAGACAGGCGGATGCATAGCCGACATAACGGAAATGCCAGGATTCCGCATGGAAACCGGTCACATCTTCACGGCCTTCGGGATAGCGTAAAATGAAACCGTAACGGCTGCAGTTTTCGTTGATCCAGGAGTACGGCGGCACATTTTCATAGCTGATATTACCGCTGCCGTCACCATAATGGCCGGCCAGATTCAAGTCAAACGCATAACCGGTCTGATGTTCACTGTAACCCGGCGGAGCGACCCACAAGGCCGCTTCTTCTTCGCCGACGGATTCTGCCTCCCGTCGATACAAGCCGGCCTGCACCTCCTGACTGCGAAAACCACAGGCGACCATGATATCTGTGTCACCATATATGGCATAAAAATCATCCATCATACGGTCAAAGTCAGCAATGACTTCCTGATTCAGACTGACCGTCTTATCAGTCAAGGCATAATGGCGGTCATCATTATCCATGAGTGAACGAAGCATTGTACCGTTTCCGACACAAGCGTGTTCCTTATTAACGAGGATAAGTTCTCCGAAATGCTGGTCATCTGTGTCCACAATCTGGTATTCATGCTTCTGTAAATAATCGGGCAGTGATAAACTGCTTTCTTCGGAAGATTCTTCCTCCTTTGAGGATTCTTCCTCCTTAGAAGATTCTTCCTCCTCAGAAGATTCCTCCTCCTTAGAAGATTCCTCCTCCTTAGAAGATTCCTCCTTAGAAGATTCCTCCTTAGAAGATTCTTCCTGCTCAGAGGACTCTTCTTCCTTAGAAGATTCTTCCTGTTCAGCAGATGCCTCTGAGGATGATTCCTGATCCGGTGCAAAAGAAGGATATTCCGGTACGGAAGGCGTACTTTCCGTGTTGGAAGGAACGGATACGGACTTTTCAGTACCCGTAGGCGCAGCGACAGCCGATGAACGGAACTTCACCATTAACCCATATACTATGGCAAACAGCAGCAGAGAAACAAGCAGCACAACCGTCAGTACCAACAGTTGTGTGCGCAGCGTTAACGGTTGATTCATATCCGCAGACACCGGGGGACGCTTCAGTGGTGGGGAATGCCGCACCGGAACGGAACGACCTGTTGTCGGGCGGGGATTTTTCGGTTTATATGAAGAAGACATAGGGACTCCTTTCTGTGGGTAATAATTCTCTTTTTATATCATAACCGCAAAGGGCATATAAAATCAAGAGCGAAACCTGACTAATTTAAGGACAAAAAAATAGAGAATATCGTACATATTATTGAACAGCCTGTCGAAAATACCGTTTTCTTTTTATTGAAAATACCATATAGCCTTGAATGACACCATTTCACAAAAAATTCATCAGAAAGACGGCCGGAGTATCTGTCTGATGATGGTTACATAAAACGACAAAAAAGGTTTATTTTTAGGTGTATGTCTTGCAAATTTAATAAAATCATAGTATAATGTTATCGTCAGATCATATTGTTCTACTAATAGACAGCTCCGCTGTCTACATGAACAATATTCACTATACCGCATTTGACGAACAACAAAATTCATTCACAGGAGATGGTTATTCATGGGTATTATCAGCGCAGCCATAAACTCTGTCGGCGGCGTCTTGGCCGATTCCTATCTGGAGGCGTACCGGCCGTCCAAAATGGGGCCGAGAACCGCTGTGGCACCGGGTATCTTTGCTGATTCCGGTCAGGGCCGCAATACGAACACCAAACGCAGCAGCAACGTCATTTCTAACGGCTCCATTATCCAGGTAGATTCCGGACAATTGATGTGTCTGGTAGACGGCGGCCGTGTAGTTGACTACAGTACCGTTCCCGGCTACTATAAAGTAGAAAATTCCAGTTCACCTTCTCTGATGAACGGTGAATTCGGCGGCGCTCTCAGAGACGGTTGGGACAGAATCCGTTTCGGCGGCAACACCTACCATGAGCAGAGAGTTATTTATATCAATCTTCGTGCGATGGAAGGTATCAAGTTCGGCACAAAATCCCCCGTTCCGTACTATGACGAGCATTATAAAATCGACGTACAGGTCAAGGCTTTCGGCACCTTCTCTATCCAGATCGTAGAGCCGTGGAAATTCTTTAATGCCGTTATTCCGCATGAGTGTATCTTTGACGGCAAGAGTCTGGAAGTTGACGAATTCCTCGATGATACCTTTATGTCAGAATACATCGGCGCTCTGGGCGAAGCACTCAGCAGCATTTCCATGCTCGGACAGCCTCTGTCCCGTATTCCGACCCAGACAACTACTCTGACTAAATATATGCGTGACGCTCTTGATCCGGTATGGCGTCAGGATCGTGGTCTGGAAATCAAGAATGTTGGTATCACCAGCATCACCTATGATGAAGATACCAAGAAGCTACTCCAGGAGAGAAACCGTGTTGCCATTTACAATGACCCGAGTATGCGTGAAACCTTCGTACAGACCTCCGTTGCCAGAGGTATTGAGGCCGCCGGTTCCAACCCGAATGGCGCAGCCGCAGCCTTCATGGGTGTCGGCATGGGCATGGGCGCTACACAGGGCTTCATGAATACTTCTTCTCAGGCCAATATGCAGCAAATGCAGATGCAGCAGCAGTATGGTCAGCCGCCTTATGGCCAGCAGCCTTATGGTCAGCCGCCCTACGGCCAGCAGCCTTACGGTCAGCAGCCCTATGGCCAGCAGCCTTACGGTCAGCCGCAGCAGCCCTATGGCCAGCAGCCTTATGGTCAGCCGCAGCAGCCCTATGGTCAGCAGCCTTATGGTCAGCCGCAGCAGCCCTACGGTCAGCAGCCTTACGGTCAGCCGCAGCAGCCCTATGGTCAGCAGCCTTACGGTCAGCCGCAGCAGCCCTACGGTCAGCAGCCCCAGCAGGCTTACGGTCAGCAGCCGCAGCAGCCGCAACAGGCTCCTCAGCAGGCACCGCAGCAGGCTCCCCAGCAGGCTCAGCAGCCGCAACAGGCTCCGCAGCAGGCTCAGCAACCGCAACAGGCTCCGCAGCAGCAAGCCGCTGCACCCCAGCAGGCCGCCGGCGGATGGACCTGCAGTTGTGGCGCTACCGGCAATACCGGCTATTTCTGCAACAATTGCCATAAGCCGAAGCCGTTGTATTGATAGCCTCGTTCATTACATGATATTTTCGGCTCACATGGTACGGCGGCTATGTGTTCTTATCCGCCCCGAATAAACCGTAACGAGCCCTTATCGGCCACGATTGACCGATAAGGGCTGACATTTTTAACCAAGAGAGGTGAACCCGTGTCGTAAGACACTTTTGCTTATGGAAACTGTATCCTATAAATGCCTTAACTGTGAGGCACCGCTGCAGTATAACGCCCAGAAGCTGAAATTCTATTGCGACTACTGCCGCAGCGAATACACCGAGGCCGAACTGCGAGCGCATTTCGGCAACCTCGATCAGCAGCTCAATCAGCAGAGCGTTTCGGAAGAAGTAACCGATCCGGATGTTCCGGAAGGGTTTGAGGAATTTGCCTCCAATACCGTCATGTACACCTGTCAGAGCTGCGGTGCAGAAGTCATTACCGATAAGACAACCGCCGCCACCTTCTGTATTTATTGCCATAACCCTGTTGTTATCTCCAACCGCCTGACGGGCGCATTCCGTCCGGACAGAGTCATTCCTTTCCAGATCGCCGAACAGGATGCACAGGATCGCTTCTTTGCTTTCTGCAAAACCAAGCACTTCCTCCCCAAAACCTTTATTGCTCAGGCTGAACTGGATAAAATCAAGGGTGTTTACTATCCCTATTGGCTGGTCGATTCCCTCAAGGACGGCTGTATGTATGCAACCGCCAAAAAAATCCGCACCTGGCGTACCGGTGATGTAGAACACACTGAAACAAAGACCTTCCGTGTGAAACGTGCCGGCAAAATTGACTTCCACGATTTTCCGCACCCTGCCCTCAACGGTGAACACAGCAAGGCATTAAAATATGTCAATCCCTATGACGATAAGGATTTCCGTCCCTTTACGATGGCTTATCTGTCCGGTTTCTTAGCCGAAAAGCGCAATACTGAACGCACAGACGTGCAGGCCGATGTGGATAAGGAACTGAAGGAATACGCTACCCGTATCTATCGGGATACCATCACCGACTATGATACCGTAGAGGTCAACAGTGTAGAACTCAGAACGCTCAATGAAAAGTGGAACTATGCCCTCATGCCTGTCTGGATGATGAACTTCCAGTATGAAGGCCGTGACTATCTCTATGCTATGAACGGACAGACCGGTAAAAATTATGGTGAACTGCCCTTAGCCAAGGGCAAATTAGCCGCTTTTGGCGTCATTCTGTTCGTGGCACTCTTCTTATTATCCATGTTAGGAGGGTATTTCCTGTTATGATGAAAAAATCCATTCTCAAAAGAACGGCCGCTGTCTGTGCAGCCGCCGCCCTCCTTACTTTCGGCGGATTGACCGTATCCGCTGCTGCCGAAGATACCACCGCACCGGCCATTGTCACGGAAACCGCTGATATGCTCCCCACTGACAACACGGTTGTTACCGTTCCCGTCACCGGCGGAGAACAGGACGATTACGATATCGTCACGCTGGATACCGGCAATTCCTCCGACAAACAAGAGAAAAACTGGGGCAAGATCATATTGATCGCTGTCATCATTAGTATTATCGGTACGGGTTTGATTGTTTATTTTATCTATCGTGGCTATAAATACAACGGCATGACGGAGCCTTACGAATTCAAAAATAAAGCGCCGCTTGAGCTGAAGGATCGTGAGGATGCATTGATAGATGTGCATGTTACCACACGCCGCATCGAAAGAAACAATAACAACTAATGTTGTGCGTTACCGTCTGCCCCATAAGGTGAGAAAAATATAACGAAGGTGCAGACGGTACATACCGGACAGCAGCCCTGTACGGTGCCTGCTGCCATATACGATTATTATCACTGCAACAGGCGGTTTGCTCAATTCAGGGGAGCCGACCGCCGACAATGGGGGTTTTTTTGTATGAAATTTGATGTGATGCCTGTGGCTACGGAACGGCAGATCGAAGAAATCGAAGCCGTAGCCGTCCATGCCTGGCGTGAATGCTATCAGGGAATGTATCCCGAACGACAGTTAACGGATATGTTTGAAACTCTGCAGTCTAAGGATGCCATGCGGCGGCTCATGCGGGAAGGTCAGATTTACTATATGCTGCTGGTCGATAATCAATTTGCCGGCTATCTTTCCTTCCGTCATAACGGCAACCATATTTTTTTATATAGCTTATATGTCAAGCCGGATTTCCGGCGTAAAGGTATCGGCCGGAAATCCGTTGAACAATTCGACAAAATGCTCAGCGGCGAGGAATTCCACCATGTACGCAAATTGAAGTTAAAAGTTCCGCGCGACTACCGGCAAGCCGTGAAAATTCTCCAGCATCTGGATTTTCAGGTTACCAAAGCGGTTGACAGCGAAACCATTCATGGCTATCCGCTGAACGAATATGTTATGGAACGAAAAATCAAAAGGAGTCAGGCAGAATATGGGGAATAAACTCAAAGGTTATATCATCTCTCTGCGGACGATCATAGAAAGCGATCAGCCGATTGAGGACAGCGCCTCGCTGCGGCGTGAACTGCTCATTGAAATCGGTTTCTGGCAGCATGAACGGCTCATTCATCTGTTGGTCACCATTCTGTTTGCGCTGCTGACGATGTCGGTATTTATTCTCATCCTGTTCTATCATACCTGGGGCGTACTGCTGCTGTTAGCGGCCATGCTGTGTCTGCTTGTACCCTATATCCGCCATTACTTCATTCTTGAAAATGGTGTACAGACACTGTATGTTCTCTATGAACAGCTGCTCCGCAAAGAGGGCTTTCCGGAAAACCGTATTCCCTCTACCCCCGGCGTTGTCATCAAACCACTCAAAAAATAATCTTACGGGGAGCCTTTTTCCAGCGAAAAGGCTCCCCCGATCATTCCACTGACAGGAATATGGCTATCCTACGTTTCATCCAGAAATGACTCAAAGTATTCGATGGCCTCTACCTTTTCATTGTTAGTATGACCGTTGGAAAGAAAATCCGTATAATCCTGCGTACCATAATCCCGTGACGGCTGGCTGCCGTCAGAAATCATCGGCGGTATCTCTGAGGACTGCCGTACCTTTCTGTGTTTTTTCAAAGCAATCACCGCCCTTCTGTTCTCACACTGCTGTTAGTGTGGACAGCGGGCGGCTTTTTTATGCGCCAGCTGCATCAATATACATCAAACCATTCATCCCCGTTCCTCAAACTGTACCGTTTTGGCAGAAAGCACCGCGAAAAGCCCTTTTTTCAGGCACGGAAATCAATTTTTAAGATTTTCTTATCAACTTTAGCAGTATCAACACAAGTTTTTTAGGAAAGGGGTCTGGGGGATAACCCTTTTTTTCAAAAAAGGGTTTCCCCCAGCGGGGTTTGGGGCAGCGCCCCAATATTGCGGAAAAGAAAGTTGATTTCCGTGTTTCTCAGGATTGACAGATGAAGGAAAAAAAGATACAATATATAATGAGTATTTGCGTAAAAAGCAGATATGAACGATGAAATAATAAAAAATGACAGGAAATGAGGAATCAGGAATGTCGATTGATATGCAAACCATGCAGGATCGTTTGGGACGTTTGTGCGAGGAATATCGCCGGCACAACGGCTTTAATGCAAAAGACTACCAGACCTACGGCGTTAAGAGAGGTCTGAGAAATCCGGACGGAACAGGTGTGATGGCCGGATTGACCAACATCTGTAACGTTCACGGCTTTATGATGGCCGATGGCGTAAGAGTACCCGATGAAGGAAAACTTACCTATCGTGGCATTGACGTCAAGGATATTGTCAATGCCTGCATCAGTGAGAACCGTTTCGGCTATGAGGAAGTATGCTGGCTGCTGCTGTTCGGTTCTCTCCCCAAAGAGGAACAGCTTTCTCAATTCAAGGATACACTCGGCTCTCTGCGTGATCTGCCGGACGGCTTTGTGGAAGACATGATCATGAAATCCCCGTCCAAGGATATTATGAATAAGCTCGGCCGTTCCGTTCTGGCGCTCTATTCCTTTGATGACAACCCGGATGATACTTCCCTTGAAAATATCATGCGGCAGTCTATACAGCTTATCGCTTCCCTGCCGACCATCATGACCTCCGCTTATCAGGTCAAGCGCAGAGCCTTCGACAAGGAAAGTATGTTCTTCCATCCGACCGATGAAACACTCTCTACCAGTGAATCTATCCTGCGGGCACTCCGTCCGGACAGAATGTTCACCGATACCGAAGCCAAGCTGCTTGACCTCTGTATGATTCTCCATGCAGAACACGGCGGCGGCAATAACTCGACCTTTGCCGCCCGTGTACTGTCCTCTTCCGGTACGGATACCTATGCCACACTGTCGGCGGCTATCGGTTCCCTGAAAGGCCCCCGTCACGGCGGCGCTAATCTCAGAGTACGCAAAATGATGGAGGAACTCAAACAAGAAGTGCAGGACTGGAGCGACGAGGATGAAATCTATCGTTACCTGTCGGCCATCGTACGCAAGGAAAAGAACGATCATTCCGGTCTGATCTATGGCTTTGGCCATGCAATTTATACGCTGTCCGACCCGAGAGCGGTCATCCTGAAACAGACCGCCGAAAAACTGGCGCAGGAAAAGAACATGATGAAGGAATACGACCTGTACAAGACCGTTGAAAAGCTCACCCCCATTGTACTGGCTGAAGTAAAAGGCAGTGATAAGGTCATCTGTGCGAACGTGGACTTCTATTCCGGCTTTGTATATGATATGCTCGGTATTTCCAGCGACCTGTTCACCCCGATGTTTGCGGTATCCAGAATTGCGGGCTGGTGCGCTCACCGTATTGAGGAAGTCACCTACGGCGGACGTATTATCCGTCCGGCTTACCGTGCCATGATTTCCTCTCGCCGCTATACGCCCATCGGCAGCCGATAACGATCCTGCCGGATGACATAAGGAATATCCGTTATCCCGCATCCGACAGCCCTATCCGAACCTATCCGCATCCAAATACTATCGAAAAAGGAGTGTTGTCCGATGAAATTAAAAAACCTCTGGATTCCTGCCCTGCTGCTGCTGTTGATCGGCGGCATCATCAAGGTCTGTGATACCATGTTCAACGTGAACGGTACCGGCTTTGTCCTGAGTTCAACGGCCTGTAATCTGACACTGGCCGGTTGCGCCGTACTGCTGTACATCATCGGCTGGTGCCTGAGCCTTGCCGACAGAAACAAGACCTTCAAGGCCGAACCTACTAAAAATATGCTCTGCGGCATCTTCGGCTTTATCGCCGCCGTATCCCTGTTAGGCGGCGGTGTGGTACGCCTGATTGCCGACAAAAACAATCTGGTCGAAAGTATCCTTGCGATATTAGCCGGTCTGGTACTGCTGTATGAAGCGTGTATTTCCTTTACGGGTGTCAACGGCATGAAAAAAATACCCGTAGCCGCTCTCATCGTACCGGTATGGTGCTGTACCCGCTTTATCATGCTCTTTATCGAATACAGCAAACGTTCCTTAATGGCCGTGGAACTGTTCGATATCATTGCACTTGCTTTCTTAGTCATGTTCCTGTTCTATCAGTCCATGTATTTTGCGGCCATCAATAACCGGCTCGCAATCCGCAAGGCCGCTATTTACGGCACCGTTTTCATCATGCTGGAACTGGTCGTCTGTGCCGATCTTATCATCAAAATGGCCATCGGCAGACAGCCCATGCCGAATATCGACACGCAGATTGTAGAGCCCACTATGCTCAATATCGTCATGATTGTCGGTGATCTGGCGCTGTGCTGCTATGCGTTCTTCTTCATCCGTGAGATTCTCAAAACAGCCGACAATAATCTGACATGGCCGGCAGAAAAGAATCAGGATGACCTGCTGTTAGCGGAGCTTGACGAGGATATTGCCGCACAGGAAACCACCGGAACAGAAACAGCCGCAGAGGAAAACGAAAGCGAAGATAAAGCGACAGACAACAGCCGTGATACATCCTCTGCCGATGAAGAACCCCCCATGGATATCAGTACGGCTGTCACAACGATGGACAACCGCACTGAACCGGAAAACGATGGCGCTTTTCCGGGTGTTGTATCCCAGTCTTCCACAAAATCCGCTCCGGATGACAAGAAATCTGCCCCCAAAAATGATGCCGAGGCCTACGGCGAACTGCTCACGATGCTGGATAAAATGAAAGATTCCTGAAGCGAAGCATCTATAGGCACCGGATAAAATTTATCACACTATATTCATTTGCAGCCGTCTCTTTCCGTCAAAAGAGACGGCTGTTCTGCGTGAAGTTGCGCAGAAAATTTATAGAAAGGTCTTGTAATTTCCAAGAAAATGTTGTACAATATGGATATAAAATATTAGGAGGTAATTCCCATGTCCGTAAAAGTTGCTATTAATGGTTTTGGCCGTATCGGTCGTCTTGCATTCAGACAGATGTTTGGTGCAGAAGGTTATGAGGTTGTTGCTATCAACGACCTGACAAAGCCCTCCATGTTGGCTAACCTGCTGAAGTACGATACCGCTCAGGGCGGTTACTGCGGTAAGATCGGCGAAGGTCTCCACACCGTTTCTGCTGATGACGAAGCCGGTACTCTGACAGTTGACGGCAAGACTCTTACTATCTATGCAAAGGCTAACGCTGCTGAACTTCCCTGGGGTGAACTGGGTGTAGACGTTGTTCTCGAGTGCACAGGTTTCTACTGCTCCAAGGATAAGTCTATGGCTCATATCACTGCTGGCGCTAAGAAGGTTGTTATCTCTGCTCCTGCCGGCAACGATCTGAAGACAATCGTATTCAGCGTTAACGAGAAGACCCTCACTGCTGAAGATCAGATCATTTCTGCTGCTTCCTGCACCACTAACTGCCTGGCTCCGATGGCCAAGGCTCTGAACGATTATGCTCCCATCCAGAGCGGTATTATGTCCACTATCCATGCTTACACCGGTGATCAGATGATCCTTGACGGTCCTCACAGAAAGGGCGACCTGAGAAGAGCAAGAGCCGGCGCTGCTAACATCGTTCCGAACTCCACCGGCGCTGCTAAGGCTATCGGTCTGGTTATTCCCGAACTGAACGGCAAACTCATCGGTTCCGCTCAGCGTGTACCGGTTCCCACAGGTTCCACCACCATCCTGACCGCTGTTGTTAAGGGCGCAGACGTTACCAAGGAAGGCATCAACGCTGCTATGAAGGCTGCTGCTTCTGAGTCTTTCGGCTACAACGAGGATCAGATCGTTTCTTCTGACGTTATCGGCATGAGATACGGTTCTCTCTTTGATGCTACCCAGACCATGGTTGCTAAGATCGCTGATGATCTCTATGAAGTACAGGTTGTTTCCTGGTACGACAACGAGAACAGCTACACCAGCCAGATGGTTAGAACCATTAAGTATTTCGCAGAGTTGGGCTAATGCCAACACCTTGCAGTTAACGGACGGTATACCTTGCGTTGCCTGACGTTTTTCTGCACAGCATAACACAAAATTGACCGCCGGTCTATTGCAGAATAGACCGGCGGTTTTTTATGTGTTGTAACAGTATCTCAGCGGAACGGATATTATTTGAAATAGATGCCGTTGAATACCTTTTCAAAGCGGTCTTTATCCTCTATGCGGCAGCAGAGAACCGCCGCATTGTATCCGCCGGACTGCACACGGATTTTCTGCTGGACATACAGCTCATGGCCGTCCTCATCCGTCATGGACAGCTTACACACGACATCCTTTGTATCGTTAGTATAGACCTTCGCAGTGGGATATTTTTCCCGCAGATAGGCAGCCATCTGACGATAGGTCAGTGTCTTATCGACAACGGATTCCGTCAGCAGCGTGGCTGTCCCTTCCTTATTCTGAAGATACACCCCATAAGAGGGATAGTAATCCGTATTGAGAACACAAAATTCCTCCGGAAAAATCAGGGACAGTGACAGTACACTGGTTGTAAACCGCAGTTTGCCCTTACTGGCACGTGCAACCCCTATCGGCAGCTGCATTTCCTCCTCCGGTACATCATCCGGCACTTCTTCGGCTGACGATGTTTCCGACGGCTGCTGTGTAATCTCCGGCACAGATACGGCTGATGCCGCACCGGTGCCGCTATCCTCCACAGACGACAAAAGCGGAAAGCTTTCTTTAGTAGCACCGGAAGGAACCGAAACAATTCTGCTGACCGTTGACGGTGCCGTCTGCTGATGCTGGCGGCAGCCCGTACACAGGACAACTAACAGCGCCGCCGCTATACAGCTTATCCATTTTTTCATACGAATGCCCCACCTTTCCGCCGGATGCATTGGCATACATCAATAGCCCTTGTCACGGCACTATTGTCGTCATCAGGCAAAGCGATTCTTTTCACGGTCATATTCAAAACCAACCGCCGACAGCTTTTCCACCAATTCCTTTTCATCACAGCAATTGGCACGGCAAAATTCATCCAATGAGGTATAATGATCTCTCAGCTGCGTGTTAAGGAAAGAATACAAAATGATCGGATCCTGCGGAAGACTCATGACACAACACTCCTTTTAATACTTCTTTGGCTATTATAGACCATCTTTCTGTATTTTGCAAGAGGTTCAGCGACTTCGGATAAGGAAAGCACCTCCGTATCAGAAATACGGAGGTGCCGGATGCTATGAGGCTGCGGGGGGTATCAAAAAGGACAGCCTCATAGCCACATACACATATCATCAGTCGTGGGACTTCTTTTTCAGTACCGCAACTGCTGCCGCAGAGGTAACAGCTATCAATGCTATCATGGCAGGCAGACTGCTGCTGTCACCGGTAGCAACGGTTCCCTTGCCCGGATCGGATACCGGTACAGAAACGGTCGGCTGAGAGCTTTCCGCAGGCTGACTGGTAATGGAAGTTTCCGATGTAACGGACGGGTCAGAGGTAACAGACGGTTCCGAAATCTGGGAAGTCTGCTTCTGGGGCAGAACGACCAATTGAGGATCGGTGATTTCAGACAGACCGGCCGCATCACTGAACAGCTTGCCGCAGGTATCGCACACGGTATATTCGATATTGCCATCAGCTTCTCCGGTAGGCTCCTTTGCCGGAACGGTACGGAGCGTATGATTATGGCCTGTCGGCGGGATCTGAATCATTTGGGACATATCCTCTCCATCAGAAGCCATCCATGCGCCCGACAAATAAATAGCTATACTGTTCTTCAAATACGGCATAAAGCAGCGGCTATTGATACCTTCCGTGATCTGCGTACCTTTGCCGTCATTGAAGATGATGCCAACCAACTGATCGCCCTGCAAATTTTCGGTAAGATCATAGGTATAGACCTTATTGCCGGCATAAGTCGCCTTCACACCGGGATAAGCCGCATTTTCCGTCAGGCTGTCGCCGTCTTTGACATACGCATAAACATAAACATCGTCCCAGTTGGCCGCCGAATTATCAAACAATACAAAGGGCATCACATTGTCATAGTCAATCGGCGGTTCCTCTTTATACAGGAAGCTGTAAACAGCGGAGATTTCCTCGCCTTCATTCGTGACACCTTCCAGTGTCAGGGTAACGATGGAATTATCCGCACAGTCACTCTCAAAAGGAATGACATCGCCGTCATGATAATACTCCTTGACAGCCAGCCCCATATCTTCACTGTTCTTGTAGGATAACATATAAGTGGCAGATTTCATGCCGACCGCATTCAGACGGAAATTCGTTTTGCCGTAGAAGGTGGTGCGGCCGTTCTCTGTTTCGGCATAAAGACGGCTGACGGGTGCATGGTCATACAGTACCGCAATACCGCTTTGACCTACTGTACCTGTGATGGTTTCTTCGGTAACAACGAAAGTATTGCCGGAAACCTCATCCACATAAGTACCCGGTACCGCATAACCGCCGGCATTTTCTACGGTCACTTCACCGTATCCATCGCCGCAGACGATCACCGCACCGCCGTTTTCACGGGTGATGACTTCGCAGTTATTGCTGACCTTCACACAATCCTTCTTGCCGATCATGGCATTATGGAAATGGTTGACAGCGCTGACTTCCGGGCTGGCAAAATGGGTGCTGCCCTTCTGACTGTTGACAATCAGATATTCTTCCTTCTCCTTCGGGCGGGAGAAATACAGCGCCGAAGCGCCTTCTCTGGCGGCACCGACTGCATAGGTACGGTCAACAATATTCTGATCGTCATTGGTAGAGGTACCCTCACCGAACACACTCGGGTCATTACAGTAAGTATCGTGACTTTCGCCCCAGAATACCAGACGATTGGCCGGAATACCTTCATTCAGCCAACGGCTTTCCGGTTCTACGGCTTTTCCGTTGCGGAAACCGATGAGCAGCTTTTCACTGTAGATATTATCGGTAATGGGCATATAGTCGGTGTATTCCTTCATCAGGGCAGAGGCTGATTCCTTATTCTTGTCACCGTCTACCGGAGCGGTAAGAATTTCGCCATAGTGGTACAGATCATTATCCGTAACAGTCGCCCAGAACTGGCTTCCCTCACTCGGCAGAGAAATATGCTTGGCAGAATCCCAGCGGATACCATCCACACCGATGCTTTCAAGGTCTTTCAGGAAATCCACAACCAACTGCTGTAATTCGGGTTCTTCTGTGCGAAGGTCATCACCGGCGATATCGAAATCCGTTACCTGCTTACGGTCGGTATAATCCTGTGCCGGACCGTTGCCGTGCCAGAATTTAGCATCATACAGCGGATCACCCGGTCTGACTACCATACGGGTACAATGATTGACAACCACATCCATGATGATATGGATACCGTATTTATCCGCTTCACGGCAAAGTTCTTCTAAATCGGCACGATTATAGCCGTTTGGAACATCGGAATCGTGAACACTGATAGCAATCGGCGCATAAACGGCCGCCCAGTAGCATTTATCAGGGCCAAAGATTGACAGCGTGTTGGACTGTATGGAAGATACCTGTACCGAAGTAAAACCGGCCTGGGCAATCTCCGGCAGAGAAGCAGTAATGTCCTTATACGGCCAGCTGAAGCAGTGCAGGGTAACACCGTCCTGACAGTTTTCAGCTAACGGATATGCAACGTTTTCTACCGGTTCTGCGGCGGAAACGCCGGACATCGGCAAAGCGGCAGCCGCCGAAAAGCACAAAGCGGCTGACAGACACCAGCCAAACACTTTACGGATACGAGGGGACCTGCGGAAATGACTCATAATACATCTCTCCTGTCGTTGATAGAATACAGAGCGTAGAACGGGGCATGATGACCCCGTGTTGCTGTCTTTATCATTCATACACTCATCTATGATAAGTATAAGCCGTTACCGCCCAAAACACAATCAACACATTGTTTCAATTATCAACCATCCGTCAGCCATATCAACCAAAGGTTGATGTGATTGACGCTATCGAAAAACCGCTGTACCGTTCTGATAAAACGGTACAGCGGCGCCATACTCCTGATACGCAAAGAACGGTCATGCATGGGAAACAGCAGAAACCGCACTGACAGCCTGACTGCTTTGCGAAACGGTTCGGCTGGTTTGGGCGGCAGAGGTCTGACCGGAAACTTGACCCGAAGTCTGACCCGAAACCTGACTGCTTTCAGCGGCAGAGGTTTTACCGGTATCCAAATGGTCGTTATCAAATTCCTGTTGATAAAGAACATTTCCTTCCGGATCCACATAACGCACCACTACGGTAATGACCTTGCTGTTAATACAGGATTCCAGACCGTCCACCAAAGAAACAAATACCGTTTTCTGCGCTTCTACATTCTTTTGCACATTCTCTAAGAATTCATCCGTCAGCCATAAATTAAAGTCTGTACTGAGCTGCCGTTCAAAAATCAGCTTCGTGCCGCTTTCGGCAAAAACAGCGGTGCGGATCACTTCACTGCCGCTGGTTTCAGCTTCATTCAGCTGCCGGATCATTTCTTTGGCGGAATCCGTCTGCAAGTATTCCTCAATGGTATCGAAGGGACGGTCATGATCCAGCGAAAACTCTATCACACTCTGCTGTTGGGTATTCGATTCCAGAATCGTTGGAGCAGAACTTTCCGTGTCCTTCTGTACAGAGGACTCTGCATGAGTTTCCTGCGAAACGGTTTCGCTGCTGTCCTGTGAGGATTCCTCCGTATGGCTGACCGGCTCCGATACCGATGCCGCAGAAACGGCTGAAGCATCGGACGAAGCGGTGTTATTGTTGTTATTCTGATTGCCGCAGCCGACTGTCACCAGGGCGATCAGTGCCGCAGACAGTAAAATACTCCATCGTCTTTTCAAATGAAACACTCCTTCATCATTTGTTGTATCATGTCAGAAAGCGGAAATTTTCCGCATCGAACAAACCCTGATCGGTAATACGGATAGCAGGCAGCACCGGCAGCGCCGTAAAGGACAGGGTGATAAACGGGTCAATATTTTCCTTTACGCCGACAGCATAGGCTTTCCGGATAATCGCATCCAGACGGGGAATAAATTCCTCTGCCGGCAGCGCACTCATCAGACCGCCCAACGGCAGCGGCAGAGAATCCACGACCGCACCATCCGATACAATCGTATAACCGCCCTTGATATGTACCAGTTCCTCAACTGCCGCCCGCATATCGGCATCATTCGTGCCAACGACAATAATATTATGGCTGTCATGGGCTACGGTTGTACCCACAGCACCTTTCCGCAAGCCATACCCCTTGAGATAAGCGCAGGCATGACAGCCGGTCGCATGGTGCCGCTCAATGACGGCAATTTTACAAACTGTACCGTCCTGTAAACCGGCATTCAGTTCTTCCTGTGTCATGTGTATTTTTTCTGTCAATATCTGATGCGGCACCAGACCAATGACATCATATTCCTTTTGGGGAGGAATGACAAAGGTTTCTTCCGACAGCGGCGCAATATGTACCGAATTCATCAGTTTTTCCGAGTAGTGCATCGGTTCCGGCATCTTCATGGCTGACATCGCAGCGCCGTCTTTATATACCTCATGGATCTTCACTGTATCAAGGTCATCCAGCACCACGATATCCGCACGATAACCGCAGGCAACCGCACCAATATGCGGCAGACGATATATCTGCGCCGCATTGATCGTCGCCATGCGAATCGCTTCTATCGGCGGCATCCCCAAAGCAATCGCCTGACGGATATTGCTGCTGACGGTTCCTTCCCGACGGATATCGGCTAAATGCTTATCATCCGTACAAAAAGCTAAACGGGAGGAATACAGTTTCCTGTCAACCAGCCCTTTAACAATGGCTTCGAGATTGCGGGAAGCCGACCCTTCCCTGACCAGTACCGCCATACCGCAGCGCAGCTTTTCCAACACTTCTTCAAACGTCACACTCTCATGATCGGTAAGGATACCGCTGCCAACATACGCCTGCAAAGCATGACCGGTCAATCCGGGAGCGTGTCCGTCGATGATTTTATCGTCAAAAGCCGCCAGCTTATCCAATACCACCGGATCACCGTTGATGACCCCGACAGCATTCATCATTTCACCCAGACCGAGTACATGAGAATTCTCCTTGAAATGCAGCAGATCGGCCGCTGTCATCACTGCGCCGGCGTGTTCAAACGGTGTAGCCGGCACACAGGACGGCAGCATGACATAGTAATTCAGAGGACTGCAGGCCGCCGCATGGAGAATATCCCTGAGTGCCTCTGCACCGCTGACATTCACAATTTCATGCGGATCGGTAATAATGGTAGTCGTACCATGACGCAGTGCCTCCATTGCATAGACATCCGGCATGACCATAGAGGATTCTATGTGCAAATGGGCATCGACAAACCCCGGTACAATATATCTTCCGTCCACATCCCGTTCCGTTTGGCCACGATAACGGCCGACACCGACAATATAACCGTCAGTGATGGCCACATCCCCCGATAATATCTCTCCTGTAAAAACATTGACGATCTTTGCATTTTTCAGTACGAGTTCCGGCAGCACCTTTTCCTGTGCTGCTGCTATCTGCTTTTGTCTGTCCATTTCCACCATACCTCCTTGATTTCCGGACAGTAATCCTCCTGCCGCATGATGTACGACTATTATTATACACGACAGCCGCAGGATGTGCAATGCTTTTGCCGCAAAGCATTCCGCCCTGTAAAATCGAACGTCCCCAAAAGGCTTCGGGGACGTTCAGAATGTGACAATCTGTCAGCGCATCAATGATACCGGAAGTTCACGGCAGGAATCAGTGCCTGATACTCATAGCTGCGATAGTTATATTCGGGCTTCATGCCGTACCAGTAATGATAGACCGTTCCCCCGTAACCGAGGTTATTATTTTCGACCTGTGCATCAAAAACACGATGTTCACCTGTGGTCGTACCGACAGTACGGCCACAGATAATATTGCCGTGAATCGCCACGACAGAGGGAGTATCTGCCACATAGCGAACAGCATACGATGCCGAATCGGCCGGCAAGCTATACGACATCCGATAGCTTTCACCCACCCCGAGCGTTAACTCACGGGTACTCAGTGTGACAGAAGCAGGCGCTTTTCTGACCGTTACCTGACATTGTGCTGTCACACCATTATACAGCTTTACGGTCACTGTAGCAGTACCGGTTTTTTTCGCTTTGATAGTGCCGCCGTTGATATCCAAAATCGTTTTGTCGCCGACAGTGTATGTTCTGACTCTGGCGGCCGTACCATCGGGTATCCGGCAATAGAAGGTGTAGCTTTCACCCACACCGAGCGTTAAACGGCTGACACTGAGCGTTGCTGTGTCAGGCGCTTTTTTAACCGTTACCCGACATTGTGCCGTCACACCGTTATACAGCTTTACAGTCACCGCAGTGGTACCGGCCTTTTTCGCTTTAATGGTGCCGCCGTTCAGATCCAGAACCGTTTTATCACTCACGCTGTATTCCCTGACTCTGGCGGCGGTACCTTTCGGCACGGTACAGGAGAAACGGTATTTCTCCCCGACACCAAGTTCTAATGTATCCGCACTCAGCGCAGCCGTATCAGGCGCTTTCCCGACCGTCACCTGACATTGTGCGGTCACGCCGTTATAGAGTGTCGCGGTCACGGTAGCTTTACCCGGCTTGCGTCCGGCAATAGCACCGGTCGGCGTACAGGTAACAACACGGCTGTTACTGCTGGCATAGCTTCTCACCCAGGCAGCCGTTCCGGCCGGAAGATTGCAGAAAAACTGATATGGTTCCCCGACCCCAAGCAATAATTCATTGGCACTCAGCGTGGCGCAGTCCGGCGCTTTTTTCACGGTGATACGACAAATAGCCAGCAATCCGCCGGCTGTCCTTACTTTGATAGCCGCCTGTCCTTCCGACAAGGCCGTTACTTTGCCGTCCTTGACCGACACAACCGCTTTATCCATTGAATTCCACTGAGTCACACTATCATCGCCCGTTACCGAAGCGGATAGCTGATAGCTTTCCCCTACGCCCAACAGCAGGGTCGTGCGGTTCAATTGAATTTTTGCTTCTGTCTGCGTAACTTGTACCGCTGCGCTGGCTGTCTGTACCACCACATAAGAACCGATCAGCAGCCCTGCCAACGCAGTCAGCACAATTAGTACCACCAACCACTTGCGTTTGTTCTTTCGCATCGTTGTCTTTCCTTTCTGTATATCATTTATGGCACCAACAATTATAACAGAATTGTAATTACTTGTCAATCTTTTGTCATTTTATTTCCTTTGAAACATCAAAAAGACACAGAACCATTCCAATGGGAATCGTTCTGTGTCTTTTCTACCTGAGCGGTTGAAACCCCTCCGGCAAAAATCGACAATTTTAATTGTCGATTTTTGCCACCTCCCCTAAAGGGGAGGCAAAAAACACTCCCA
>ONYQ01000003.1 GCA_900322145.1 uncultured Eubacteriales bacterium
GCATAGTCCTTCCACAAGTCTTTCGTACCTAACGGCAGATTTAACTGGAGGGATTCTCTCTTGATGTGCATATACTTCATCATTCTGGCTTTTGCCTTCTCGTCATACACTGTACTTCACTTCCCTTATAATGGTGATACCACCATTATAAATTATCGCCGGAAGATAATCAATCGTCATAATACACATAAATAAACATATAGAGTGCTATACATTTTATATACACGATACTGCTAATGTTTTATAGAAATCCTTGACAAATTCCGTAAAAAGGTGTATCATATTATTGTAATCAAGAAAAAAGTAAATAAAAAAGACATCCATAGCCCACCTATTGTTTGGCGACAACAGATGGGCATCCGCCGAAAAGGTACTCTCAATACCTTGCCGACTTATGAATGCCATTCTATAGGCTTATTATAGCCTATTTTGGGATTTGTGTCAAGTCAGAATACCTTTTCGAGGTGAGAAACGAGCAAGGTATTAGGACTTGACACTATTTTTTGCTTTTGTGTCAGTACATAGCGTTGCTCTGTGTGCTGATACAAGAGCAAACAAGACTCCAAAACTTTTTTGCTCTTGAAAAACAAAACTGAATACAAGCAACAAGACAAAGATACGAAGCGTTATAGCATAACAGTTACGCATTAAAACTTCCCTTGCGGAAATACCCTTGGGCAGTCTGCGAACGAGCCTACTAAACAGGTGTATATGTCAAATGTGGTAAGGACTTGCTCCTGTTCAATACTTATCCGCAAAGTAAGCAAACGAACTAAACATTGACTGTCGGGAGATAGGCTTTGTGAAAAACCTGTAAATCGCTGCATTGCGTTGGCTGGCTAATGCTGAACCGCCGATAAAGGATAAAATAGTCTTGTAGCTGCTTGAGAAGATAATCTTCGGCAAAAGATTATCTTCCGATAAGGGTATAACATTTTATGCTCTTATCGGAAGATAATCAAAAGCAGACAACGGGAATCGAACCCGCCCTCTCAGCTTGGGAAGCTGATGTACTACCGATATACGATGTCTGCGAAAAAACTACTCCGTATAGAAAAACACCCTCGTATGACTACGAGGGGTTAATGGGAGAGGGTGGATTCGAACCACCGAAGCCGAAGCAACAGATTTACAGTCTGCCCCATTTGACCGCTCTGGAACTCTCCCATATTGAATTGTAAAGTGGAGCTGGTGGACGGACTTGAACCCCCGACCTGCTGATTACAAATCAGCGCTGATTACAAATCAGCTGCTCTACCAACTGAGCTACACCAGCAAACCGTTGCTGTCGTGCTTTGTCCTGACGACTCATTTATAATATCATAAGACAAATGATTTGTCAAGCGTTTTTTTGAAAAAAATTTATTTTTTTTGATAGCAATATTTCAAGTGCCGTGAACGTATGTATAGAGCAGCGCCATACACCCGGGGCAGTGCATGGCACTGCAGGTCAGAACGAGAAAAAGTCGTCTGTCTGATGCAGGTCACGGATAAACGTACAGGCGGCCGGCAGTGTGAACGGTGAAACGGGGGACGGCATTACACGCATAAAAGGACGGTCCGTCACTTCCTGTGAAGGGGTATAAAACGGTGTGCCGGGTTCATAATAATGCGAAAGAGCCATGCGGGGAAAATGTTTCATATCCAACACCTCTTTTTTGATTTTGCGGAACACGGTTTTTGTTCCACAGAAGTTAGTATATGCGGCCGCTTAACCGGCTTATGCGATTGGCAGAAAATCTTGTAAGAAGCACTATTTATCCAAAACGAGGTGAGAATTATTTGTATGTTTTTCCGGAAAATCAAAAGCGTTTCCCGACCCATCCGTGGTGGGTACTGTTGACAGCGGCGGTATTAGTCATTGGAGTGGTTACCGGTGTATGCTGTTTTCGTTCCCGTAAAATCTATCGTACCTTTGACGGACATTCCCTGTGTATGACAATAGAGGATGAAGAGTCGGCAAGGCAGGCAGCGGTCTTTTTTGATCCGACGGTGGGAAATGCACCGGTTATTTGTGAGGAAATTATTATTCCCCGTCAGTTCAATGCGGTTTATGCTGACTATAATACGCTGCAGAAGGATTTTGGTACGGATTTGGCGGATTATGGCGGCAGGCATTGCCGGAAATACAGTTTCCGCATAGAACAGCCGGATATCAGCGGGGGACATACGCTTACGCTGTTGGTCTGCGATGGTCTTTTGATCGGTGGTGACTACAGTGACAATGCTTTTGACGGCAAAATGTGCAGTCTGCTTGCTCTGCACGATACAGAAGAAAACAGTTTTTCCGAAAAAAGGGATTCTCTGGGTTGACAAGGAAATATCAAAATGCTAAACTTACAGATAGCAAGAAGTGATTTTATGGCAATGACGAATGAATAATAAAGGAGACGAAATGATGCTGCTGGACAGATATTTATCTCGTATTGAGTTTGATTCCTATGAGGATTTCAAAGAAAATTATCGTGTCAATTTTCCGGAGAACTTCAACTTCGGTTTTGATATTGTAGATGAATGGGCGAAGCAGGAGCCGGAAAAAAAGGCGCTTGTCTGGTGCAATGACCATAACGAAGAACATACTTTTACTTTTAAGGATATCAGCCTGTTGTCCAACCGTGCGGCTAACTACTTCCGGAGCATCGGCATCCAAAAGGGCGATGTTGTCATGATGATTCTCCGCCGGCGTTGGGAATATTGGATTTGCGCCGTGGCGCTGCATAAATTGGGAGCAATCATTATTCCGAGTACCCTGCAGCTCACCAAAAAGGATATCGTCTATCGTGGTAATGCTGCTCAGGTCAAGTCTATCGTTTGTATCAATGATGATTTTGTTATCGGACAGGTAGAACAGGCCATGCCGGATATTCCTACCCTACAGACAAAAACCGTTGTTGGTGCGCCCAGAGAGGGCTGGCATTTCTTTGAACAGCAGATTGCCGGTCAGTCGGAAACTTTTGAGCGTCCCACCGGCGAAGCGGCTACCCGTTGGAACGATATTATGTTGGTTTATTTCACTTCGGGTACAGAAGGTATGCCGAAAATGATTCAGCACAATTTTGCGCATCCGCTGGGGCATATCGTGACCGCCAAATACTGGCAGCGTGTGCAGGAAAATAAACTGCACATGAGCGTTAGTGATTCCGGTTGGGCAAAGTTCGGCTGGGGAAAAATTTATGGCCAGTGGATCTGCGGTGCGGTGATTTTTGCGTATGATATGGATAAATTCGTACCGGCCAAGCTGCTGGAAAAGATGGCGAAATATAAGCTGACGACCTTCTGCGCACCGCCGACGATGTATCGCTTTATGCTGCTGGAAAATGTGGCTCGCTATGATCTTTCCTCTATTCAGCACTATGCTACAGCCGGTGAACCGCTGAATGCAGAAGTCAATATGAAATGGCAGCGTCTGACAGGACATAATATCTATCAGGGTTTCGGTCAGACGGAAGGCTCCGTATTGTTGGCGGATTTCCAGTGGGATGATATCAAGATCGGTTCTTCCGGCAAGCCCTCGCCTTTGTATGATATCCGTCTGCTGGATGCTGACGGCAAAGAGGTCGGCACAGGAGAAGAAGGCTGTATCTGCGTCATGGACGTTAAAAATAACCCGCCGACAGGTCTGTTCACAGGCTATTACCACAATCCTGAAATGACAAAGGAAAAGCTGCTCGGTGATTATTATAACACCTGCGATATGGCATGGCGGGACAGTGAGGGCTATTACTGGTTTGTCGGCCGCAACGATGATGTTATCAAGTGTTCCGGTTATCGTATCGGCCCGTTTGAAGTGGAAAGCGCCCTGATCGAGCATGATGCGGTCGTAGAATGTGCCATTACCGGTGTACCCGATCCGGTCAGAGGACAGGTCGTCAAGGCAACCATCGTACTGAAAAAAGGCTACAGACCCACCGATGACCTGAAAAAGGAATTGCAGGATCATGTCAAGCGTTCCACAGCACCCTATAAATATCCCCGTGTGATCGAATTTGTTGATGAACTGCCCAAGACCTTCAGCGGCAAAATCAAGCGGGCACAGATTCGTCATGAGGATGAAGAAGTCATGCGTGTTCGTGACGACTGAGTATATGCTGATAAACAAGCCGTATCTTTTATCCGTTATCGGTAGAAGATACGGCTTATTTGGTTTATCTCCACAGCGTCGGTACGGGCTTTTCACGAAAGGGACTGAGGACGGAAAAACAATATTTTTTGAGAGAAAATACCGAGAAAATGTCACGCCGACGGCTGTTTGGAAAAAGAACCGGTAAAAAATTGGCAGAAAATGAAGGATTTCGGTGTCTTTTCTGCATTTAATAATTGACACATCAAAAAAATTGCTCTATAATAGAAAAGTACGGCATATATATTGATACAACACGCACCGTTACGGTCTCATGGAAGGGATCAGCCGTAAAGCAGTCGGCCACAGAGGACTGCTCGAACGGGAGCGTAGTGAAGAGTGCAAGATATTGCACCGCATGGAGGTAATAAAAATGAAAAGAGTGTACAATTTTTCGGCAGGCCCTTCTGTTTTGCCTGAGGTCGTGCTGAAAAGAGCAGCAGAGGAAATGTTTGACTATCAGGGCTGCGGTCAGTCCGTTATGGAAATGTCCCACCGTTCCAAGGTGTTCGAGGGCATTATCAACGGCGCTGAGAGCCTGCTCCGTGAAGTAATGAACATTCCTGACAACTACAAGGTTCTGTTCCTTCAGGGCGGCGCTTCCACACAGTTTGCCGCTATCCCGCTGAACTTCGGCAACAAAAACAAGAAGGCTGACTATGTTCTGACCGGTCAGTGGGCTACCAAGGCCTACAAAGAGGCTGCAAGATATCTTGATGCTAAGGCGGTCGCTTCTTCAAAGGATAAGACTTTCTCTTATATTCCGAAGCTCGATCCCGATACCTTTACCAAGGATGCAGACTATTTCTATATCTGCATGAACAATACGATTTACGGTACCGTTTATCATGAACTGCCCCAGACCGGTGATGTGCCGCTGGTGGCTGACGTATCTTCCTGCTTCCTGTCAACACCTCTTGATGTTTCAAAGTTCGGTGTTATTTATGCAGGCGCTCAGAAGAACATGGCTCCGGCCGGTCTGGTAGTGGCTATCATCCGTGAAGATCTGATCGGCAATGCCATGGATTTCTGCCCGACCATGCTCAACTATCAGACCCATGCTGACAACGGTTCTATGTTCAATACACCTCCCTGCTGGACGATTTATATCGCCAAGCTCGTTCTTGAGTGGATCAAGAACGATATCGGCGGCCTTGAAAATATGCAGAAGCGCAACGAGCAGAAGGCTGCTATCCTTTATAACTTCCTTGATAACTCCAAGATGTTCAAGGGCACCGTTGTTCCTGAGGACCGTTCTCTCATGAATGTTCCCTTCATCACCGGTGATGCTGATCTGGATGCTAAATTCGTTAAGGAAGCTACCGCTAACGACTTCGTTAACCTTAAGGGTCACCGCACTGTCGGCGGCATGAGAGCTTCTATCTACAACGCTATGCCCATTGAAGGTGTAGAAAAGCTTGTTGAGTTCATGAAGGACTTTGAAGCAAGAAACAGCTGATAACAGACAGGTTTTTTACGGCCGTTGGCTGCCTGACCGGCAGTCAACGGTACGACTATATTATCTTTCATAATAAAGGGTGATAAAAATGTATAATGTACAGACATTGAATAAGATTTCTCCTATTGCTATCGAGGCTCTGGGCGAAGGTTATACCGTTGCTGACGATGTACAGAATCCTGATGCGGTGCTGGTACGTTCCGCTTCCATGCATGAGATGGAAATGCCCGAAAGCCTGCTGGCTATTGCCAGAGCCGGTGCCGGCGTGAATAACATTCCGCTGGATAAGTGCGCTGAAAAGGGTATCGTTGTTTTCAATACCCCCGGCGCTAATGCCAATGCCGTTAAGGAACTGGTACTCACCGGTATGCTTCTGAGCTGCCGTAAGGTAGTGGATGGTATCGCATGGGCTAAGACACTTAAGGGCAACGGCGATGCTGTCGGCAAGATGGTCGAAAAGGGCAAGGGACAGTTTGTTGGCCCTGAAATCAAGGGCAAGACACTGGGCGTTATCGGTCTGGGCGCTATTGGTATTCTGGTAGCGAATGCCGCTGTTGCACTGGGCATGGATGTTGTCGGCTATGACCCGTATCTTTCCGTTGACCATGCGCTGATGATCTCTCACAAGGTAAAGCACGTTACCACACTGGACGAAATCTATGCCGCCAGTGATTTCATTACCATTCATGTACCGCTCACTCCCGATACCAAGGGCGTTATCAACAGCGAGAGCCTTGCCAAGATGAAGGACGGTGTTCGCATCCTGAACTTCTCCAGAGCAGACCTCGTTGTTTCCGGTGATATCCTCAAGGGTATTGCGGATAAGAAGATTGCCTGCTATGTTACTGACTTTGCCACCGATGATATCCTCGGTGAAGAGGGCGTTATTGCTCTGCCGCATCTTGGTGCTTCTACACCGGAATCAGAGGATAACTGCGCTAAGATGGCCGGCGAGGAAATCAAGGACTTCCTCGAGAACGGCAACATCAAGAACTCCGTAACGCTGCCCAATGTTGCGATGGCAAGAGCCGGTGCCGCCAGAGTTTGTGTTATCTATAAGAACGTGCCGAACATGATCAGCTCTATTTGTGCCAAGCTGTCTGAGAGCGGCAACAACATTGAGTCGATGGCAAACCAGTCCAAGAAGGAATATTCCTACATGATCATTGATACCGCTGATGCTGTTGCTGACGGCGTAGCCGAAGCAATTCAGGCTATCGAGGGTGTTATCCGTGTCAGAGTAATCTGATGATATATCGGAGCGCTGTGCCGGCTTACTGCAGGCTTTTGCAAGAGCTTACGCTCAGGTTGTGGGCTTGTGGATAAGTAACTGCTTCTGGCAGACGGAACAACGTAAATAAACCTGTATTGGCTGTTTTTTTACACCGTGAGGATGCTTTGAAGGTGTCCTCACGGTATTTTTATTGCCATTTTTATGATAATTTTGTACTATGTACAGCCGATTGAAACGACAGTTTCAAACATCACGCACCCTATTGTCTGAAGAACAATTGTTGACTTTGGAAGAAAACTGTATTATAATCAAACTGTATTTAAGCCGCCGCAGAGGTGTAACATCTGCTTTCGGCCGGTACGTTTTTTATTGGAAATTTTACGATGACAGGGGAGTGAAGTAATGAAACTTGACAGGAAAACAATGGTACGCATCTTCTTTCTGGCAGCGTGTATCATTCTGTTCTATCTCAGCTTTAACTATATGAATCTGGTGTTCGGCTTCATTGGCTGGTTGATTGAGGTGCTGACTCCTTTTATTATTGCCGGTGTGGTTATTTTTATCCTTAATGTGCCGCTCAAGGTGATTGAACGCCATTTGTTCCGCCCTAAAAACGGCAAGCCTGTCAATAAAATCAAGGCAAAGCTCCGGCGGCCTCTTGCCATTGTCTTGTCCATCAGCTTTTTCCTGCTGGTGATCGCTACGTTTCTGGTGGCTATTATTCCGGAAATCGGCAAGAGTCTGAAAACCATTGCCGAGGCGATACCGGGAGTTATCAGCCGTTTGCAGGAATGGATTGCAGAAATGAGCGAGCGAGAGGATTTTCTCGGTCAGGCGGCTTCACAGTTTAATATTGACTGGGATACCCTCAACAAACAGCTGGTGAGCTTCCTGCAGGATAACGGTACTTCATTGGTGAATTCTGCCTTCAACGTTATCAGCACTACCCTCAGTACGGTGGTGAACGTGTTCCTGGGCGTGGTACTGGCGGTGTATATCCTTTCTAAAAAGGAGATTATTTCCTCCAATCTCAAAAAGCTGGTGTATTCTGTCCTGCCTGCCAAAAAGGCGGATTTTATGGTCGAGGTCGGCGCATTAACCAACCAGTCGTTTTATAACAGTATCACCGGTCAGATGATCGAATGTGTGATTATCGGTATGCTGACAGCACTGGGAATGTTTATGTTCGGTTTCCCGTATGCGGCTCTTGGCGGTGTGGTGGTGGCCATTACCTCCTGGATTCCGATGTTTGGTATCTTTATCGGTTCGTCGATTATCGCATTACTGCTGTTGGCTACGGCGGATCCCTGGCAGGCACTGTGGTTTATTGTCTATATGGTGGTGCTTCAGCAGATCGAAGGCAATCTTATTTTCCCGAGAGTGGTTGGTTCCCGTATTGGTCTGCCGCCGATTATCATGATCTCTGCCATCGTACTGTTCAGCGCCTTTTTCGGTCTGATCGGTCTGTTGGTCTGCGGCCCTGTTACCTATGTCATTTATACACTGATACGCCGTTTTGTCTATCGGCGCATTAAAGAAAAGAATATTCCTGCCTATAAATATGCGGTGCATTATGATTCGCCGGACAGCAACCAGATCGAGGAAATACAGCATGAAATAGAGGATATGGCGCATTATGACAACACACTCAATGATGCCTCCGACATAGAGGCGGATGCCGTCAAGGCGCAGGAAGTAAAAGCGGCATCATCGGTGAAGGCTACGGCGGTTTCTGATGCGGCTGAAACGGATACAACAGAAGAACCGGATGCTTCCGGTGCCAATTGCCGTATTCCCGTACAGTCGTCCGCTGCCGTTGATACTGTCAAGCCGATTAAAATCCGTGGGGTTCGATACATTAAACGCAGTAAGCGATGAGCCGCCGTCCGGCAGGCAATACTTTTGCTTAACTGTAACGGTTAGGCATCGTGTACCGTATAAACCTCAATTTCATGGCATTGACAAGTTGATTTGGACTAAGCCAAAAGACTCCAACCTATAAGAGGTCGGAGTCTTTTGCTGATTTCGGATAATAAAGACACAGTATGGTCAATAAAGGAGTGATTCGGATGCCTGCCTTTCTGGTAGAAGAAGCTTTGGACGGCATTACCGTACAGCATTTTTTGCGGCGGCACTGTCAGGTGTCGGCACGATTGTTAGCTAAACTGAAACGCACAGAAAACGGAATGACCGTCAACGGACAGCCCATCCGCAGTATTGATATCCTGCACGGCGGGGATGTGATCGAGTTGATTTTTCCGCAGGATAACGCCGATATACAGCCTGTATGTCTGCCGCTGGATATTATCTATGAGGATGATGCACTGTTGGCAGTGAATAAACCGCCGTTCCAACCGGTACATCCGGTACATGAACATCGGACGGATACACTGGCTAATGCGGTGATGTATTATCGTCAGAACAGAGGGGAAACCTATACCTTTCGGGCGGTCAATCGTCTGGATAAAGACACCTCCGGTTTAGTGCTGATCGCTAAAAGCAGTTATGCGCATACCTTTCTGGCACAGCATACCCAAAAACGCTATATCGCATTATGCGAAGGTGAATTGCAGGGCAGCGGTACCATTGACACGCCGATCCGCCGTCAGGAAGGTTCCATTATCCGGCGGGAAACCGGTGAGGAAGGCCGTCCCAGTGTGACGCATTACACCGTATTGCAGACGGCTTTCGGGCATACGTTATTGTCCGTATGGTTGGAAACGGGTCGTACACATCAGATACGCACCCATTTTGCTTCCATTGGTCATCCTTTGGCAGGAGATGATCTCTATGGCGGTCATCGCACCATTTTCCGGCGGCAATGTCTGCATTGCACCGCACTGACATTCGTACATCCTCTGACCCGTGAAACGATTCGTTTACAATGTGCGCCCGAAGATTGGCTATTTCAATTCACGCACGGTAGTGAAATGGAGTTACGACAATGTTTTACATCCGATTTCTTTGAAGGATGATCCACCTTCTATTCTCAGGTCGTTGGTTGCCCTCTTGTCAGTAGGGGATACCGCTGCACTCCGCCCCTAATGCCACTTTTTATGGTAACACCATTCTGATGCGCTTGTCAATGATAAACACATCTAATCCACAGAAATCAACTTTCTTTTCCGCTATATGGAGAGCTGCAGGAATTCTTGCTCGTTAAGTTGAAAGATTTTTTTGCATAGCATCGTCATGAAATGCTTGCTCCTGGCATATATTTATCCTATCACGACTTCCATGCCTGCATAGCGGAAAGAACGGTGAGCAGGAAAGCTTTACATACGCAAGACGCCTGAAATTCTTTTATTGTCCGACTATACGACACCAACCAAACGCTTGTACACACAAAAGAAAATAACGGGAATAAAATATAATGTGTTGAGCATGGAAGAAATGATTATTTTTCCCTTTGACAGGGTAAAATATGAGTATCGACACATCGCCGGACAGAGTGTCCGCCAATAAAGATTCGGAGCGTGAAAAGGCTATGAACATCAGACGAGGCGACATTTATTACGCCGATTTAAGTCCCGTTGTCGGTTCGGAACAGGGGGGAATCCGGCCTGTTCTGATTATTCAGAATGACATAGGCAACCGGTTCAGTCCCACCGTTATTGCGGCGGCGATTACCAGTCGGGAATCCAAAGCAAAACTCCCGACACATATCCGCCTTTATGCGGATAACAGCGGTCTTTCGAGGGATTCCGTTGTCCTGCTGGAACAGATACGCACCATTGACAAAAGACGGCTGAAAGAAAAAATGGGTACCCTCAACCATTATGATATGGTCAAAGTGGATGCGGCCTTAGCGGTCAGCTTTGGACTGGGCAGTGAATCTGCCGCTAAACTGGCTAACAGCGGCTAAAACAATGTGCAATGTGCAATGATGCGAAAAGAAACTTCTTTTTCCAAAATAGTATCATTGCACATTGTACCTGTTTCTACAGATTTTGCGGTCACTTTGTGCGATAATAAAGTTCCCTCGGAAAGAGGAACACGTCAGACAACGGAGGAGGGAACAGACACGGCCATTTATATTGATGTGTTGTTCTGTGTCAATTTCATGATCGACTATGTGATGCTGCTTTCTGTCAAAAAACTTCTGTCCTTTGATGTCCGAAGAAGGCGGCTGCTGCTGGGGGCTTTGTCAGGCGCTTTCGGGTCACTGGCTGTATTGCTGCCGCCGCTGCCGTTTGGCGTATCTCTGCTGCTCAGTATGACGGAAGCCTTCGTTATGGTTTTAGCAGCTTTTGCGCCGACCGTTCCGGTGCGTATCCTCAAAGGTACGCTGACGCTGTTTGCGGTCAGCTTTTTATACTGCGGTATCATGACGGCCATCTTATCCCTGCTGTCACCTCAGAATCTTATGGTACGCAACAGCGTGGTCTATATCGGGATATCACCGTTAGCGCTGATCGTTCTGACCGTGATATGCTATGGCCTTTTTCGGCTGTATTATAGCTTGAAAAGCGCTAAAACCGCTATGCCGCCCTTTTGTCAGGTGCGTATACAGGATGAAGGCAGGCCGCTGTCGGTCAAAGGCTTAATTGATACGGGTCATCTTCTGCATGAGCCGTTTTCGGGGGAATGTGTGATTATTTGCCGGCGGGAACTGTTTTCTTCCGTTCCGTCTGCAGAGGAATGTTTAAGAGAATCTCCTTCCGTTATGAAAAAGAATTTTCGGATGATACCGTTTTCTTCGGTGGGCGGAAGCGGATTATTACCTGCGTTTCGTCCGACAGGTATTACGATATTGTTAAAAAACAAGGAAATCAAAGTCAGTGCCTATATTGCATTAAGCAATGAAACAAATTTTACAGACGGGTGTGACTGCATTGTACCCGCCGAGCTTATCAGGAAAGGGTGTTAACACGGTGAAGGACTTTGGTGAATGGTTGAGGTCAATTCGTATCAAACTGAGCGGAGCGGACGGGATTTACTACATAAACGGCCCCGAAACATTACCGCCCCCTTTGAAAAAGGAAGAAGAAGCGGCGATCATGCGGCGTATTGAAAACGGTGACGAAAAAGCCAGAGAACCGCTCATTACGCATAATCTGCGGTTGGTTGTGTATATTGCCAAAAAATTTGAATCGCCGGCTGTCAACGTGGAGGATTTGATTTCTATTGGTACGATCGGACTTATCAAGGCGGTCAATACCTTTTGCCCGTCCCGTAATATCAAACTGGCGACCTATGCTTCCCGCTGTATCGAAAACGAAATACTCATGTATTTCCGCAAGAATGCACAGCAGAAAAACGAAATCTCTATTGATGAACCGCTCAATGTTGATTGGGACGGCAACGAATTATTGATTTCGGATATTCTGGGCAGTGATTCGGATGTCGTGAACCAACGGCTGGAGCAGGAGGCGGAAACCGCTGAATTGATGCGTGCCGTTTCTAAGCTCAATCGGCGTGAATTGACGATCATGGAGCTGCGGTTCGGTCTGAACGGTAAAAAACCTCATACGCAGAAACAGGTGGCGGATTGTCTGGGCATCTCTCAATCATATATTTCCCGCCTTGAAAAAAAGATTATTGCCCGCTTGAAAGACGAAATCACTAAATATGTCTGACGGATATTATCCCGCAAAGTCGGTGAACTTTTATGGTTCGCCGGCTTTTTCCGTGTCGGTCATGCTTCTTTCCAAAAGAAGAACTGACTAAAAATAGGGGGGAGTGTTAACGGAGTTTTTGGCGATTGTTTGCCCTTCCTTGTGAGGAAAATGGCAACTGCATACTTGATATCATTCCTTTAATATGGTAAAATAAAATAATTAGCAGCCGTTGTTCTGGCGCTGTAAAAACGTCCCCGTATCAACAATATAAAGGAGAGATGGGATTGGACATTCAGGTAATAGGGGCAGGACTGGCCGGATGTGAAGCGGCCTATCAGATTGCCAAAAGAGGTATCAGGGTTGCCCTGTATGAGATGAAGCCGCATAAGATGACACCGGCACACCGGAATACGGATTTCTGTGAACTGATTTGTTCCAATTCCCTCAAAGCGGCCCGCATAGACAGTGCGGCGGGTTTGCTCAAGGAAGAAATGCGGCGGATCGGTTCTCTGCTGATGACGTGCGCCGATGCGTGCGCCGTACCGGCCGGCGGAGCATTAGCGGTTGATCGTGAACGCTTTGCCCGTATGGTGACGGAAGCTATCCGCACACATCCGCTGATTACCGTCATTGAACAGGAAGTGGAAACCCTGCCGCAAGAGGGCATTACGGTTATCGCAACAGGGCCTCTGACCAGTGATGCCTTAGCCGACAAAATTATTCAGCGCTGCGGCGGGTCACTGCATTTCTTTGATGCGGCCGCTCCCATTGTCACGGCAGACAGCATTGATATGGAATATGCGTTTACGGCTTCCCGCTATGACAAGGGCGGCGATGATG
Organism: uncultured Eubacteriales bacterium; assembly: GCA_900322145.1. Classification (GTDB taxonomy): domain Bacteria; phylum Bacillota; class Clostridia; order Oscillospirales; family Acutalibacteraceae; genus UBA1213. Next base: position 13,215 of record ONYQ01000003.1, read on the forward strand.
CCTATATCAATTGTCCGATGAACAAGGAAGAATATGAGCGGTTTCATGCGGCACTGGTACAGGCGGAAAGAGCGCCCCGTCATGATGTGGATGTGCAGAATCCGAAGGTCTATGAGGGCTGTATGCCCGTGGAAATTTTAGCCCAGCGTGGACTGGATACCCTTCGTTTCGGCCCTATGAAACCTGTTGGTCTGCGTGATCCGAGAACCGGTCACAGACCGTGGGCGGTTTTACAGCTCCGGAGCGAAAATGCCAATCAATCTATGTACAATTTAGTCGGATTCCAGACAAATCTGAAATTCCCCGAACAGCGGCGTGTTTTCGGCATGATACCGGCTTTGCATGATGCCGAATATGTGCGCTATGGTGTGATGCACCGCAACACGTTTTTGGATTCTCCCCGATTACTGTCGGCGGATTATGCGATGCTTGACACGCCCGATTTGTTCTTTGCCGGTCAGATGACCGGTGTAGAGGGTTACATGGAATCGGCCTCCTCCGGTATGATGGCCGGTATCAATGCCGTTAAGCGTATGAAGGGAGAGCCTTCCGTGATACTGCCGCCGACCACCATGATTGGTGCGCTGTCACGCTATATTGCTGACAGTACCGTGAAGGATTTCCAGCCGATGGGTGCCAATCTCGGTATCTTGCCGCCGCTGACCGAAACCATACGGGACAAACGGCAGAGAGCCGCCGCTTATGCCCAGCGTTCTTTAGAAGATTTAGCCCGTATGATGGGACAATTATCCTGACATACAGATACAGCATGATAAGGGAATCAATTTTACGACAAAGCAAATGCCCCAATGTATAGAATGGGATGAATTATAGTTATTTCGTACAGAAAATATAAAGGAGAGGACAACCATGAAAGTATTAGTAGATGCCTTTGGCGGAGATAATGCCCCACTGGAAATTATCAAGGGCTGTCATTTATGCCTGCAGGAATATGAAGGACTGACCATTGGTCTGGTCGGCAATCAGAGTATTATTGAAAAAGTCGCTAAGGAAAATAACATTCCCCTCGATGGTTTAGTCATACACGATGCCCCCGATGTTATCAGCATGGAGGATGAAGCCGGCGAAATTATGAAATCCAAGAACAATTCCTCGATGGCCGTGGGTTTACAGTTATTAGCTGACGGCGAAGGGGATGCCTTCTTATCCGCCGGTAACAGCGGTGCCCTCATTATGGGCGCTACCTTTATTGTCAAGCGTATCAAGGGTATCCGCCGTCCGGCTTTTTCACCGGTTATGCCGACCTCAAAAGGCCCCACTCTGCTCATTGACAGCGGCGCTAATGTGGAAGTGCGTCCCGATATGCTCCAGCAATTCGGTATCATGGGTTCTGTTTATATGGAAAACGTCCTTCATGTTAAAAATCCCCGTGTGGCGCTGGCTAATGTCGGCGTAGAGGAACACAAGGGCGGTGAATTACAGCATGAGGCATTCCGTCTGCTTAAACAATCCGGTCTGAATTTCATCGGCAATATCGAAGCAAGAGATATTCCTGCCGGTGCCTGTGATGTTATCGTAGCCGATGGCTTTACCGGCAATGTTATCATCAAAATGTATGAAGGCGTTGCCAAAGAACTCATGAAGAAGATCAAGGCTATGTTCCTCAAAAACCTCAAGACAAAACTGGCCGCCGCTCTCATCAAAAAGGATATCTATGAACTGAAACAGTATTTTGACTATAACCAGTATGGCGCTTCTCCTGTGATCGGTGTCGCTAAGCCCGTTCTCAAAACACATGGCAGTGCTAAAGCGGAAACCATCGTTACCTCGATGCGCTCGGTTATGGAATACACCAACTGTAATGTGATCGGTCAGATCGCTGACCGTGTGGCTCAGCTTAAGGACAGAAAAGAGGAGAATAAAAACTCATGAAGGAGCTTGAAAAAAAAATCGGCTATACCTATCAGAATCTTGCCTATCTCGAAAATGCCCTGACTCATTCCTCTTATGCCAATGAAGTAAGACATGGTGTGAAAAGCAATGAACGCTTAGAGTTTTTAGGCGATTCTATCCTGAGTGTCGTTGTTTCGGATTATCTGTACCGTCATTGTCCCGATATGCCAGAAGGCGACTTATCCAAATTCCGGGCGGCACTTGTCTGCGAAAAAAGTCTGTGCCGTTTTTCCAAAAGTCTTGGCGTTGGCGATTATTTAAGGTTAAGCCGAGGTGAAAAAAATCTCAAAGGCAATGAACGCCCCTCTATCTTAGCGGATGCCTTTGAAGCGATTATCGCTTCTATCTATCTGGACGGCGGTATGGACGAGGCAAGAAGTTTTATTCTGCGTTTTATCGAACCGGAAATTAAAAATCCACGTCCCAGAGCCTTCAAGGATTACAAAACCATGTTACAGGAAATCATCCAGAAAAATCCGGAAGAACATCTTTCCTATGTATTGACCGGTGAACAGGGCCCCGATCATGATAAACATTTCACTGTAGAAGTACACCTGAATAATAACGTTATCGGCAAGGGCGGCGGCCGCAGTAAAAAGGAAGCCGAACAGCAGGCAGCCCGTGAAGCATTGGAGCTGATGGGCTATTGAAACACGCCAATATTGCTATTTTCGTGCCGCATAACGGCTGTCCTCATGCGTGTAGTTTCTGCAACCAGCGTACCATTACCGGACAATCCGTACAGCCGACGGCAGAGGATGTCCTTCGTACCGCACAGACAGCCGCCCGACAGTTAGGCGATAAAGCCCACAGCGCTGAAATCGCTTTTTTCGGCGGCAGTTTTACGGCTATCGAACGCCATTATATGCTCTCGCTATTACAAGCCGCCGCCCCCTTTGTACAAAACGGCATTTTCGGCGGCATCCGTCTTTCTACCCGTCCCGATGCCATTGACGAGGAAATACTTTCCATTCTGAAAGCGCATGGTGTGACAGCCATCGAATTGGGCGCTCAAAGTATGTCCGATGCCGTTTTAACGGCGAATCATCGTGGTCATACCGCCGAAGATGTCCGGCAGGCTTCCCGTTTGATAAAATCTTACGGTTTTTCTCTCGGTCTGCAAATGATGACCGGCTTATATCAAAGCAGCAATACCATTGACCGTCAGACGGCGCAAAGTCTGGCAGATCTCCAACCGGATACGATGCGTATCTATCCGACAGTCGTTCTCAAAGGTACCGAACTGGCCGACCTTTATGCACAAGGTCTGTACCATCCGCCGACATTGGCCGATACCGTCACCCTTTGCGCCGATTTATTATTGCTCTTTGAAGAACAGCATATATCGGTTATCCGTCTGGGACTGCATGACAGTGACAGTCTGCGTCAGGAACAGTTGGCCGGTGTTTTTCATCCGGCTTTCCGTGAATTATGTGAAAGCGAGATTCTGTATCGTCATACTTTGGAAGTCTTGCAGCAGCATAACATTACCGGCGGTACCGTGATTTTTGCGGTACATCCGTCATCGGTTTCCCGTTTTGTCGGTCAGAAACGGCAGAATATCCAACGCCTGTCACAGATCGGCATTACCGCCGTTGTGCGGCAGAATCATAGTCTATCCAAATATCAGGTATCAGCGGAACTAATGTATAATTCATAATGCATAATGCATAATGAATTTGCTTTTACACACAACACAAGTTTTTTAGGAAGGGGCGCAGGTGTCCGGTGGACACCGCTGCGCAAGCAGCAGCGCCGACCGAGCCGACAGGCGAGAAAGGGGAGAACCCTTTTTTTCAAAAAAGGGTTTCCCTCAGCGGGGTTTGGGGGTGCGGGTGTCCGGTGGACACCGCTGCGCAGCAGCAGCGCCGACCGAGCCGACAGGCGAGACTCAAAGCCCCAACATTAAGGAAGGAATAAAATGAAATTAAAGGCATTAGAAGTACAGGGTTTCAAGACGTTTCCGGACAGGACACGGCTGGATTTTACCAACGGTATTACGGCCGTTGTCGGACCCAACGGCAGCGGCAAGAGCAATATCAGCGACGCTATCCGCTGGGTACTCGGAGAACAATCCGCCAAATCACTGCGCTGTTCCCGTATGGAGGATGTTATTTTTAACGGTACCCAACAGCGTAAGAAAACCGGCTATGCACAGGTTACATTGTCCATCGACAACACCGACCGCACATTACCTTTTGACGGTGATGAGGTAGCCGTGACAAGGCGGTTTTATCGCTCCGGCAACAGCGAATACCTCATTAACAATACCAATGTCCGGTTACAGGATATCCATGAATTATTTATGGATACCGGTCTCGGCCGTGACGGTTATTCTATGATCGGACAGGGAAAAATTGATTCCATCGTTTCCTCTAAAAGTGAGGAACGGCGGGAAATCTTTGAAGAAGCCGCCGGTATCTCCCGTTTTCGCTATAAAAAAGCAGAGGCGGAGCGCCGTCTGGACAGAACCGAGGAAAATTTAGTGCGGCTGAGAGATATCCTCAGTGAATTGGAAGGACGTGTGGAGCCGCTCCGTATCCAATCTGAAAAAGCAAAAGCTTATCTCACCTATGCCGAGGAAAAACGAGGACTGGAAATCGCTCTGTGGCTCAAAACACTTGAAAAATCCGCTGTTCAGATTCGTGAACAGGAAGATAAGCTTTCCGTGGCGCAGGCACAGCACAAAGCTGTTGAAAAAGCCTTAGACGATGTGCAGACCGAAAGTGAACAGATTTTTTTACAGCAAAGTACCTTCAGCGCACAGGCCGATGATCTGCGCCGCCGTATCACGGCCGCCGATGAACTGGCTTCCTCCAAAAAATCGGAAATATCCGTTCTGCAAAACGATATCCTGCATAATGAACATTCTGCCGAACGTCTGCGCAGCAGTATAGACGAGCTGCAGCAATCCGGTGAGGATATGACACAGACTATCCGTGACAAGGAAGCTGCTGCTGCGGAATATCAAAAAACGCTGACTGTCCGACAGGCTGAACTTACTAAAACCCAAAGAATACTCGATTCTCTGAAATCGGATGAAAATCGTTCGGAAGAACGGCTGGATGCCATTGCCGCTCAGATTGCCGCCCTTAACAAACAGGCATCGGAGGAAAATATCCGTTACATGACATCCTCTACTTCCATTGACGAGCTGACCAACCGTACACAGGTCATTGACAGCAATTGGCAAGCCAAGACCTCTCAGATCGGTACGCTGCAAAAAATTATCAGCGAATATGAAACCATGCGGCAGGAGCATCACCGCCAATATATTCTCAAACAAGACGAAATACAGGAGCAGGAGCAGGCTGCTGCCCAGACAAAAATACGCTGTGATACGCTTAAAAAGCAGATGGAGGATTTAGCATCCCAAAGCCGTCAGCTGTTTGAAAAAGCCCATATCTTAGAAGAACTGGAACGCAACTTAGAAGGCTTTACCTACAGCGTCAAGCAAATCATGAAGGAAAGCAAAAAGGGTACCCTTAGCGGCATTCATGGCCCTGTGTCCCGTGTTATCAAAACCTCTCCGGAATATACCGTTGCCATTGAAATTGCCCTCGGTGCGGCTACGCAGAATATCGTTACCTCAACCGATCAGGATGCCAAAAAAGCCATTGATTTTCTGAAAAGGCATGACGGCGGCCGTGCTACTTTTCTGCCTATGACGATTATCAAAGGTCGTGAGTTAAACGAAGCCGGTCTCGAAGGCTGTGAAGGCTTTATCGGCCTTGCATCATCACTGTGTTCCTGTGAGGAATGTTATAAGGGCATTTTATATAATCTGTTAGGCCGTATTGTGGTGGCAAAGAATCTGGATTGTGCTACGGCTATCGCTAAACGTTTTAGCTATCGGTTCCGTATCGTGACATTAGACGGTCAGGTGGTCAATGCCGGCGGTTCTCTGACGGGCGGTTCCTTAGCCAAAAATACCGGTCTGCTGGGTCGTGCGGCTGAAATTGAAAAATTACGTCAGCAGGCGGCGGCAGTATCTCAAAATGCCGACAACAAAAAAACAGAGTGGCAGCAGGAAGAATCCCACTGGAATGCCCAACAGCAGTTGATTGAACAAAACCGTCAGGCCTTGACCAAAATCAATGAAAGCAAAATTAAAATAGAAACCGAACAGAAAAGCCGCCGTACTGAACTGGAATCCGCCGAACAGTCCCAACGGGAAATCAAAGCGGAACAGCAGGAAACACAACGGCGTTTGCAGGAACTGACCCATACCCGTCAGCAGGCACGTCAGGCATATGACGGCTATACCGCAGAAATTGCCCGACAGGAGGAACTGTTACAGGTGTTGTCCGGTTCCCGGAATGAATATGTCAGAAAAAAGGAAAAGCTCGGTGAACAGTTACAGGAACTGCGTCTGGCAGTCTTAACCCTCGAAAAAGATATTGATGCTGTTAATAGCGCTATCGCTAATGAACGTCTGCGGCAAACCAACGCAAAGGAGTCCATTACTCGCAGTCAACAGGAAATTGTTTCTCTGCAGACACAAAACGAAACCATTCGTCAAAAAATTACCGCACTGACGTTGGAACGCCAGACATTATCGGATACGTCCTCTGCCCTGAGCCGACAGATCGAACAGATGAACGGTCAGCGTATGGCGCTGGAGCAGCGTTCCGCAGAACTCCGCAAACTGGAACGGGAAAAAACTTCGGAACGGGAAAAAATAGGCGGAGAGGTCGCCCGTTTGGAAGAACGCCGTACCAACCTGCAAAAGCAGTATGACGAGATTATCGGCAAGCTGTGGGAGGAATATGAACTCACCCGCCGTGAGGCTGAACGAGTGGCCGCAGATATTACCGATTCCGGCAAAGCACAGCGCCGTCTGGCAGAACTGAAACAAAAAATCAAGTCACTGGGCAGCGTGAATGTATCCGCTATCGAGGAATACAAAGAAGTCAGTGAACGCTATACATTTATGAGCGAGCAGTTAGGCGATGTGGAGCGTTCCCGTGCGGAACTGCTGAAACTGATTACAGAACTGACCAAGCAGATGCGTGAAATTTTCGTGGAACGCTTTCAGGCAATTAACAAGCATTTTTCGGCCACCTTTGTGGAACTGTTTGGCGGCGGTAAAGCGGCGCTGTCACTGACGGATCCCGAAAATGTGCTGACAACCGGCATTGATATTGCCGTAGAACCGCCCGGCAAAATCGTTTCCCATATTGAATTGTTGTCCGGCGGTGAAAAGGCGCTCGTTGCCATCGCATTGTATTTTGCTATTATGAAAGTCAGTCCTTCACCGTTTTGCGTGATGGACGAAATCGAAGCGGCGCTCGATGACGTTAATGTCTATCGCTTCGCTTCCTATCTCAGGAGAATGAATGTCCATACACAGTTTATCTGCATTACACACAGACGTGGTACCATGGAAGAAGCCGATGTTTTATACGGCGTAACCATGCAGGACAGAGGTATTTCAAAGCTATTAGAGCTTCATGTCAGCGAAATTGAACAGAAGCTTGGCATGAAGGCTTAATGCCGTATACAAGGTTATCAGGGAGGAATGAATATGGGTATATTTGACAGAATCAGAGAGGGTCTGCGAAAAACAAGAGATGCGATCTTTGGCAGAATCGACCAGATGCTCAAATCCTTTACCAAAATTGACGAGGAATTGTTTGAGGAACTGGAAGAACTGTTAGTGATGGGCGATGTGGGCATTGAAACCTCTGAAAAAATTTGTGACGAACTGCGTAAGCGTGTCAAACAAAGAGGCATTACCGACCCGTCTATGATTTATGGTTTGTTGGCGGAGGTCATTACTGAAATGCTGCAGGGCGGTCAGGCTTTGCAGATGAATACCAAACCCTCCGTTATTCTGGTTATCGGCGTTAATGGTGTCGGCAAAACGACCACCATCGGTAAAATGGCGGCACGTTTTGTCAAAGAGGGAAAGCGTGTTACTTTGGCGGCGGCGGATACCTTCCGTGCGGCGGCCATTGACCAGCTGCAGATCTGGGCGGACAGAGCCGGTGCGGATATCATCAAGCAGAATGAAGGTTCTGACCCGGCGGCTGTCGTTTTTGATGCCATCTCTTCCGCTAAGGCAAGAGGCAGTGATGTGATTATCGCCGATACCGCCGGCCGTTTGCACAATAAACGACATCTCATGGCCGAACTGGAAAAAATCAACCGTATTATTAACCGTGAACTGCCCGATGCGGATAAAGAGGTACTGTTGGTGCTGGATGCTACCACCGGTCAGAATGCGGTCAATCAGACGAAGGAATTCAAAACCGCTGCCGGTATTACGGGTATTGTTCTCACCAAGCTGGACGGCACTGCCAAGGGCGGCGTAGTATTGGCTATCCGTGAGGAACTCAATGTGCCGGTGAAATTTATCGGTGTCGGTGAACAGATCGACGATTTACAGCCGTTTGTACCGGAAGATTTCGCCAGAGCGTTATTCGGTGCGGATGAACTGGAGGAAGAAGTGCCGACCATCGAACAGATGTCCGAACAACCGGAAGAAACGGATACGCCTGCCGAACCGGAGAAAAAAGAGCCTTCGGAAATGGAAGCTATCTGGGCGCAGATTGATGCTGAAGCGGCTGCTGATGCGGCGGCTCAGGCAGAACAGGCAACAGCTCCCGAACCTACCGCAGAGGAAATTGCTCAGCGCAAGGAAGCGGAACGGCAGGAAAAAGAAAAACGTGCCGAAGAACGGAAGAGCAGAGCCAAAAGTAAATATAACTGGAGCGCAACACCCACAGCCGCTTCTGCTGATAATAATGATGACGATGACTGGTTCCAGAAGTGGAAAAATGGCGATGAATAAGCAGTTGATGCTGTGTGCGATATGAAGAAAGAGGGTCAACAAAATGATATTTGTGATCGCATCCCATAATAAAAAGAAAATCGAAGAACTGGAGCGCATTTTAAGCCCGCTCGGTATCTATGCCAAAACCCCCGAACAACTCGGCAAGGAAAGTATAGACGTAGAAGAAACCGGCACAACCTTTGAAGAAAATGCCCTTCTTAAAGCGAAAACGATTTGTGAATTGACCGGTATGCCGGCCATTGCAGATGATTCCGGCTTAGTAGTGGATGCTCTTGGCGGACAGCCCGGTGTTTATTCTGCCCGTTATGCCGGTCCCAATGCTACCGATGCCGATAAAATTCAAAAGCTGCTGACAGAATTGATGAAAACCGGTGATAGTGACCGGAGCGCCCATTTTGAATGTGTCATCTGCTGTTATTTCCCCAACGGTGAAACTATCATGGCGCATGGCCGTTGTGACGGTACTATTGGTTATGCGCCTCGTGGCGTTAACGGCTTCGGCTATGACCCGATTTTCTTTGTAGAAGGTAACAAAACCTTTGCCGAACTGAGCGATAACCAAAAAGATGTTATCAGCCATCGTGGCAGAGCCCTCAAGGAATTTTCCATCCTCCTCCAAAAGAAATATCCTCAGAACGGATAACGCTGAACAGTGTGGAGTGTGGAATGTGGAGTGTGGAGTTGATGTCTCCTGTTTCTGGATGAAACAGGTTGGATGCAGGAAGGAATAGAATAGAAAGGAAAATATATATGCTGACAAGTAAACAGAGAGCGTTTTTACGCTCATTGGCTATGAATGAAGATACCATTCTGATGATCGGCAAGGGCGGCATGAGTGATGCCATTATCAAGCAGGCCGATGATGCCCTCACCGCACGGGAACTCATTAAGGGTAAGGTACTTGAAACCGCTGATCTTTCCCCCCGTGAAGCGGCTGAACAAATTGCTCTTGAAACCGCTGCCGAAGTGGTACAGGTGATCGGCTCAAAATTCGTTCTCTTTCGCCGTAATCCTGATGAACCTAAAATTGAACTCCCCAAAGCTAAAAAAACCAGACGCTGAGCTTTTTGGGATAAAAGCTTCACCATAACAGAAAAGGAGGGAATCGTATGCGAATCGGTGTATTCGGCGGCAGCTTTGACCCGATACATAACGGACATATTGCCTTGTCACAGGCCTTTGTGGAGGTGCTGTCCTTAGAGAAGGTGTTGGTGATACCGGCATTTGTGTCACCCTTCAAACAGCAGGATGGCGCAGCCAGACCGGAACAGCGGTTAGCCATGTGCCGGCTGGCCTTTGCGGATTATCCTCATACGGAAGTGCTGGATGTAGAATTACGGCGGGAAGGTCCCAGTTATACGGTGGATACCCTCCGTATCCTGTCGGAAATCTATCCGGACAGTCAACTGTTTCTGATTACCGGTGCGGATGCGTTTCTGACCTTGCAGAACTGGCGGGAACCGCAGGAAATTTTCCGTCTGGCGACTATCTGTACCGTGCCCCGTGATGGCAATCCTGTGGAAAAATTACAACAGCACGCCGAATATCTGCATACACTTGGTGCAAGAACAGAAATTGTGGATGTACAGGTGATAAAGGTGTCCTCTACGGAAATCCGTGACCGTGTGAAGGCCGGCATTTCCTTGACGGGATTAGTACCGGATGAAGTCGCACGTTATATTGCCGAACAGGCGCTTTATCTTTAAGGAGGTACCTTGTTATGGAAATTACGGATGAGAGGATAGACGGCGGTAAAGCATTTGACTGGGGCAAAACATCCGAAGATTATGCCCGATACAGAGATATCTATCCGCCGATATTTTACAGGAAGATCATAGACAGGGGACTTTGCCTTAAAGGACAGACCGTATTGGATCTTGGTACGGGTACAGGCGTACTCCCACGCAATATGTATCCCTATGGGGCAGACTGGACAGGAACGGATATTTCTCCTGAACAGATAGAGCAGGCAAAGAAACTGGCACAGGCCGGTTATATGAATATCCGTTTTCAGACAGCTGCCGCAGAACAGATTTGTTTTCCGGAAAAGTCTTTTGATGTTATTACAGCGTGTCAGTGCTTCTGGTATTTTGACCATCAAAAAGTCATTCCCCATCTTCATCAGCTTCTGAAAAAGAACGGTAAATTACTGCTCCTTTATATGGCATGGCTGCCGTTTGAGGATGCGATTGCCGGAAAAAGTGAGGAGCTTGTTCTGCAATACAGTCCCCATTGGTCGGGCTGCGGCGAAACCATGCATCCGATCGGACTGCCGGAAATTGCCTATGAATACTTTGCAATGGAAGATCATGAGGAATACAAACTCAAAGTTCCGTTTACCAGAGAATCCTGGCATGGAAGGATGAAAGCCTGTCGGGGTGTCGGGGCATCCCTCAAAGAGGATGAACTCGCAAAATGGGATGCTGCACACAGGAAACTGATGGACAGCATAGCGCCGGAACAGTTTGAAATATTACATTATGCGGCTTTGACCGTCCTGAAAAAACTTTGAGTGGCTGCATATCATCCGCACCTGAAAGAGGTGAAAAATTTGTGGAAAAATAAAAAACTGACGGCAGCATGGGTGCTGTTTGCCGTGTGGCTTTATGGCGCATGGTCGGTATATACCTTGTGGCTGCTGCCAATATTACAGGATGCCCTGCCCAATAAGTATATGATGGAACTGGTCGGCACCGGCATTATCAAGAATATCGTGTGGGTGCTGCCGGCCTTTTGGCTGATACGGCATTTCAGCCAGGAACTGGCCATTCCGGCAAAGGAATTATTTTCCCTGCGGCGGGAACATCTGAAATATCTGTTGATAGCGGTATTCTTAGCGGTACTGGTGATCGTCGGCGCTGTCGGTCGGCGGCATGGTTTTTCGCTGAGTCCGGGTTTTCATCCGTCACAGCTTATCATTGTACTATTTGTCGGCATTGAAGAGGAAATGGTTTTCCGTGGCTTTTTCCTGAACGGTACGCTCATCGGTGCGGATACCAATTTCAAAAAAGGCATTGCCGTTGCAGTGAATGCGGTGATGTTTTTGTTCATTCACTTTCCTATATGGATCTATAACGGCGTATTTATCACGAATTTTACCAACTTCGGTTTTATTACCATTCTGGTGTTGAGTGCGCTGTTCAGTTTCTGTACCATGCGCTGCCGCAGTTTATGGGTTGCCGTGATTCTTCATTCGTTCTATGATGCCATGATTTTCCTGTTTGCCTGAGAATCATGCGATTTTTTGCAAAAAAATGCGGGCGGATGCTTGCAACAGCGACAGGAAATTGATATAATAAGCGTATCGAATTGTGTTTTTTGGAGCTGATAAAAATGGCGGTCAAGTTATATGAAGATATCATCAGTCAGCGCATGAAAGCCCCTCGTTTCAAACATTCTAAGAATGTTGCCAAAGAAGCGGTGCGGCTGGCGAAAAAATATGGCGCTGATGTGGAAAAGGCGGAATTGGCCGGCATTCTGCATGATGCGACCAAGGAAACCGGTGAAAAGGAGCAGATGGAACTGATCGCCAAGGCCGGTATTGTCCTGACCGAGATGGAAAGGGAATCGCCGAAGCTGTGGCACGCTATTTCGGGCAGTGCTTTTGTACAGGTTGTGCTGGGTATTAACGATCAGGAAGTAATAGATGCGATTCGTTATCATACTACCGGACGTGCCGGTATGACACTGCTCGACAAAGTGATTTTTATTGCAGACTTTATTTCTGCCGATCGTGATTATGAAGGCGTTGACCGGATGCGGAAAATTACCGAAAAGAATTTAGATGATGCGGTGCTGGAAGGAATGTCCTTTACGATTGCCGATCTGGCACAAAGAAAAATTACCATCGCCCCCGATACGATGGCCGGTTATAACGAATTAGCCGCTATTCGGGCAAGGGCAAAGAAATCATAAAAAGGAGAATGTCTATGACATCATTGGAAACGGCTCGCTGGGCGGCCAAGGCACTTTGCGAAAGAAAGGGCATGGAAATCAAACTGATTAAAATCAGCGATATTTCTTCCATAGCGGATTATTTTGTTATTGCGGCGGGTTCCTCTACTACACACGTCAAGTCACTGGCTGATAATGTGGAATTCCGTTTGGATAACGAGGGTATCAGCGTCAGCCATGTGGAAGGCTACCATTCCGATTCCTGGATTCTGCTGGACTATGTGGATGTGGTGGTACACGTCTTTTCGGAAGAAGCCAGAGAATATTATGATCTGGAACGCCTGTGGCAGGACGGCGAAGTGCAGGATATTGCCGATATTGAAGCGATGCCGTTGGAACAGCTTTTTCCTTCTCAGAAAATCTGATGGAAACACTAAAAAAACCCCGATAATGCTCACACACCCTGTATGGAGCATTATCGGGGATTGTTTTTTATGACGAAAGAAACGGAAACGAGCAGGCTTACTCCATTTCAGGAGAAAAGTTTTTGACTAACCTACGGATGTTAAGATTGATGGCGTGAAAGGAGCTTATTATGGTAGTTGCGGATACTGCGCATTTCATCGGGAGTAAGCTCACGCCATTGACCGGGCTGGAGCATTCCTAATTTGACAGGGCCAATGGCGGTGCGCTTCAGACGGGCTACCTCTAAGCCGAGCGCTTCACACATTTTACGGATCTGTCGGTTGCGGCCTTCTTCGAGAACAATTTCCAGAACGGTGCGCTCTTTCTCCGTTGTGATGACACGCACAGAAGCCGGCATAGAGGGGCGGCCGTCAATCACGACACCGGTTGTCAGAGCGGTAAGCTGTTCCTCGGTAATGCGTGGGTGTACCGTGACACGATAGGTCTTGGCAAAGTGGGTAGAAGGGTGACTGATCATATTGGCAAAGTCGCCGTCATTCGTCATGAACAGCATACCCTCTGAGTCTTTGTCTAAGCGTCCGACAGGGAACAGGCGGGCGGGAATTTCATCCACTAATTCCGCTACGCATTTACGGTCGGCTTCGTCCTTCATGGTCGTAATAAAGCCACGAGGTTTATGCAGCAGGATATAATACTTTTTGGCATCCTTCTGCAATCTGATTTCACGGCCGGCAACAACAATTCTGTCCTTATTGGGGTCGGCTTTATCACCGAGTTTAGCCCGTTGGCCATTGACGGTCACGGCACCTCGTTCAATGAGTTCTTCCGCTTTGCGGCGGGAAGCTAATCCGGCATCGGCAATGATTTTCTGTATTCTTATTTTGTCTTTGTTTTCCATAGATCCTCTTCCTTTTGCAGTTCAACAGGTGATTCTGTCAGCAGTCTGACAGAGGCGATTTTCTGATCGTTGCGATAGACGGCGATTTCGCCGACGGCACGATGGGTGGTTACGGGAGCGTAAATAAAATGAGGGAGCATCAGATGGGTACGGAAGATATCCGTACTGCCCCGTATCATGGTCACGGCGTAATCCTTTTCGGGACGGACGGCAACGGTATCCGTCTGACCGCCGACAACGGGCAGGGCATAGCGGTCGGTCGCTGACAGGATGGTTTTTCGTTCCGTGCGGGCAAAACCATAGTCATACAGCGCTTTGTGGTCGTTCCAGTCATCCGGCGCATGGAGCGTAACGGCAATCAGGCGGATGCCGTCCCGTTCTGCACAGGAGGTCAGGGTACGGCCGGCTTTTTTCGTGAAGCCGGTTTTAATGCCGATACAGCCGTCATAGAGAGAAAGCAGTTTATTATGATTGACGCAAAGCTGCGTCTTGTTTTCGGGATAAACATAGTGAACGGTGATTTTTTTCTGGGAAACGATAGCGGAAAACGGTTCGTTCTGCATGGCATAGCGGCACAGCAGTGCCATATCATGGGCCGTGGAATAGTGCTGTTCGTCATCCAGTCCGGATGGCGTGACAAAATGGGTATGGGACATACCTAATTGTTGTGCTTTGCGGTTCATCAGAGCGGCAAAAGCCGTCTGACTGCCGGCCATACCGATAGCAATGGCATTGGCGGCATCGTTGCCCGATACCATCATCAGCCCCTTGACCAGTTCAGTAAGAGTGAGTGCATCGCCGTCCTGCAGATACATACTGGAGCCTTCCGCCTGCATTTCAGGAGTAAAGGTAATGACCTTATCGTCCGACTGAGCATATTCGAGAGCAATCACAGCGGTCATGATTTTAGTGATACTGGCGATAGGGAGCGGCGTATCCGCCTTTTTTTCATAGAGAACCGTGCCATCATCAGCACTGAGCAGTACCGCCGCTTCGGCACTGAGCGAGAGCGCAGGTGCAGCCGCCTGTACCGGCCATATCATGACAATCAGACTATGCCACAGGCAGCAGCAGGCTAACAGCGGCGACAGGATACGATACAACAAAAAAATCACCTGCCCTTTCTTGCGATAATCATGTATATGCACAGGGCAAGTGATTCTATGTGTCAATCAGTGTGCGAAATCATACCTTCGGATCGTCCATGCCGGATTCCTTGGTTTCATCCAGAGGAAGATCATCCTTCGGGGCCTCTTCTTCGTCATCTTTTTTCTTATCCTTCTTGAACAGACCGAGAATCTTATCGACTATTTCGGGAACCATGCCGACCGCTCTGTCCTGCGAATCCTTGAAATTGCTGACGCTGAGAAGCTTGACATCATCTTTGGTAATGGCGATAAATGCAATGGGGTTAATGGTAACGCCGGCGCTGGCACCGCCGCCAAAGAGATTCTTATTTTCCGCCTTTTTGGGGTTGAATTCCGAACCGCCCGATACAAAACCGTACATGACCTTGGAGATCGGAATAACAGTTGTACCGTTCGGTGCGGTAATCGGTGTACCGACTACCGTATTGACATCTACCATTTGTTTGATTTTATCCAGTGTTGTGTCCATAAGACCTTCAATCGGACGATCACTGCTCATGATAAACACCGCCTTTAAGCTATAATAGTTTTATTTACTGTCTTTTAAGTATAATACATTACGAATCATTTTTCAAGGGCTTTCAGCGCTTTTATCAGGGATCCGAGGGCACCGCTCAGAAGAAAAAAGGGCATGATTCTTGCTTTGAGGACAAAATCAACCTTTGTTTCCGTTTGGGTAAAGACCGGATAAATTTGTTCACGGTGACGGCATTTTTTAACGTGCTGTTCAATGAAGGACAGCAGCGGAAAAATTGCCGTACACGCATAGCCGCATTTCAAAGCGGTTTGTGCGGCATCCTCGGTGGCAATCGCAACGGACAGATCCATACGGGAGATGACAAGGTGGCTGGTAATCTTATTCAGCAGATATCCCAGAATACGCACCAGTTCCTTCAGCAGTTCAATAAGACCGCCCAACCCCTTGGATTTGATTTTGGCGACGACGAAGTTATCCTTTTTTTCTGGTGTATCCTCCGCAGAAGCGGCTTTTTGCTTCTGCTTTTTCTTTTCTTCCCGACGTTTCTTTTTTTCTTCCTTTTTGCGCTTTTTTTCGGCTTGCTTCGCTATTTTTCGGGGATCGGTTTCTTCCTTCTTTTCCAGCGGAATGGTAAAAAGCGGGAAAAGATAGCCGATTTTTAGTTGAACTTTGTCCTGATAGGTGATTTTAACTACGAGCGGACAAAACAGCAGCAGCACGATCAGCAACAGCAATCCCGCCAGAATCAGCAAGAATATATTCATACGTCACCGTCCTGTTCTGCCGATGAAACATCGGCGGGGGTATCTGTTTCGGCGGACGGTTTTTCTTCCTCGTCGTTGGGCAGCGGCGGCAGCTCATCCAGAGAGGATATATTGAAGCAGCGGAGAAAATGCTCCGTTGTGCCGTAGATAAGCGGTTTGCCGGGCAGTTCCAGACGGCCTTTTTCTTCGATGAGCTGACGGGCGATTAAACCGGAAATAACCCCGGAGCAATCAACGCCCCTCACCTGTTCAATAAAGGATTTTGTCACCGGCTGATTATAGGCGATGACGGCTAAGACCTCAGCGGCCGCCGCTGATAACGGTGTGTTCCGGCGCAGATCCATGACGGTGCGTATCGGATCGGCAAAACATTCTTCGGTACACATCTGATAGCTTTTGCCTAAATGTACAATGCGGATGCCTCTTTCAGCCTGTGCGTATTCCTGACGCAGTTCTTCACACACGGCGACAATGTCGCCTTCCCGCATACCGAGAGCCTGTGCGATTCTTTCAGCTTCTACCGGTGTACCGCAGGCGAAAATAATCGCTTCAACGGCGCTTTTCAGTTTTCTTCGTTCCATTCTTTTTCACCACCACGGATTAGTGTAAGGGTGCAATGCTCACCTTCCCCTTCGGCCCGTACCCGTTTGCCTTTGATGAGTTCTAAAACCGCTAAAAAGGTTGCGACTAATTCGCTTTTATCGGTCACGTTTTCAAACAGGGAATGGTAGGGATGGCGCTGTCCATTGTGGAGCTGACGCAGCACACTATAAATTTTAGCGCTGACAGAAACCGTTCGACGGCCGACAATACCCGAAAAAGCTTCCGGCGACGGCGGAATTTTCGCTTTGCCCCGTCCGACAGCCGCTAAATAGGCGCTGATAAGATAGGTCGGCTCATGACTGCGCTGATAGGTCATATCCGCTTTGATTTTAGCAGGTTCACGGCAATAGCTGTCAAAACTGATACTGCCGGCTAAAATGGCTGCCATGCGCTTGCATTTGCGGTATTCGATCAGCTGTCCCGACAGTTCTTTCCGCATTTCTTCGGCTTCTTCGTATTTGGGCAGCAGCATGGCGGATTTGATCTGCACTAAATGAGAGGCCATCGCTAAAAATTCACCGGCAATATTCAGATCCTGTTCCTGCATCAGATGAATCTGCTCCATGTATTGTTCCAGGAGTTCGGCAATGCGGATATCGTAGATATTGAGTTTGTTTTTTTCGATCAGATGCAGCAGAAGATCCAGAGGACCTTCAAAGACATCCAATTTATACGATATTTTTTCCAAGTGACACTCTCCCTGTGATGCGATTCTTAGGGGTTACCATGCCCATGAAAAGGGCAGACTGGTCAGGTCAATGATGCCGTTATAGAACCAGTTTTCTATCGGCGTGAGGATTTCACTCACACCGCCCATGCCGATCAGCACAAACAGACCGATTGCAAAATACAGCTCATATTGCTGTAATTTGAAGATAATGCGGTCAGGCAGGAACATCATCAGGATTTTGGAACCATCCAGCGGAGGAATGGGAATCAGGTTAAACACCGCCAGACAGATGTTGATAAAAATGAAGAAGGTCAGGAACAAAAAGATATATTTCAGTATGCCGGGGTCATAGTCGGCGCTCATATACAAAGTGCCGTGAATATAAATCAGATCACCCTGCTTGATCAGAATGGTGTTGATGATGTTATAGATCAGGCCGCCGGCAATAGCGGCTAAGAAGTTGGAAACGGGGCCGGCCAATGCGGAAATAGCCATGCCCACTTTGGGGTTTTTGAAATTGCGGGGATTGATCGGTACGGGTTTGGCCCAGCCGAAACCGACGATCAGCATCATTATCGCACCAAAATAATCCAGATGGGCCATCGGGTTCAGGGTCAGACGACCCATATTTTTGGCGGTACGGTCGCCTAACTTGTAAGCAACAAAACCGTGGGCGCACTCATGCAGTGGGTTAACCAGAAAAATAATAATCAGGATGGATAAAATATACATCAATACGGTGCCGATGTCGGCACCGTGAGAACGAATAATACTCAGCAGCATCCGGAGATCCTCCTTTTCCTCCATGATGGGTATAACCAAAAAGCGGAATCCTGCCTGCTTCTGCAAGATCCCGCCAATGGCTTCTGTCCGTTATTCCTCGTCAGTGTCCTTCTTGTCCTCATCGGCTGCTGCACTGTTTTCATCGTCCAGCTCGTCCTCGTCGTAATCGAATTCGAGGTTTTCGCCGCAGGTCGGACAAATCATGCCGTCCTTGCTGATATCCTCTTCTGTCAGACCAATGACTGTCTGACAGGTGGGGCAGGTTACTTCATAGGCGGCTTCATCACTGGTGCTGCCGCAGCAGGAACACAGCTTCTCATCGTCATCCTTATCCTCATAGAGCAGATCCTCTACGCCGGACAAATCTTCATCTAAAGCGTCAATCTGGTCGCATACATCATCATAGCACTGTTCCAGCTCGGTAATGGTTTCTGACATTTCCTGTACCAGATCAATGAGGGACTTAACGACTTTTGTGAGCTTATCCTTCGGATCCAGCTCCAATCCCTCGGCTAATCCCTTGATATAGGCTGCTTTTTCTGTGATTTTCATACGATCACGGCCTTCCTTTTCCTTATCTTTTGTGCGCTGATAGGCTGACGGCAAAAATTATGCTCTGGACATATATTCGCCGGTTCTGGTGTCGATCTGAATCTGGTCGCCTTCATTGATGAACAGCGGTACCTTGATTTCAGCGCCGGTTTCGAGTGTAGCGGGCTTGGTAACGTTGGTAGCGGTATCGCCCTTGAAGCCGGGATCGGTCTGGGTAACGGTCAGCACTACGAATGTCGGCGGCTCTACGCCGAATACGCTGCCCTTGTAGGACAGAATCTTACATTCCATGTTTTCCTTGACAAACTTGAAGTTGTCGCCCAGAACGGACTTATTGATCGGAATCTGCTCATAGCTTTCCATATCCATGAAGTAGTAGAGATCACCGTCACTGTAGAGATATTCCATATCCTTTCTCTCAATGAAAGCGGTGGGATATTTGTCGTTGGGGTTGAAAGTCTTTTCGATAACGGCACCGGTGATAACGTTCTTGATCTTGGTACGAACGAAGGCTGCGCCTTTACCGGGTTTAACGTGCTGGAACTCGATAATGGTAACGACCTGTCCATCCATATCGAAGGTAACACCGTTTCTGAAATCGCCTGCTGTAATCATAAATTTGTCCTCCTGTTTCGGAAATAGTTTAAGGGATTTTCCCCTGAATAAAACTGTACACTTAACTAACAGCCCTATACACGCTAATCATTATACTACACCCTGCCCTAAAAAGCAAGCGTTAATTCAACAATGTACAATGTGCAATGTGCAATGTGCAATGTACAATGTACAATGTGCATTGATTAGAGTTCGATGAGTTCTTTGGGAAGGTTGACCAGATTCAGACAGCCTTCTTTCGTGACAAGCACCATATCTTCAATGCGGACACCGCACTGACCGGGTACATAAATGCCGGGTTCGATGGTAATGACCATGCCGCTGTGCAGGATAAAATCATTGTTTGGCGCAACGGAAGGAGATTCGTGTATCTCTAAGCCCACACCGTGACCGGTGGAATGGCCGAAACAGCCCTGATAACCGGCTTCATCAATATAGGAACGGGCAGCCCTGTCAACCTGTCGGCAGGAAACACCGTCCTTCACCATCGCTAAAGCGTTTTTCTGTGCCTGCAGAACTGTCTGATAAATGCGCCGCTGTGTCTGATTGACCTTACCGAAAGCAACGGTACGAGTCATATCGCTGTGATAGCCTTTGAAGGTGGCACCGATATCAAACAGGATAAAATCACCGTGGTGTACGGTTTCCTGACCGGGTACGCCGTGCGGCATAGAGGTTTTGGCGCCGGTCAGCACGATCAGATCGAAGGAAACACCATCGGCGCCGGCCTGACGCATACGGAATTCAAGGTCTAAAGCGAGATCTTTTTCGCTGACTCCTTCCTTAATGAGCTTGATGGTTTCATTGAAGGCTTCCTCCGTCAGGTGCTGTGCGTACATCATTTTATTGATCTCATCGTTGGATTTGAACAGCCGCATACGGTTGAGAATCTTATCAAGTTCCGTCGTTTTGATGGCAGAGGCATCCGCCGTACGGAAAAAGCCCTCTATGCGGGCGGTTTCATTCAGTGTAAAGGCGGAGCCTTCGAGCAGAATGCTTTTCAGGTGCCATTCCCGCAGTAGGGCGGGGATATCCTGCGAAAGGTCATGGAACAGCCGCACTTCACAATTATCGACCTGCGCTCTGGCGGCTTCTTCATAGCGGGAATCTACCAGCAGAACCGCCTTCTCTCTGCTGACGAACAGATAACCCAGAGAAGATATGAAGCCCGTGAGGTAACGGCGGTTAGTTTCGGAAATAATGAGCGCCGCATCCGCCTCCTGCGGCAGAAAAGAACGCAGGGTGGCTAATCTTGTGTGCATCATGACACCTCCCGTGAGGGTTCCGGCATCTGTGCAAAGGCTTCAAGTGCCAGAAAATAGCTTTGCTTGCCGAATCCGGCGATACAGCCACGACATACAGCTGAAATGACCGAATGATGACGGAATTCCTCCCGTGCATAAATGTTGGACATATGGGTTTCAATAGTGGGAATCTGTACCGCTTCAATGGCATCCCGCAGAGCATAGCTATAATGGGTCAGTGCGCCGGCATTGATCATAATGCCGTCCTTCTGTCCGTAGGCAGCGTGGATTTTATCGACGATATCGCCTTCATGGTTGGACTGGAAAACCTCCAGTTCAAGGCCTAATTTATCAGCGTACTGGCGTACCTCCTGTTCGATACTGGCGGCTGTTTCCGTACCGTAAACGTGTCTGTCACGGATTCCGACCATATTCAGATTAGGACCTAAAAGAAAAAGAATATGTTTCATATTTAGCCTTCCTTTCTTGGGATTACCGTATAAGCAAAGCGGATACCTCTTTGTTTCAGCTGCTGCCTGCCGGCTTCAAAAAAACTCTTGCCGGCATCCGTAGGCGCATATTTAAGCGCCGCTTCTATATGAAAGTGGTCAAAGGTACGGCTGCCGTATTCCTTTGTATAACCTTTGTTTTCAAGATAAGCAACATAATGATTGATTTTTTCCTGCATGGTTTTCAGGTGGTCATATTCCTGTATCAGCCAGGGGTAGGGATCCGTGATGAGCAGCGAAAGCGTATTGGTGCTTTCGTCAATGCCCATCGCATCAATGGTATCGGTTTCTTTAACGGACATGATGAGCCTCCTTATCAGCATGGGTCAATACTTTGATTTTTTTGCGGTGCCGTACTTCCATTTTGCGGCGCAGCCATATCGACCAACCGTGTTCTTCGGAACGGGGCAGCAGCAGGATGGATTTCATGCCCGCTAAATTCGCACCGAGAACGTCTGTATAAATTTGATCGCCAACGACCAGCACGGACTGTGGTTTTTCTTTAAGCTTTCGTTTGGCACGGATAAAACCGAAGGGGAATGGCTTCAGACTCATGGCAACGCAATCCAATCCCACGCTGTCGGCAAAGGGGATGATGCGTTTATGGAAGTTATTAGAACAGATGATGATATGAATGCCGGCCGCTTTGATCGTGTCAATCCATTCCTGTACGCCCTCGTAGGGAATATGAGAAGTAGGAGGGGCTAAGGTATTATCAACATCCAGCAGGATGGCATCTATGCCGAGCTGTTTCAGCATGGTTACACTAATATCCGTCACATGGCGCAGGGCGATGGTGGGCTTTAACAAACTCATAGTATCCCTTCCTTTGTAATGGTATTGGCGGTTAGGCGAAAATTCTTTTCGCATACAGTGAAATTTCTCCGCAGCGTTTGAAAAACCTTGATGGCGGAGCAATTGTTTTTTCGGCAATAAAAAAGGACATTCCCGCTGCGGCGGTGAACTCTGCCGAAGCAGACTCTCCGCCGCACAAACGGAAACATCCTTTAATTTCTGTGTAAAATACAAATGGTCAAGCCTTATTTGTACTTACGCTTACGAGCAGCTTCAGACTTCTTTTTACGCTTTACAGAAGGCTTTTCATAAGCTTCTCTTTTACGAACCTCTGCGATGATGCCGCCTCTGGCGCACTGCTTTTTGAATCTTCTCAGCGCACTTTCGAGAGACTCGTTATCCTTGATACGGATCTCAGCCATTTATCTTCCCTCCCATCCGCCCTAAGGCAGGGGTTTGTGTCATTACGATACCGTATCATTATATACCATTATGCTACTGTTTGTCAATCAGTAAAAACTAATAAAATCA
>ONYQ01000007.1:0-23618 GCA_900322145.1 uncultured Eubacteriales bacterium
GGGGTATTATCGATGCTATCCTGAACGGTGATATCAAGAAGGCACCCACCAAGAAGATCCCGTACTTTGATTTCGAGGTACCGACAGAACTGCCCGGCGTTGACAGCGGTATTCTTGACCCGAGAGATACCTATGCAGATGCTTCCGTATGGGAAGAGAAGGCAAAGGATCTGTCCGGCAGATTTATCAAGAATTTCAAGAGATATGAAACCAATGAGGCCGGTAAGGCACTTGTAGCTGCAGGTCCTGCGGTCTGAAACTGACAGCCAACAGATTTCCCGAAGGTTGATCGTTTATCAGAGTGGCACTTGAGATGGTTAGTAACCGCAGGCTGCTGCTGATAATGAGCATACCGCAATAATATATTCCTGCCGTACTATTTGCGGCAGGAATTTTTTTGAGGGCGAACGGATGCGCTGCGGTAACTGTCCGTATGAGGAAAAGGGAATGAGATTGCAGGGTTGTAACTTGCATTTTGGGAGAAGCCGTGTATAATGAATAGAGTATAACGTTATAATGGAGAAAGGAAGCAACGGATGAAAACAAGCGATTTTTATTATGATTTGCCGGAAGAACTGATTGCCCAGACACCGATCGAGCCGAGAGACCATTCACGTCTGTTAGTGATGAACAGAGCAACAGGCGAACTGACACACCGGCATTTTTATGATATACTGGATTATCTTCACGAGGGGGATTGTCTGATTCTCAACGATTCAAGGGTGCTGCCGGCGAGAATTTTCGGTACGAAGGACGGAACAGGTGCCGTAGTAGAATTTCTGCTGTTGAAGAATATCGCCAATAAGCAATGGGAATGTCTGACGAAACCCGGCCGCAAAGCGAAAATCGGTACCCGTTTTGTTTTCGGAGATGGCCTGATGGCGTGTACCGTCACGGACGTTACCGAGGACGGTAACCGTATTGTCGAATTCACCTGTGAAGGCAGTTTTTACGAAAATCTCGATCAACTGGGACAAATGCCTCTGCCGCCGTATATTCATGAAAAGCTGCAGGATAAGGAGCGTTATCAGACGGTATACAGCCGTGAATTGGGTTCAGCGGCTGCCCCGACAGCGGGACTGCATTTTACGCAGGAATTACTGCAAAAAGTCAAGGATAAAGGCGTAAAGATCGGCTTTGTGACCCTTCATGTAGGTTTGGGTACTTTCCGCCCTGTTAAGGTGGATGACGTTACACAGCATAAAATGCATTCCGAGCATTACGAATTGCCGGAAGCAACGGCACAGTTAATCAACGAAACGAAGAAAAATGGGGGACGTGTTATTTCTGTTGGTACAACAAGCTGCCGCACGTTGGAAACCGTGGCTGCTAAAGAAGGCTGTATCAAAGCTGGTGAGGGCTGGACGGATATATTCATCTATCCCGGTTTTGAATTCAAAGTGCTGGACGGCCTGATTACCAATTTCCATCTGCCGGAAAGTACATTAATCATGCTGGTATCCGCTTTTTCGAGCTTTGACAAGGTGAAACACGCCTATGAAGTTGCCGTACAGGAACGATATCGTTTCTTTAGTTTTGGGGATGCAATGATAATTATATGAATTATCTATTATAATGATATAAGTTTATTGACAAATGGTATCAATATGCATATAATATACTTAGAATGAATAAGGAGGTGTTTTTTTATGGGACAGACAAATGTGAATATAAGGATGGATGAGGCTACAAAAATTGCATTTGATAAGTTTTGTCAGGAAATTGGTTTATCAGTAAGTGCTGCTTTCAATATTTTTGCAAAAACTGTTGTAAGGGAACAAAGGATACCGTTTGAGCTGACGACAGAAGTTCCGAACGAAGTTACAAGAAGAGCAATAGAAAATGCAAGAAACGGTATTGGGCTCAGCAAAGGATTCCATTCAGTTTCGGAGCTTATGGAGGATTTGTATGCTGACGATTAGATACGAAACAACTTTCAAAAAAGACTTCAAGCGAATACTAAAACGGGGATATAATATTTCATTGATGGAAAAGGTAATTGAAATGCGGCACACACAGCGATTTGTTCTGATTTAAGCGGTGCAGTATTCTGTACCGCTTAAATCCTGCGTCCTATTAACATAGAGGATGCGATACTATAGAGAATAATGTGAAAAAGAACACGGCAAATACCGAAAAAAACGATAGTTTCCTGCTTTTTACGGTCGAAGGATGTTGACATCAGGCCGTTTGGGGGGTACAATAAAGCAGTATTCTGTTTTTGAAGAATCATTGTAGACAAGGAGAATGAACGCATGAAGGTAAAAGCAATATTATTGGCGGCAGCTCTGATGGCAGCAGCATTATTCAGCGGCTGTTCCTCTCAACCGGCAGCGCAGAATTCCGCTGCTTCCGGCGCATCAAAGGCATCCGTAGCAGCATCATCTGAAGAAAGTACGGCTTCTCAGGCATCCACGCAAGAAAGCACACCGGAAAGCAGCGCAGAGGTATCACAGGAAAGTGAAGCTGTTTCCTCTCAGCCGACGGGTCAACCGGTAGATACCTCGTGGTTTAATGATGCCCTCTTTATTGGTGACAGCGTAACGCTCAAGCTGTCCTATTATTCCGATACGGGAGCAGTGGGCGATGCGATGTTCCTGTGTGCGGGCAGTCTGGGATATAATAACTGCCTGTGGGATATCGACCGTGAAGACAATGTTCATCCGGTTTATGAAGGCGTGAAATACACGATTTTTGACGGGGCTAAAATGCTGGCACCGAAGAAAATTCTCATCATGCTGGGCATGAACGATATCGGCTTGTATGGTGTTGACGGCGCCGCCGAAGCCATGCAGGAAGTATTGGACAAGCTGAAAGAAAGCTGTCCGGAGGCAACGATCTATGTTGAATCGGTGACACCGATGCTGGAAAATATGCAGCTGACGGATTTGAACAATACAACGATTCCGCAGTTTAACGAGAAGGCAAAGGCCATTGCCGAAGAAAAAGGCTGTATCTGGTTGAATGTAGCTTCTGCGATGGAGGACGGCAGCGGTAATTTGGTTTATGACTATTGCGGTGATCCCGATGCAATGGGACTGCATTTTTCGGATACCGGCTGTGCCGTCTGGGTAGATTATCTGAAGAATCATGTACAGTGAGGATTAAGCCATGAAAAAAGGAATTGCCTTATGTCTGACAATGCTGTTGGCGCTGACATTGTGCGCCTGCGGCGGTCAGCCGAAGGAATCGCCGGAAAGCACTTCCAGCACCGAAAGTGTCGTATCTTCCACGATTCCGGTGCAGGAATCTTCCGAACAGTCGGTTACGAAGCCGGCCTCTTCCAAAGCAACATCTTCTGAAAAGGAAACCTCCCGCCGTCCGGTATCTTCTGCACCGGAAACTTCTTCAAAAGAATCCTCGGCAGAAGAAATTAGCGAGGAAAAGTCTATCGAGGAAAAATCTGATGAATCTTCCGTTGACGAAAGCGGTGTATTGTCGGAAAGTTCGGAGGAAAGCAGCGAAGAAATTTCCGAAGAATCCGGTGAGGAGTCGATCGAGGAATCCAGTGAGGAAAGTGCAGAAGAAAGCGTGGAAGAAACCAGCGAAGAAAGTACCGGGGAAAGCCGTGAGATACCGGAGGAATCCTCTGAACAGGAAGAAAGTCAGTATACACCAACGCCGGTTATCAGCGGTGAAACGGTAGATGCTTCATGGTTTGACGATGCCGTATTTGTCGGAGATAGTGTAACGCTGAAACTGTCGTATTATGCGGATTACGGTTCGCTGGGAAATGCGGATTTCCTGTGTGCGGGCAGTCTGGGTTATAATAACGCCCAGTGGGGATACGATCATCCTGATAATGTACATCCCGTTTATAACGGGATAAAATACACCGTGGAAGATGGTGTGGCGATGCTGCAGCCGAAAAAGATATTCGTGATGTTGGGCATGAATGATATCGGCTTGTACGGTGTAGACGGTGCCGTGGAGGGCATGAAATCCCTGACGGCTAAGATACAGCAGCGTTGTCCGGATACAGTCATCTATGTACAGTCGGTAACGCCGATGCTGTCCTATAAGCAGTTATCGGATTTGAATAATACCACGATTGCCGCTTTCGATCAGGCCATTCAGCCCATTTGTCAGGAACGGGGCTATATTTATCTGGATGTGGCTTCTGCCGTGAATGATGGCTACGGTAACCTGATGGAAGCTTATTGCAGCGATGCCACAGCGATGGGACTGCATTTTTCAGATGCCGGCTGTGAAGCGTGGGTGAATTATCTGAAAAGCCATGTGGCTTAATATATTATTTGGGAAAAGAAAGGAAAAATAACCATGAAAAAGATTTTTATTGCCTTGACAGCAGCCGCTTTAGCACTGACACTTTGTGCCTGCGGCGGCAACAGTAACAACAGCAGCAACAGCAGCACAAATAACAGCACACAGGCATCGACCGCCAGCACCGCTTCTGCGGCTTCACAGGAAAGTGCCGCTTCTGCCACAGAGGGTACCGCCAAGTTGCAGGGCGCTTTGGACAAGGTAAAGGCACAGGTAACCTTCCCTGGCGAAACAGCTGATTATAGTGCCAAGCGTATCCAGAGAACCTTTGGTATTACCGAGGAGCAGATGGAGGAATTCGCCGGCCTGTACTGTAATGACGGTGTCACACAGGATCAGATCATCTATATCAAGGCGAAATCCGATGCTGATGTCAAGGATATTCAGGATAAACTGAAGGCAAATTTAGATTCCATCTATAATGTTATCAAGAACTATACCCCTGAGCAGGTAGAAATGATTCAGAAGGCAACCGTTGATACAGAGGGCTTGTATGTTTCTCTCGTTATTTCCAATGATGCAGAGAAGATCAAGGAGATCTTTAACGAGAGCATCAAAGGCTGATGTCATTTAGGGTTCAGTGTAGTGCAAATCCGTTCTGCATTTTTGCGAACGGATTTCATTCTGTTTGTGGAGGGGTGTAGCGCTTTGGTTTTTTCCAGTTTTATCTTTCTGTTCGGATTCCTGCCGGTGGTACTGGCACTCTATTATATTACACCGAGACGCTTTCGTAATCTGACACTTTTTGTCGTGGATCTGGTATTTTATTCCTGGGGTGAACCCATGCTGGTGCTGTTGATGATGGTATCCGTTCTCATCAACTATATTGCCGGTATTCTGTTAGGGGCAAGACGACAAAAAAAGAGTCTGTCGAGGTTTATCTTTGTGACAGCGATTATTTTGAATCTCGGCTTGCTGGGCTTTTTCAAATATGTAGGGTTCATAGGAGAAACGCTGCAGTTTGTGCTGCCGTTCCTGAATATACCGATTTTAGAAGTATCACTGCCGATTGGTATTTCCTTCTATACATTCCAGACAATGTCCTATACGATAGATGTCTATCGGAATGCCGTGAAGGTGCAGAAGAATTTCATTGACTTTGGTACTTATGTTTCGTTATTCCCGCAGTTAATTGCGGGACCGATTGTGCGTTATGCGGATGTAGCGGAGCAATTAGTGCATCGGCGTGAGAATTTGCAGCAGTTCACGGATGGTGTCAAGCTGTTCCTGATCGGTTTAGCGAAAAAGGTATTGTTGGCCAATCAGATGGGTATTCTGTGGGATAGTATCCGCAAAAGCGGTGAAGCGAGCGGTGCGCTGGGAGCATGGGTCGGCATTATTGCCTATACCTTCCAGATTTATTTTGATTTCAGCGGTTATTCTGATATGGCCATTGGACTGGGTAAGATGTTCGGCTTTGAGTTTGTCAAGAACTTTGATTATCCGTATATTTCCAAAAGCATTACGGAATTCTGGCGGCGCTGGCATATTTCTCTGGGCACATGGTTCAGGGAGTATGTATATATTCCATTGGGCGGCAATCGTAAGGGATTAGGCCGGCAGATCATTAATATGAGCGTGGTATGGTTTCTGACAGGCTTATGGCATGGTGCCAGCTGGAACTTTATTCTGTGGGGTGTCTATTTCGGAATCCTGCTGATTATCGAAAAGACCTTCATGCTGAAGGTACTCAAAAAGCTGCCGGCGATATTCGGTCATATCTATGCTCTGATTTTCATTGTTTTGGGCTGGGTACTGTTCTATTTTGAGGATATGAATGAAATGGGCAGTTTTGTGGCACGGTTATTCGGTGCAGACGGCTGGATGATGAGCAGCGATGTCACGCCGACGGTACTGGCATATGTACCGCTATTGGTGATCGCTCTGTTGGTATCCACACCGTTGTTTACCACGATTTATCATAAGATCAAATGGCAGCCGATGCAGCTGATGATTGATAATGTAGGCTGTGTGCTGTCACTGCTGCTTTGTACAGCCTCGCTGGCCAGCAGCAGCTATAATCCGTTTTTGTACTTTAAATTCTGACAGGAAGGAGCGGTCAACCGATGAAAAAAGTATTTCAATATCTGCCTGCCTTCCTGTTTTGCGGGTTTATCTTTGTAATGATGGGATTATGGCTGGTACTGCCGAAAACGCTGTATTCTCCGCAGGAGAAGCGTACACTGGCGGAATTTCCGGAACTGAACGGAAACACCCTGCTCAACGGTGATTTTCAGAAAAAGCTGGACACTTATCTGTCCGATCATATGCCGGGACGAAATTTCTTTGTCGGTGTGAATGCGGTGTATGACCTGGCTTCGGGTCGTAATGGTTCAAAGGGAATTTATCTCGGAGAGGACGGTTATCTGTTTCCGAAGCCGGCAGAGGGCGGTGAAAATCTGCTGAAAAATGCTGCTTATATCAAGGAATTTGCCGATGACAGTGATATTCCGGTTTATATGACGGTGATACCGTCATCGGGGTATGTCAACCGTGATAAACTGCCGTGGAATCATGAAAGTTACCGTGATAATGAATGGATCGGCGCTTTCTGCGGTCAGCTGGGCGAAAAGGTTCATTTTGTAGATGTGCAGGAAACCTTTGTGGAAACTGCCGCTGATACCCAGCTTTACTATAAGACCGATCACCATTGGACATCCCGTGGCGCTTTTGAATGTTATCAGGCATTAGGCAAGACGATGGGGTATACGCCTTTGGCGGAAAGTGCTTTTGAAAAAGAAACGGTCAGCGGTTTCTACGGCACGTCTTATGCAAAAGCAGCCCTGTGGTTCCTGCCGCCGGATGATATCGAACTGTGGCATAATCGGTCGCAGGGCAAGGATGCTGTGAAAGTTAATATCAAGGATGGCGCTGACAGCAAAAGCAACAACAGCTATTTCTTCCGGGAACAGCTCGAAAATGATGATAAATACCCTGTCTTTTTAGACGGCAACCATAGCCTTGTGCGTATCACGAATGAGGACGTTCCGACGGGTACGCTGATTGTTATCAAGGATTCCTATGCCCACACAATAGTGCCTTTCCTGTCGCAGCATTACCATGATATTATTATGGTTGATCTGCGTTATTACAAGAAAGAGGTATCAGCACTGGCGGCGCAGGAAAAGGCGGATGCGATCTTGCTGTTGTATTCGCTGGATAACTTGGCGGCAGATACGAACCTGTCGTATCTGTTCTGACGGTTCAAAGGATGTGAAGGCTATGCGAAGAATCAACAGCCAGTATCGGGCGATTATTTATATTATCCTGTCAGCCTTCTGCTTTGCAGTGATGAATCTTTTTGTGCGGATGTCGGGAGATATTCCGCCTTTTCAGAAAAGCTTTTTCCGTAATTTAGTGGCAGTTGTCTTTGCGGCGGTTGTGTTAGTGAAGCAGAAAAGCGGTTTTCGGTGGAATAAGGGTAATCTGAAATATTTGCTGCTGCGTTCAGGCATTGGAACGATCGGCATTGTCTGCAATTTTTATGCGCTGAGCCACATTCCGCTGTCGGATGCGTCTATTCTCAATAAGATGTCACCGTTTTTCGTGATTATCTTTTCCTTCTTTATCCTGAAAGAACGGCTGACGTTTCTGCAAGGGGCGGCGGTAGTGATCGCCTTTGTAGGTTCATTGTTTGTCATCAAGCCGTCCTTTCAGAATGTGGATGTCATACCGTCTGCGATAGGATTATTCGGCGATATGTGTGCCGGCTTTGCCTATACCATGGTGCGTATTTTAGGCAATCGGAAGGAAAACGGTTCCCGTATTGTGTTTTTCTTTTCGACTTTTTCCTGTCTGAGTATGCTTCCGTTTCTGATTTTTGATTATCATCCGATGGCATGGTGGCAGATACTGATGTTGTTGGGCGCCGGTTTAGCGGCAACGGGCGGTCAGTTCAGTATTACGGCTGCTTATTGTCATGCACCGGCCAGAGAAATCAGTGTGTATGATTATTCGCAGATTATTTTTGCGACCTTGTTGGGCGTTCTTTTTCTCGGGGAAGTTCCCGATATTTACAGCTTTATCGGTTACATTATCATTGTAGCAATGGCTGTTCTCATGTTTCTGTACAATAACCATAAACCGCCTTTCAGGCGATTGTAATATGCGAAAACGAACCCCTGCAGGAACGGAAATGTTCCTGCAGGGGTTTCTTGCTGAAAAGAGAGAACTATGTGCGGGGATGCCGTTTGCTTTTGATAAAATCAATGAATGAGAAGATGCCGGCGAGGACAGCCATAAAGCCGAGGATCACTACCACAGCGCCAAAAATGGAATGTTCCATCAATAGATAGAGAATACCGGTGACAGTAAAGGGAATACCGGCGGCAAAGGGGATGATAAACGAGGAAATATTGAATTTTTCCTGCTGATTGTCATCCATATCGCTCTCATGTTCATTGGCGCCTTTGGCTTTGCGAAACTGCAGCAGCTTGTAAATACCCACCAGTAAGAAGGAAGCCGAGAAGATGATATAGAAAATACCACGGTACTGCATAGTGCGTGTCCAGATATAAGAAGGGTCGCTGCGGTTGCAGCAAATCGAAATGGTATCACCGATTTTCCAGGAGGCTTCGTATTGGCCGAGAGGGATATCGGTATAGACAGTATCATTGACGGTATAGGTAACAAGGGTTTTGGTGGTCTGATAGGAAGAAGAATTTTCGCCTTGAAAACTACTGATGGTAGCTGTGACCTCTATGACATCATTCGGCAGACTGTTGGCTCTTACTTGCAGATAAATGCCGAACAGCAGACAAAAGACACCGAGAATCAGCAGGGCAATACTGCCTCTGGTACCGATTCTGTCGAACGATAGCTTTTTTTTCATAACAGTGTCTCCTTTTTCCTTTGCTAAAGATAATGAATGGAAGTCATCATACCCATTGGTAGGAGGTGTGGGATATTTTTTTATTGCGGGTTTATAACGATTACCACCGTGAGGGAAACATCGTTATAGTATACAGTGTTGCCGCAAGAAACATAACCTTCTTTTTGACAGAATTGTTCCAGCCATGACTCCCAATTGTCGATAAAATTCTGATAGGATATTTCCGTATCGAGACGGATAGAAATTTGCATATATTCGCCGCTGACATAGCGATTGTACAGAATACGTTCAAAGCATTCCTGCATATCATCATCGCTGCTGATATATTGACCTGCAGCAACATGATAATTCATCTGGTCGGAGAAACAGGGAGGAACTCCTAAATTACGGAAAATATCATTCATTAAGTGTGTGCGCTGCATTTGTGCCTCGGAGGAATTCAGGAAGCCGTAGAGCGGCACGACTGATTCTTCCGGATAGGAGCGCAGATTATCCGCAGCAACATCGACATAATAATAGTCATTGTCCAAACGCACGATATTCCATGAATGACCGGCATAAGCACCGGTATTTTCCCACAGTGGGGTTCCGGCCACTGTCATACATTCCATACCGCAATGCTGCAGACACCAGGCAAAAGCCTTGCTGATACCCTCACAGCGGGCACGATGTTCGATAAGAGCGCCGTAAATGGAGCCGGAATGTGCGGAATAGTCATCAAAGACAACGGTGTTGAACAACAGATCATAGACATACTGTTCTGTTTCACGGGGTGACATACCGGCTGTCTGCTCTGATAACTGTTGCTGGAATTGGCTGAGTGTTTCCATGCCCTGATGATACTCGTCAGGGGACATATAGTAAATCAGCCCGACACCGCTGACATAATCTCCATAGGTATCGCTGTAAATAGGTATATAGTCGCCGCTGAGATGAATCAGTTCAGGACAATCGTAATTCAGCAGGAACATGAGTGTATCAAGTTGTGCGGAAGGGATTTCATAAGAAAAAGTGACCCGCTCCGTACAGTCAAGTGCTCCTTTGTATAGGCGGGCAAAATTTTGCAGAGAAGGAGTATCTAACCGATTGACGAAGTATTTTTTTCTCAGTCCCTTAATCAAAGAGGTTTCATCCACTGGTGCGGGGGAAACTTCTTCAGAGGGTTGGCTGTTGTCCTCGAGGGAAGATTCCGGTGCCGGTTCTGAGGCGAAGGCAGAAGGATCCGGATGGGAGGAAGACGGATGATCAATGGATTCCTCCGAAGAAACAGGTTCTGTAATGGCAGAAATTTCTGATGCTTCTGACGGTTCCGAAGGCAATGATTCAGAAACGTCATGAGTTTCCTGAGACGGAACGGAAATTTCCGATACGGCAGCAGTATCAGAAACCTCGGATTTTTCTTCCGCCGAAGGTACGGATGTAACAGGAACCTCTGATATCGCAGAAACAACTTTACTGATATCATTGTGTGGCAAAGAAGAAACATCCTCAGGCGTTGAGTGCTGTGTACAGCCGCAGGAAAGCAGGAGAACAAGCAGTAAGACTACTGACAGGCAACCGGATTTCAGAGAGCGCATTTTCATTTTACATCCATCCTTTCCGACCGGTCAACGGCGGTCATTTTTTAGGGATAGGGTTTATTGGGGTCATAAGGGGCATCCATTGAGGGGTTAGGTGCGCCATAACCGCCATAACCGGCATTAGGGTCATAGGGTGCATCCATTGAAGGGTTAGGTGCGCCGTAGCTGTTGGAAGTATTGTCTGATACAGCATCATTATTATAACCGGCATAGGTGCTTTCTGCATTGTAGGCGGCATCATTCAGTGTCTGATTTTCTTCATACAGCTTGTTATAATCAATGCCCTGATCGTTGAAGGGGTGATAGTCTCCGAAATGCTCATTACCGTCTGCGCCCATATAACGGGAGGCATCCTCCGCAGACTGTTCTTTTTCACGCTGCATTTTTTCCATATTGTCTTTCATTTTCCGGCGATGCGTCAGAACATCCATAGCCTTAGAAGCGTAAATGGTAGCGCCGATAGACATTGCAATCAATACGCCAAAGAACACATACAGAAAAACACGGTAATGAGGTTTTGGATCATTGGCATAATAAAAGGCAGTGTGATCGTTCTTTTCATATTTGACGGTGATAACGGAGCCGGTATCAATGGGACCGGAAACAGCCTTTTCGACCTGTCCGACAAGGTAAGCATCATAGGCCTCGTTTTCATTGATTTCAACATGAATGAGAATATTGGAATAATACTCTTTGGTGACACCGTCCTGTGTCAGCGCATAAGAGTTGGGTGCATTGATAACCTGTGCGGTTGCTCTGGGGAAATCATCAGTCGGTTTTCCGGACTGGATATCCTTTTGAATGACGAGGTGCAGCATAAAAGCGAACACAACGATCAGGCAAAAGAAAAAGATGACATAAAAATATTTTTTTTTGGTCAGATTTTTGATGAAATTCACAACGGAACCCCCCACAAAATAATAAAATTGCCTTATCCTATATAATAAACCAATTTTGTCAAAAATTCAATAACTTATTTTGGATTGACACGGAAATCAACTTTCTCTAAAAGAAAATAAACAATATGTCATCCTGAGCGTAAGCGAAGGAACTTTATCACAAAACCGGCATAAATGTAAAGATTCTTCGTCGCTTTGCTCCTCAGAATGACAAAGCGGACGGCATATATTTTTAAAAATTGATTTCCGTGTTGGATTGAGAGGTTTGAAAAAAATTCTGTCACGGGCTTTTGTTAATGGGTGACAAAGGTTGCATGGTGGGAGGGAATGTGGTAAAATGATGTCGGGAAAGAATTGGCAAAAGCAGAAAAAGAGGAAAGAAGGAAACCACTATGACTCAAGTTCAGATTGAACCGGGGATACTGCAGGGAACGGTATCTGTTCCGCCGTCTAAAAGTGCGGCGCACAGAGCAATTATTTGTGCAGCACTGGCCAGAGGTATCAGCGTGATACGGCCGATAGCCTTGTCGAATGATATTCGTGCGACCATTGACTGTATGAGGAAGTTAGGGGCTGTGATCACGCAGGAAGGAGATACCCTGACGGTGGACGGCACTCATATCTTTACGCCAAAGGATGTACGGTTGGATTGCGGAGAAAGCGGTTCGACCCTGCGTTTTCTGGTACCGGTCACGGCTGTAGGCGGTGTATCGGCTGTCTTTGTGGGGCATGGCAAATTGCCGGAACGTCCGATTGGCGTTTTCACGGAATGTCTGCCGGCACATGGGGTTGTCTGCGAAACGGCAGGAGGTTTGCCTTTGCAGATAAGTGGTCAGCTGCACAGCGGTGCTTATGCTGTTCCCGGACATATCAGCTCTCAATTTATTACCGGTTTGCTGTTGGCATTGCCGTTGTTGGAGGGGGACAGCGATATTATTTTGACGTCTCCGGCGCAATCGGTGGGATATATTGACATGACACTGGATGTCCTGAAGGAATTCGGTATTGTCATTGAACCGACTGCAAACGGCTGGCATATTCCCGGCGGACAGTGTTATCAGGCACGTTCCTATACCGTAGAAGGCGATTGGTCACAGGCGGCATTTTTTCTGACAGCGGCGGCGCTCGGCGGCCGTATTACGATTGATAACCTCAACCCTTATTCCAAACAGGGGGATAAAGCCTGTCTGGATATTTATGCTCGTTTTGGGGCGGATATTCAGACGGATGCAAGGGGATACATTACCATTTCGCATGGAACGCTCAAGGCAACAACGATAGATGCAACAGATATTCCCGATATGGTACCGGCATTAGCGGTAACGGCGGCTTGCTGTGAGGGAACAACGATTATCACAGGAGCAGCCCGTCTGCGTATTAAGGAATGTGACCGCTTAGCGGCCATGCGGGATGGTTTGTCCCGACTGGGGGCTGATATCCGTGAAACGGATGATGGTTTGGTAATTACCGGTGTTCCGACCCTTCACGGCGGATTGGCTGAAGGGTATAACGATCATCGTATTGTAATGGCCTTAGCGATGGCATCGGTACGCTGCAGCGGTACGATTACACTGACCGATGGGGAAAGCATCAATAAATCCTATCCGACATTTTTTGACGATATGGAGAAGTTAGGAGGAAAGATTCATGTCATCATGGGGTAACTATCTCAAAATATCCATTTTCGGAGAAAGTCACGGCGGCGGCATTGGCGTAGTGATGGATGGATTGCCGGCAGGAGAATTCATTGACCGTGAAGCCTTGCTGTTACAAATGGGTCGTCGTGCGCCCGGCAAAGATAAAGCGGCAACGCCCCGTTCCGAGGCAGATACACCGGAAATTCTGTCGGGGCTGTTGAATGATACCACGACAGGCGCACCGCTTTGTGCGGTCATTCGGAATACGAATACCCGTTCACAGGATTATGGCAATGTATTGAGTTGTCCTCGTCCTTCTCATGCCGATTATACGGGCTTTGTCCGGTATCATGGCTTCAATGATATACGGGGCGGCGGTCATTTTTCGGGACGGCTGACAGCGCCGCTGGTTTTTGCAGGAGCGGTTGCCCGACAGATATTAGCCCGTCGTGGTATCCGTATAGCGGCGCATATCAGCTCTGTCGGTGCGCTTACGGACAGCCGTTTTGACCCCGTACAGATTCCCGCTGACCTGGTGGAACGTTTATCAACCACTACCTTTGGATTGATTGACACTGACAAAGAAATTCCCATGCGGGCATTGATTGAGGAACACCGTCAACAGGGTGACAGCATTGGCGGTACCATTGAATGTGCCATTACGGGTATGCCGGCGGGAGTCGGGTCTCCCATGTTCGGTGGTGTGGAAAATGTGCTGTCCTCGATTTTATTTGGTATTCCGGCTGTTAAAGGAATAGAATTTGGTACAGGCTTTGAGGGTACGCTTCTGAGCGGTCATGAGCATAACGATGCGTTCCGCTATGACGGCGATACCGTGCGTACCGTGACAAACCATAACGGCGGTATTCTCGGCGGTATCAGTTCGGGTATGCCGATTATTTTCCGCCTTGCCATCAAACCGACACCTTCCATTTCACAGGAACAGGATACCGTTGACCTGACGCAGAAAACCAATACAACTCTTGCCATCAAAGGCCGTCATGATCCTTGTATTGTAGTGCGTGCCGTACCTGTTGCAGAGTCGGCTGCCGCTGTTGCCATGCTTGAATTGTTAAAGGATGTGAATATGTTATGAGCTTAGAAGAAATCAGAAATGAAATTGATGCCATTGACGAGGAATTGCTGTCCCTGTTTATCCGGCGGATGGAATGTTCCCGCCGAGTGGCGCAATATAAATACGATAACGGTCTGCCGATTTTTAATGCTCAACGAGAGGAGCAGATTTTAGACAAAGTAGAATCTGCGGCCGGTGACTATGGGAGCAGTGCCCGACAGCTTTACACCTCTATTATACAATTGAGTCGTTCCCTTCAGCATGATATGCTGGGCAGCGGTGAAAACCTGCGGCAGCATATTCTTCATGCACAGAAGCATATTCCCTATGCGTCAGACGATCAGCGGGTGATTTGTTTCGGTGTGCCGGGTACTTATGCGCATAAAGCCTGCCGTTCCTTTTTTCCGAAGGTCACGCCCGTATTTCGTCCGACCTTTCATGAAGTGTTTACTGCACTGGAAAACGAAGAAGCCGATTTTGCTGTTATACCGATTGAAAACAGCTCGGCCGGTTCCGTGACGGATGTTTATGATCTGATGCTGCGCTACCGTTTTTCGATTGCTGCCGCTATCAGTCTGCCGATAGACCATTGTTTAGCGGCCAAAGAAGGCACGACACTCCAAAGTATACGACAGATTTATTCTCATGAACAAGCCCTGTATCAATGCTCGGATTACCTGCGTTCTCGTGCGTTGCAGAAAGAGGTCTGCCATAGTACGGCGGCAGCGGCGGCGATGGTCAGCGAAAGTGACCGTCATGACATTGCGGCTATCTGTTCCGAAGAAGCCGCCGAAAAATACGGCCTGACGATTTTACTGCGTGGTTTCCAGAATAATCCGCATAATACGACCCGTTTTTTGCTGATTACGAAGAATTTGTATATAGAAGACAGCGCCGATAAGATCAGCCTGTGTTTTTCACTGCCGCACGTTACGGGATCACTGTATCATATTCTCGGCCGTCTGGCAGCTGATGGTCTGAATTTGACGAAAATAGAATCCCGTCCCAAGCCGAATACAGATTTTGAATACCTTTTCTATCTGGATTTCACGGGAACCATCAAAGATCCTCGCACACTGGCGCTTTTGTGTGCGCTTTCCGAAGAAATGACCGATTTTTCCTTCCTCGGCAACTATAAAAGTATGTAATGCGGAGCATGGTATTTGGTGTGACGGAATACTCTGAATTTGCTTTTGTGACAGTGATTTGCAAGGCGCTTGAAAAATGGAAGAATGTATGATATAATAAATGAAATTTATTATATCGTGCAGAAAGGAACATGAAAAATGCCCAGAAAAATCAAAAAGAAACCGGAACCGAAGCCAAGCAATGAGGGAAAAATCATTCTGATTGTCACAGGTATTCTGTTGGCGGTAATTGCCGTTTTCCTGATTATTTTAGCGATTGTGCAGAATGTCGGCAAAAAAAATGAAGATACCGATAAGCGTGAAACCAGTACGACGGTCAGTCAGATTTCGCAGACAGCAAGCAGCACCGATACCAGCACATCGAGTACGGTGGAAAGACCCTCTGAGGCTTATATGGATTCTGTCACACTTGACATGACCAAGACATATTATGCTGATATCAACGTCAAGGATTACGGAAAAATTACTGTTGAACTGAATTATGAGGCGGCACCTACTACGGTAAGAAACTTTATTTATCTGACGGAATCGGGCTTTTATAATGGTCTGACCTTCCACCGTATCATGGACGGTTTTATGATGCAGGGCGGCGATCCGCAAGGCAACGGACTCGGCGGTTCCGAACATAATATTTACGGTGAATTCAGCGCCAATGGCTGGACAAACAGTATTTCCCACACTAAGGGTGTTATTTCTATGGCACGCAACAGCTATGATATGAACAGTGCCAGTTCGCAATTCTTTATTGTACAGTCGGATGACCATACCGGCTCACTGGACGGACAATATGCCGCTTTTGGTCATGTGACCGAAGGATTGGAATTAGTCGATAAGATTTGTCACGATGCCAAGCCGACGGATAATAACGGAACGATTCCGGCCGATCAGCAGCCGGTTATTGAATCCATTACCATTCGTGCAGTTGATAAATAAACCATATAGAGGTCATCGTTCCGGCGGTGACCTCTTGCTGTAAGCAGAGGAATGTCAGAACCGTATTTATGGAAACGATCCGGCTTATCAGGCATATTTTGCCAAAACACCGATCATGCTGCCGCTGGTTCCGCTTTATAGTGTTGTCAGTTGGAAATGGCTGGTTGCATGAAAATATGTGTGCAGTGTGCAGGAGGGATGTTATAATGAAAAGGAAGTTGATTGGTTTATGTATCATGGGAATGTTGGTTCTGTCAGGAACCGCCTGTCAGCAGCAGAAGGGTAACACGGCGGCAGATAGTCATGTCGGCAGCAGTACCGTTATTTCCGAAGATGCCGGCAGCAGCACAGCCAATGTAAGCGATGTCAGCAAGACCGATAGCAGCGCCCCCGACAATAGTACAGCGACCAATACCTATCGTCAGATCACACAGCAGGAAGCTGCCCAAATCATGAAAACAGAAAGCGGCTACATCATTCTGGATGTGAGAACACAGCAGGAATATGATGAGGGACATATCCCACAGGCAATTTGTATTCCGAATGAAATCATTGGGTTGCGAGAAAATATAGAAGAACTGCCGGATAAGTCACAGATGATATTGGTGTATTGTCGGAGTGGTCGCCGCAGCAAAGAAGCCGCCGAAAAATTAGCTTCTCTGGGCTATACCAATGTTATCGAATTCGGCGGTATTATCACATGGACCGGACCTATCGCCCTTGACTGAGCGTGGAGTTGAATGGCTGTCAGACCGGAAAGATCATCTGCCATAGATGGTTTTTCCGGTTTTTATTTTTGTGGAAGGGGAAAGTTTTGGTACAAGGGAGATATTGCAATCGGGAGAAAGATTCTATATAATAGGAACATGAAAACAGATGTCACGGCAGATGGAAACATTGCCTTAACCAGTAACGTAAAGGAGAGAGCATAATGGAAAAAAACTATATCAAGCCGCCGGTAGAGGTGCGCTATCAGAAAGAGTTGAGCGCATTAGCGGCCAATGATACCGGCAGAAAGCCGGATAACTGGAAATTATCCCCCAAAGCGGTAAGGACGTTTATTCTGGGAACGTCAAAACCAATTGTTATGCCCGATGGCGAAAAAATTGAGATAGGGAAGAAATTTTTTGGTAATGATGCGTTGGTGGAAAGATGTATTATTACGTTGGCAGGCAGTCGGGGATTGATGTTAGTGGGAGAACCGGGTACAGCTAAAACGATGCTGTCCGAATTACTGTCGGCGGCGATCAGCGGTGTTAGTACCAATACGGTACAGGGAACGGCCGGCACGACAGAGGATATGATTAAGTATAGCTGGAATTATGCGCTGTTGTTAGCAAAAGGACCGGTGCAGGAGGCATTGGTACCGTCACCGCTGTATGTCGGCATGGCGAAGGGGATTATCACCCGTTTTGAGGAAATCACCCGTACACCGGCAGAAATACAGGATAGTTTAATTTCCGTGATGAGTGATAAAGTGCTGAACATTCCTGAATTGGAAGAGGACGGACTTTTGTTTGCCCGACCGGGCTTTAATGTCATTGGTACGGCGAATACCCGTGATAAGGGCGTTAATGAGATGTCGAGTGCCTTAAAGCGGCGTTTTAATTTTGAAACGGTAGAACCGGTGAAGGATGTTCGTCTGGAAAAGCAGATTATTCTGAACGAAGTAGGAGCCAATGCTACAGCGGATAAAATCGGTATGCCGGTGGATACCGATGTAGCGGAATTGTTGGCGATGACTTACCATGAATTACGGGAAGGTATTTCCGATACAGGCACAAAGGTGGAAAAGCCGTCTGCGGTGATGAGTACAGCCGAAGCGGTATCGGTTTATTATCAGACACTGTCCAATGCCTGGTATTATGAGCAATCGGGCATGAGTATGGGCGATCTGACACAAAATCTGACTAATGCGGTCTGTAAGGATAGTAGGGATGATCTTGACAAGCTGAAAGCCTATTTCAATACTGTTGTTAAACACAGGGCAGAGAAGGTGGGTGGATTATGGAAGGAATTTTATGCAGCGAAGAAATATCTGAAATGATTCCCTTCGGCTACAGCGAAAATATCATTTATTTTCCTGTCCGTCATCATAGTCCGGGCTGTTCCTATCATTTGCAGAAAGTGATGGAACGCTATCGGCCGGATTGTATTTTGGTAGAAGGACCGCAGACAGCGGATAAGCTGATTCCTATTCTGACGGACAGCGGTACCGTGCCGCCGGTCGCTTTCTACTACTTTTACAAGGATACGGCGAAATATATCAGTGAGGAGGCAGAGGACTATAAGTGTTACTATCCTTTTTTGCGTACCTCGCCGGAATATAATGCTTTATGTTATGCCAAAGCACACGGCATTGACTGCGGATTTATCGACCTTCCTTATGGTGATATTCTCATCCACACGGCGGCTGAAAAAGGAATGCGCCGGAAAGAGGAAGTATCTTCCTATGGGGATGAACATTATTTATCCGAAAGCCGTTATTTTGCCGCCTTATGTGAAAAGACAGGTCTGCGCAGTTTTGAAGAATTCTGGGAAAAATATTTTGAAACAGATGCCCTGTCGGTTTCAACAGAGGAATATATCCGCAGAATGTATACTTATTGCTATATTACCCGACGGAATACACCGCAGGAGGAAATGTTAGCGGATGGCTGTCTGGTGCGGGAGAGCTTCATGGCGGAGCAGATACGCAAAGCGGCACAGCGGCATGATAAAATATTGGTCGTAACGGGCGGATTCCATTCTTATGGATTGTATCAGTTGATAGAGGGAATGACAGCGCCGCAGCCCCATAAAGCGCACCGTTTCAGTGAAAAGGTGCAGGATGTGTATGCTATGCGCTATTCCTTTGAAGCAGCGGATGCGCTGAATGGGTATGCTTCCGGTATGCAGCATCCGGGCTTTTATGACCGTGTATGGCAGGGGGTACAGGAACATCAGCCGATGGATTCTGTCTATGAAACAGCGGTGATGGATACGCTGCTGCAATGTGCCAAAGCTTGTGTCAAAGAGAAACTGTTGATTACCATGTCGGATATGGCCTCGGCGGTCACGATGATGCAGGGTTTAGCGGCGCTGCGGGATAAGAAAGCACCGGGATTATATGAATTATTTGACGGAGTCCGCAGCTGCTTTATTAAGGGCGAGAAAAATGCGGCAGGTGATCTTCCGCTGCGACTGTTGGGTGAAATTGCTACAGGAAATGCTGTCGGGCAATTGTGTGACAGTGCGGAAAAGGTACCCATTGTACAGGATTTTGAAACTTTATCCAAAAAATATAAGCTGAAAGTGGACAGTGTCATGGAACAGAAAATAGAGCTGTCCTTATTTGCTAAACCGCAGCACGCTGAAATCAGCCGGTTATTTTATCGCTTGGGCTTTCTGGATACAGGTTTTGCCAGACGACTGAAAGGGGCTGACCTGATTCATAACAGTGACCGCAGCCGTATCCGTGAACAATGGGCATATAAACATACCGCCGATGTAGATGCTGCGTTAATTGATGTGAGCGCCTACGGCGGTACGATTGAAGAAGCCTGTACGGTGTTATCTCGTAGACGGTTGAAAGACACGCAGAAATGCAGTGATGCCGCTAAATTATATGTGGAATGTTTTCTGATGGGCATATCAGTAACGGACGGTTTTGCCGGTCAGATGGAAAATATTATTATCGCAGACGGCGATTTTTTCTCTATCGGACAGGGACTTTACTATTTCAATATGCTGCACAGCCTGTATGAGTTGTATCAGACGGATAACCGGCAGGCGGACGATTTTCTGCGCCAGTGCTTCTATAAGGCGGTCACCATGCTGCCGAAGATGATTCATGTCAACGAAGACAGAGCGGAAGAATGTATCCGGATATGCCGGTTGTTGTATAGTCTGGTAAGCGGTGCATTGCTGAAGGAAGAAGCGGCGGTATTGCAGGAAGCTTTCGGGAGTATGATACAGCAGCAGAACCCTGAACCGTCGGTATATGGTGCTGTATTGGGATTGCTGTATGGCAGTGATAACCGTTATCAGAACGATATCCGCATGGCGGTACAGGCTTATTTGTCCGGTTCCAGGGAAATGCAGAAGCAAGGGGCCTCCTTTTTGCGGGGACTGTTTTCTACCGCAAGAGATATTGTGCTGATCGGGGAAGAATTCATCCAAATGACGGATCGTCTGCTGCAAAGCTTTTCGATGGAAGAATTCATGGAAATCCTTCCGGAGTTACGATTAGCCTTCAGCTATTTTTCACCGTATGAAATTGACCGTATTTCGGAAAAGGTTGCTGGATTGTATGGCAGCAGTGCGGAAAAAATGCGTCAGTCATTGACCATAGACAAAGATATTTATACTGCCGGTACGGTTCTGGAAAGGGAAATCCTGAAGGAAATGGGGTGGAATACATGACGGAGCGTGAACGGACAGAAGCGATGAATAAATGGCGGCTGATTTTAGGCAAAAATGCCGCCGGACATATTGCCTTTAACGGGACAGAACAGGAAATTGGTTTGTATGGCAGTATGGAAAATACCCTTGATTTTTTGTATGACAGGGAATATGGCGAGGATGTGTTTCGTAGCGGACGGCAGGGAGGCTTAGGGGAATCCATGCCGCAGGCCGCCGAATGGATTGAAAAGGTGCGCCGTCTGTTTCCGAAACGTACCGTTGAAATTTTAGAAAAACAAGCCCTCGATCATTTTGGCCTGACGGAACTGCTGACCGATAAAAAGGTACTCGCCAAAATGCAGCCGAATATGGATCTGCTGAAAACGGTACTCCAGTATAAAAGCCTGATGAAAAGTGATGTACTGCACGAAGCACGAAGAATTATCCGTGCGGTAGTAGAGGAATTGACAGAAAAGCTGAAAAGCGATATCCGCAAATCGCTGCTCGGTAAATTGAACCGACAAATGCCCAGCAGTGTG
Organism: uncultured Eubacteriales bacterium; assembly: GCA_900322145.1. Lineage (GTDB taxonomy): Bacteria > Bacillota > Clostridia > Oscillospirales > Acutalibacteraceae > UBA1213. The sequence goes on from ONYQ01000007.1 coordinate 21,310, forward strand.
AAATCCATACGGAATTTAGATATCCGGAAAACCATCCGCAGCAACCTGAAGAATTATGACAGGGAACAGAATCGCATTATTCTGAAGAATGTTTATTTCAGCAGCCGCACGAAGCGTTATAATAAATGGCGTGTGATTATTGCCGTAGATGAAAGCGGCTCGATGTTGGACAGCGTTATTTATAGTGCTGTCATGGCAGGCATTTTTGCTAAATTGCCGATGATTGAAACGAAGTTAGTGATATTTGATACAGAGATTGTTGACCTGAGCAGCTATGCAGATGACCCTGTAGAAGTTTTGCTGGGTGTACAGTTGGGCGGCGGTACGGATATCAACAAAGCGGTTTCCTATTGTGAAACCCTTTGCTCGAATCCGTATGAAACGATTTATGTTGTGGTGACGGATTTATACGAGGGCGGACATCCCGGTTACCTGCTGAAAACCTGCGGAGATATTATCGGCAGCGGCAGTAAAATGATTTTTCTGACGGCGCTTGATCGGGAAGCGAATCCGGCGTATGACGTTCATGTGGGACAGCAATTAGCGGATAGAGGTGCTTTTGTCGGAGCCATGACACCCGAACAATTGGGTGATTATATCGGCAGAATGATACAATAAACCAATGTACAATGTGCAATGTGCAATGATACATCTTCATTAGCATACACCACAGCTATTCAGGAAGGGGGACTCCCGATGGGTATGGACGAACTGAAAAAAGCATTGGCCGAAGCCGATGACGATTACCTCATCGGTATCAGTAACAAGGGCATTGTGAAACGTGCCTATAAGGACAGTGAAACAGCGAATGTCAATCTGGGGTTTGTGAATCAATCGGCGGAAGTATCCGTGGAGAATGTACAGTGTATTATTAAGGTACCGTTGGCGGAAAGTGTGTGTTCTTGTCCGTCACGAACTATTTGCCGACATATTGTGACGGCGATTTTATGGCTGAAAAAGGAATGGCAGGAGGATACACCAACTGTACCGACTGCAGCGTTACCGGTTAGCCAACCGACCACCGCAGATGCTCCGGCCGCCGCCGTAACAGCACCGCCTACAATGCCCCCGACGGTAAGTGTATCACGTGCCGAAAAATTAGCGCAGGAGTTAACAGTTTATCCCGTAGAACCGCTCGTTAAGGCGATGAAAAAGAAATATTACAACACGTTTTTGGAAAAGGCGAAAGTGGGGGTTCTGCCTTCCATGGAGGAATCTTCTACCATTACGGTGGATATTTTAGAGGATAATACGACGGTAAAACTGCTGTCTCCGCTGAATTATTCGGCGTGTACCTGTCATAGCAAGGAACTGTGTAAGCATAAAGCGGCGGCAATTCTTGCCTGGAAACTGAAACATAAGGTGATTACCCTTGAAAGCTTGTCACCGGCAGAGGAAACGACGGTGATGGATATCGACCGTTTCAAGGTTTGTGCCGGACATTGTATTCACTTTCTGGAAAGGATATTGTCAGACGGATTGGTGCGTACACCGGAGGATGCCGCCGAATATGCGGAAGCGAATGCCTTGCTGTGTCATCAGGCTGGTATCCCCGAAGGCGAAAGACTTCTGCGGGAAATCGGCGGTCGGCTGAAGGCTTATACAGCCCATTCACCGGAATTCCGTACAGATAGTTTATGTTCCGTGATGCTGGAAGCCTATCGGCTGATGACGGATATCCGGCAGGAAACTGACAGTGAAAAACTCCGTCAACGGATCGGTGTATTCAAGGACAGTTATCAGGTGACAGAAACACTGGAACTGATTCCGCTGGCACAGCGGTCATTTTCTTCGGCGGCAGGCTATGAGGGTGAGATATATTATTTTGTCAATAAGAATGGCGGTAACGGTCAGCCTCCTTTTCTGACGTATTCGGATGTGCGGCCTTCCTTTTATGAAAATGGCCGTAAAAGCCGAAAATCCGAAGCGCCCTGGGGATTGTATGGCTTGTGCGATGAACTGATGCGCTTTGAACTGCGGTTGTTATTGCCGAAATTATCGGGTATTCGTCTGTCAGCTTCGTCAGAAACCAAAGCCATGCAGCTGCGGCGTACCGACTTGAATTGTCCGGCGGTGTATGAGAAGATATACACCGATTTTCTGCGGCTGATAAAGGATAATTTTTCGCAGAATTCCCCTGCGGAGGACAGTGAAACACTGGTGATGCTGATGCCGGAAAAATGTATCCGTTCCTTTTTCAGCGAAACGGAACAGACACATACCATTGTAGTGGAGGACTTTTACGGTCAGCAATTATCCCTGAAAGCCCGTTATCATAGCAAAACGAGGCAGTATTTTGAACAGTTAGC
>ONYQ01000007.1:23628-29152 GCA_900322145.1 uncultured Eubacteriales bacterium
ATGTTCATCGCGATGCTGTCACATCCGGATAAAAGCTATGTGATTTTCGGCAATGCCTATATCGAAAACGGTACCTGCTGTATTTATCCGATTGCCGTTTTTGATTCGATTCATGCGCCCCAACCTTCTCATGAAGCACGTCAGGCACGAGAAAACGGCACGAGCGGATATTTTGCGAATTTGTTTGATGACATCCGAGGACTGTTATGCGATATAACCGAATGTGGTATGTATGCCTTTGACGGCGGTACAGTTCTGAAAGACAGGGCAGAGGAATGTGAACAGGCAGGATTATCCGTTTTAGCAGGCAAACTGCGTGACTTATCGGGTCAGATGGCCGCACAGGCGCATACTTTTCGGGACGATCCCGCTGCCATGCTCCGTCTGATCGGGGAAATTTACGCTTATACTGCTACAGGCGCTGCTATGGTTGCGGTACGATGTGCTGCGGAAAAGCTGTATGAACGGGAGGAGGATAAGAATGAATTTGCTGAGTAACGGACAAACTGCCGATTGGCAAAAAGCGATACTGAATGTCCTCGGACAGACAGAACTGATGGAGGAGGAAAGAGAAACCGCACAGGCATTCTTTGATTTTTCAAAGGAAATGGATATATCTCTTTTAGAAACGCTCCGCTATAGAAAAATCAATCATGATACGGTTCACCGCAATAGCTGTATGCTGTTTGAAGAAATGCTGCGTCTGCCGAAAAATATCAGCATGGAAGTAACCGACCGCTATATCCTGTTCTGGGATGCGCTGACCGGTAATACAGTAGGGCGTTTCCTGCTCAATCACTCGTATATGTATACGATGCAGGAAGCCAATATAAGAATACATCATGCCTACGAGCGGCGTTATCCGATCGAGGAACTACAGCCTAAAATGTTAGCGTTTGCCGCCTATGGCATCAATGTGGAAAAGGACTTTTACCCCGTGAAAATGCTGACAGCGGCACAACGGTCGCCGAGAGATTTATACAGAGCAGGAAAATGTTACTGCTATGACAGCAAGAGCTTTTCCCGTGAAAAGCTGTATTCGCTGGCGATTGCTTTCCGGCAGGAGAATACTTTCACACAGGATGAGCTTGACGAAATGGCACAAGTTATTATCGAAAGGGAAAGCTCCTTTCCCTCAGATGCTTATACCGGACAGCTGGAAAAAATGGTGCTGGTACTGTATATGAGTCTGAGTGCAGGTGAAGCCGTTCAGAAATGTTTCCGCAAACGTATGTACCTGAGATACGATTTGCTGTTGCTGGCATTATTGGACTATGCGCCAACGGAATATTTCAAAAAGAATATGGCAGTGATTGCCGATACCGCCGAAGAAACAGCGGATATAACGGCGGAAAAGGTCATCAAGCGTACTGTACAGTCAGCAGTATCCTCTGATGCGTTTCAGCACCCTGATACATGGAACAAAACGAGAAATTCCCTTGCTTTTTTAGGCTATCTGGCACAGCGTTATACAGAGCAGTATATTGATTGTATGACCGCTAATGAACCGTTGGGGCTTGGCGCTAAATGGGGATATCTGTTCGACTGCTATCAGGAGCTTTATATGATATTGGAACAAGCGGTGCCGGATGTCAGGGAGCGGTATGGTCTGGATACCCAAAAGACACTGGCGGAAAATGCCCTGCACCGTGAGGTGATGGACGTAAAACCGAGTATCCGGCGGCCGGTGATGGACTACCTCAAAGGGGATGCGCCTGTCAGTATATTGTCATCTATGCGCTCAGAACTGGCAGAAAATCATAAGGAGTGGAGTGCAATGGCGCATGAAGTCAATATGCTGCGGCTGCTGAAAATCTGCGGCACTTTTTACCGCCGCTATGTGGCTTATAAGGTGATACAGAATCCGGATGCCATCGAGAGTTATATTAACGGTCTGCTGCAAAGAAATGACATGACAGCCGCCATGAAGGAAATGAAAAGTCTGTTTTTAGCAGCGGCACAGGAAAATGTACCTTTGAAGGACAGAATCAAGCTGTTTACACTGATTTATGAGCGCAATAACTATTGGGAAGAGCGCAGAAATACAGTGGCAGACACCGCTGTTGATATTATGACGGCTAATGCGGAACGGTTTGATGCGGATTATGCGAAAGAATGTCCGCAGGAAGATGTGGTGATACGGTGCTGTTATGCACGTTATCTTGACAAAACCAATGAGGACAGTAAAAATAAGGACAGACTGCTGGCACTTTGTGCAGATAATGCCAAAGAAGTGCGCCGCAGTGTTACAGATATCATAGGACGTTACAGGGAATATGAAACGGAAGTAACGGTGATGCTGTCGGCTAAAAAGCAATCCGTTCGGGAAACGGCGGTGGATATTCTGGCTTTATGGGGTGCGGACAATTACCGTGATATACTGCAAAAAGCCGCCGATAACGAAAAAAGTGCCAAGTTAGCCGATAAGATACGGGCTATCCTCAGCACAACAATGGCGAATCGTCAGAACGGCGAGAATATTTTCTCACCGGTCGTTTTTGTAGAGAATATCCATAAAGGCGGTCGGGCAAGGAAGATAGCATGGCTGTTTGATACGGCTGTACCTGCTGTGCATTTCAAAAACGGTGATACAGCGGATGAAAAATATCTGCAGGCGATTATCTTGTGTTACAGTACAATGGATGTTCCGGGCAGAAACGATAATGCTTTTTTATTAGCGGATGCCTTGAACGAACAGGAACTGCATCGTTATGCCGCAGAGATATTTTCCCGCTGGCATTGTGCCGGCGCAGAGTCTAAAACCAAATGGGCGCTGTATTTTGCAGTGATTCACGGCGGTGACAGTATGGTAGAAACGGCACTTTCCTGCATTAAGGAATGGGCGGAAAATATGCGTGGGGCGATAGCGGCCGAAGCCGTGAAAGCAATGGCCTTGAACGGGAGTTCATTGGCGCTGATGACAGTGGATAACCTTGCACATAAATTCAAGCAGAAGCAGGTCAAAAAAGCTGCCGCCGATGCGATGGAACAGGCGGCGGATGCGTTAGGTATCACGGCAGATGAATTAGGCGACAGAATCGTACCCACTTTAGGCTTTGATGAAAACAGGGAACGTATTTTTGATTACGGCGAAAGAAAATTCCGGGTTTGTTTATCGCCGGCATTGACAATGGAAGTCTATGATGATACCGGCAAGCAGTTGAAAACCATGCCTGCCCCCGGCAAGAAAGATGATGAAGCATTGGCCAGACAGTCCAACGCAGACTATAAGGCGATCAAGAAGCAGTTAAAAACAGTGCTTGATATTCAGAAACTGCGGTTGGAAACGGCTTTGTTAGCGGATAGACGTTGGCAAGCTGAGGACTGGAAAACACTGTTTGTCAAGAATCCCATTATGCATAGTTTCGCTATAGGATTGATCTGGGCGGCATATAGCGATGATACGGTAACGACTTTCCGCTATATGGAGGACGGCACGTTTAATACGGTGGATGAGGATGAATTAGACTTGCCCGAAGGATGCCGCATTGGTCTGGTGCATCCGATAGACCTTGATGACGAAAACCTTTCCGCCTGGAAGGAGCAGCTCCATGATTATGAGGTTGTACAGCCGTTATTACAGCTGGAAAGACCGGTTTACCGTATCAAAGACGAAGAAAAAGGTACCCTCGACCTGAAACGCTTCAACGGAAGAAAAATCAATGCCCTTACGTTGATGGGACGTGCCACAAAACTGGGCTGGAGCAAAGGTTCGGCACAGGATGCCGGAATGTTTTATGTGTTCTATCGGGAAGATGTCACGGAGAAGGTCAAGCTTTCCGAAGGTGGTTTTGGTTTGTTGGGAACGGCGGCAGAACTGCATTTCAGCGGGTGTTATATTGCGGTGGAGAACGAAGAGGTCACGTTGGAAAATGTGCGGTTCTATACACCGGGTACCATCCGGCATGGCAGTTGTGTTTATGACGAAGCCGATAACAAAAAGGCCATTTCACTGGATAAGGTGCCGGCAAGATATTTCAGTGAAATGATCCTTCAGCTGGAACAAATCAGCGGAAGCTGATAGTCAATGTACAATGTACAATGTGCAATGTACAATGAAAATCCCCGTCAATTCAGAATGAACTGACGGGGATTTTTTTTCGGATATTGATCGTATAGCAGTGAATCAATGCCGTGTTTGACATAACAAACGGCACATTGTATTGGTGCGGTGTCAGCGTACTGTATGTTACAGTCAAACAGCGCAATTGCGCATTGCACATTGCACATTGAACATTGTATTGGTGCGGTGTCAGCGTACTGTATGTTACGGTCAAACAGCGCAATTGTACATTGCACATTGCACATTGTACATTTTTTCATCCCTGTGGTTCAATGATGGTGGTGCCACGGGAGAAGGATTCAGAGGCATCTTCCGTACTGACAAGCATATCATTCATATACTCGTAAACCGTATCGGTGCCGGCTAAAGTAATGATAACACTGTTGCCCTCGACACGCCAGGAGCCGATCAATGCTTCCGTCATACCGCTGATTTCCGCAACGGCCACACCGTCCGCATCCAGACGGAGATTACTGTAGCCGTTTTCTGTGCTGTAGGTCCATTCGTCAGCCAACATAGCCATAAAGGCGGAGGGGTCCATAGCAGGTGTGTCCGGTGTGGATGCTTCCGGCAAGGATGCTTCAATGGAGCCTCTTGTGTAAACCTCATCGGGCTTTTCAACAGAGACAAGGGTATCATTGGTATAGCGGTAAACGGTCGGCGTATCCAGCAGGGTAATGGTTACCTGTTGGCCGTCAGCGTTCCATTGACCGATGGGGTGATCCATCAGACCGCTGATTTCAGCGATAACGGTACCGTCTGTGTACAGTGTCAGGTTAATGTAATTAGTACCCTTTTGCATGGACCATTCGCCCGGCAGTACGGCGGCAACATCAATGGATTCTTCGGAAGATTCTTCGGAAGGCTCACTGCTTTCTTCGCCGGATTCCTGTTCGGAGGATTCTTCACTTTCTTCCTGTGAAGTGGCGGAAGATTCCGTTTTGCTTTCAGTGTCAGAAACGGTGGAACTTTCCTCCTGTGAAGTTACGGTGGAAGGGGTTTCGCTTTTTTCGGGAACGGTTTTGCTTTCCGTATCGGAAGTTTTGCTTTCAACGGCGGAAGGCTGTTTGCTTTCCGCAGAGGTATCTGAAGTAACGGAAGCGGTACTGCTTTGTGAATGATTGTTGGCAGGGGTATTCTTTTGGCCGCATCCCACAGCGATAGCCGTAAACAGGGCGGCAGATAAAGCAAGCGTCAGAATACGTGTCAGTGTGTATTTCATGCAAAAAACTCCTTTTTCTCTTAATTCGATAGGAAAAGACATATTGTCTGACAGAATTATAGCACAAGCAACCGGAGAATACAACCGAAAAACGGAGATAAGCTGGAAAAAAGTGCTGATTTCATCACAAATCATCAGGAGAGAATGGCACTTTGCAGGGTCAGAGGGGAAAACGAAAATTTTCTACCTGAGCGGTTGGAACTTGCCCCTAAAAGAAAAAAGTAGTAATATAAAATCAA
>ONYQ01000033.1 GCA_900322145.1 uncultured Eubacteriales bacterium
GAGACTACCACCTTTCGTGGTCGAAGCTTTCACCTTTAGCGCCCGAAAGGCCGATAAATACTGATGGTTCGGGACTCCGTTATCAAGATAATCTATCAGGTCTTCTTCATCAAGGGAAATTTTACGCTTGAAATTTCAGCGAGCAGTTATTCCGGTATTTTCAGATTGCTTGTATATGCCCCAAAAACGGCGGTTTTGAGGGGGTATAGTGAGGGGGGCTATTACTATACTCCCAATACGCTTGAAGAGCCTTCTAGGGCTTTCTACGGGCTCCTATGAGCAAGGATTTATTTTATCTGATATTCTTTGATCATACAGGGGCGTTTTTTGCCGTTATCTTTTAAGCCTTTCGTGTCGCTGATGCCTGCAAGCAGAACTTTTTCAAAGCTTTTCCGCCGCCATCCCTGCCTATTTCACAAGAGAGAATTCTGGCCGCAGCTCCACCAAAAATTTCCCATGCGGTTCTTTGCTATAATTGTTTGAATTCTCCACAAGTTCGAAAAATTGCCACCCAAAGTTCGAGAAACTGCCACTTTAGGTTCGAGAAATTGCCACCCAAGGTTCGAGAAATTGCCACTTTGGGGTTTCCCGGAAACCCGCATGAACACTGGGTCGGCGGGCATTTTTAAAAACGGGTAAATATTGTAGATATTGTAAATATCTGTAATATAGGGCAGCCGCCCTTTTTATGGGGCGGCTGCCCCCTGTCATTGCCGGTAAAAGAAAGGAGCGCTCTGGCCGTTTCGCTGACATCCCCATCACAGAGGACTACTTTCTGAATAGCAGCGTAAGAAAATAACACACTTGCCAAAACATCGGATTTACGTGAAAAAACACTTGTTTTTTCATCAATTTTTAGTATAATTGGAAGTATTAGCTAAATGAGTAAATTCTTACTCCACTTAGCGCCTTTGCACGGTTTCGGATTTGCTTATTGGCTAAAATATTTTTTATTTTAAGGAGTGAAACTTCTATGCCAGCCAAAACCAGACGATGGGGTAAAAAGCTGTTAAGTATTTTTACGGCGCTTTCCCTGTCAGCCGCCATGTTCATTCTGCCTGTGGCGCCGTCCATGACAGCCAATGCCGGAACGATTACCAACATTATCACGGGCAGATGGGGAGCCATTGCGCTCGAGTACATCGAAAGAGGTACCATGCGGGCGATCGGTTCGGCGGCCGCTCATGCCGAAACAGAAGCAGTTGCCAATATTCTCTCGACTACCAAAAAATTTCTTGGCAACCCGATGTCCACCATGCTGGCGGATATCAAGAAAATGTGCATGGAGATGAATGCCAAGCTTGACAAAATTCTGTCAGCCATCTCTACCAGCCAGAATCAGCTCAATTCTCAGCTCAAGAACATTCAGGAGGGACAGGCCCGCACCAACTATGAAGCCAAAAAGGGCGCTCTCAGTAAGATCGACTCGGTTTATAGCGGTGTTATTGAGATGTTCAAGGCCTTTAACAATGCGGCGCTGAATGTGGATATCAACAATCTGGAGTCCCGCCGTGCTTTACAGAGTGCCTATGACCAGTTGTCCACCATTTACACGGAGTCGGACGGCATTACCGAGCATACCGCCGCCACCTTCAATTTTTACAGTGATGCCACCAATATCGCTCTGCTGCTCAGTTCCTATGAGCCGTCCAATCAGGTCGGCGACCTGCTGCAGAAAGATATGGACCCTTGTGATACCAGCAACTGGGGCAAGAAAAAAGGCGATCCCACTCTGGCAACGGACTACTACACCATGATCGGCTTCTCCGATGCTTTTGACCATGAGGTTTACAGAGATATGTCCACGCTGTACAACTACGCTGCCGGCGTTGTCGCCAACTACCTTGAGGCCTATAACCTGTATGTGGCCTATGCAGCGCAGCTCATTTATTCCGGCAATGTCACCGGACTGGGCAACGAAAAGCTCACGGATGAACGTGACAAGCAGCGCATGATCGACAGCCTGTGGAACGGCTACAATCAGGCCTGTTTCATCGTGACAAGAGCCCTTGTCCAGATGATGGACGAATATGATGCCAAGCTCTCCGGTGTCATGCGGGATTATGACGTGAATACTACCATCCACTTTGATAAGATCAAAACGGAACAGACAGCCAGCGGTATGAACATGGATGGTATGCGCCATGATGCCGGCATCAGCAAAATCAAAAATACCAGTAGCCGGATGCAGGCTTATCAGCTGCGTCCCTTTGGCTCCAAAACGGCCTATGCTATCCGCAAGACCATCAAAAACAAACAGGAGGCCATCAAAATCGGCGATCTGGCACATGAGGCTTTCTGGGATCAATCCGATAAGCTTTTATATACCATTCCTCTGTGTTATACCGGTTACACGGTGGATTACTACAACCTGATGATGATATCCTCCACTTCTCCGGGCGGCTGGAATCCGCTTTCAAAGCCGGAACAGCTCAACGGACTGGTGAATACCTCTGCTTTTGATAAGGTCTATAGTGCTAAAAACGGTTTATCCTGTATCACGGAATATCTGTATGAACACAATATCAAAAACGATCTGCCCCAGATGAACGGCGGAAATCCGTATGCCCTCAGCAATCAATACAAGTGGGCGACCAAAAATACAGATTTGCACAATGATTACAGAGATATTCATATGCATTTCTATAACATCACGCAGTTGGAAAAGGGAAAAACCATGTCAACCTCCGAGATCGACATGGAGGACGGCATTGACAAGATCAGAGGACAGGAAACCAGCATTTTCTATACCGGTTCCCCGAAAGTGGCTATATATCTGCCTTCCGATATTGGCGCTTCCTATCAGTACTCCGCCGTCAGCTATGAGGGCAAGGGTGTTTCCGTCAAGGGAGGCGGCAATGTCCTGAACAGCGGCGGCGTGGTGACCCTGCGCATCAAGCCCGATGACGGCAAGTATATCAAGAGTCTGCGTTTGTGCGATTATTTCGCCATGAAAGAGGACAACAAAAGTGCCGAAGCCAGCACCCTGAAACAGTATATCAGCGCTGATGATGAACTGTACAAGAGTGACTGCGGTATTTATCCCGATACGGACGGCTATTATACCTTCAAAATCAACGTGCCGTTCCGTGATGCCTCTGTCCTTGTGGAATATGACGAGGTTCCTTCCGCCGTTCACAGCGTCAGTCTGGCGGAAAGCGAGCCGGTCATTGACACCAACAACCTCAATTACTATGACTTTGATGCCGGTATTCTCACTTTCAGCGGGCTTTCCGGCAACAATCACATGAATTTCAATACGGGCGAAAAGGTATCCGTCACCGTGATGCCCTACAACGGCTATTACTGCAAGGGACTTGTTATAACAGACAACAGCGGTAATCTCTATCAGAATTATCAGCAGTTATCCCCCGAGGACTATTACAGTGTTGTCAACGGTCAGAAGAGTTATAGCTTTACCATGCCGGATACGGATGTGACCGTTAAGGCCGACTATGGCGAAGCGTATCCGGTCGAGCTGGTAACCGATATCACTTCCGCTTATACAAAGCTGAAATTTGTCAATACCCTTGGTACGGCGGACAGTGATGAAACAATCCGCTCCTTTGAAGAGGGTGAGATCGTCAGGATAGAAGCAACCGTTACCAACGGACGTATCCTGTCCGAAGTGACTGTGACGGATTTCACCGCTAATCAGCCGGTTGACTGTACCATCAACGGCAATATCATCAGTTTTGTGATGCCGGCCGGTATGGTACAGGTGCAGGCGCACAGCGAAAAGCGTAATCTCTCCAAGCGGATGGTTTCCGTTGACGCCAACTGTCTGGAATGGGTAAAGCTTATAGACAACAGCGGCATACCTTTCAACGTCAGCAGCCGTCAGGCCGCACCGGGTGATACCGTGCGCCTGCAGTCGGATGTAGACGGCACCTGGAGCGCTTTGACATCCCAGGGCGTTTCCGTGCCAATCGAAAAGGAATCCGACCGTATCTACCGCATGACCATGCCGGATAAGGATGTCACTGTCAGCATGAAATATGATTGCTATACGGTTTCGATTGATGAGGCCTCCTATGATCTGGGACTTCACTTTGTTGATTCCTCCGGCAAAACTCTCATGAATGCGTCCGGTCAGGAAAACAAACTGCTCTCCCTGTCCAAGCCGGAAGGCGTACCCGTGTATCTGCGCAGCGCCTTCACGTGTGAGCATACGCTGTCGGCGGTCACGTCCGGCGGTCAGACCGTGCCGATTGAAACCATGTCCAACGATGTCCTCCGGCTGACACTGCCGTCCGATCATGTTACCGTTCATATGGATGTGACACTGTGCAGAATAGAACGGGATAATCTGATTGGCGGCTACAACGTCCATCTGTTTGACGAATACGGCAAGGAACTGACAGGCAGTGTCATGACCGTCTACAAAGGGCAGAAAATCATTATTCAATCCGATCCGCAGATCGACAAAGATGATTATGCCCTCAAAGTCCATGCCGACGGAAAAGACCTTGAACTGACCATAGAAGGCAATGAAAAATATTCCTTCGTTGTCAGCTCCGACTATACGGTAGTGGGCATTTCCACCACACCAAGATATTATCTGACACTGGGCAGTATAGAAAACGGTACCGGTTCGTTTGACCCGCAGTCCGGCGTCAATCAGGTCAGAGTGACCATGAACGATTATGTCAACGTCTATATCACCGTACCCAAGGGCTACGCTCTGGCGGAATGTACGGCGGCCTATACCAAAAGCGGCAAGGATCTGGGTAATGTCTATGCCTATATCTGCGGCAGGCAGGAAGGCACCGATAAGGATATCCTGACCGTACAGGTACATTCCACTTTCTGGGACAATGCAACCGTCAGTTTCCGTATGGCGCCAAGCTATCGTCAGTCGGTAGACAAGAGCAGTTTTATCTATGCGGATTCCGGCGAGCTTGTCGCTTACTGCATGATACAGGACTTCTGTAACCGTGACAATGACGGCAGTATTCCCTATACGGCCGACAGCGCTTTGATGGTATGCGGTCAGAATATGATACAAGCCCGTTTCTGCTATAATGAGGAGCATTATCCCAGCCATATCAAAATCGTCGGCGAATCTACCGGCAAGGTCTATAAAGACGCCGATGTCAGCGCAGACACCGTTGACTTTACCTACTACAACTGGAACGATGAGCATACCAGTATGGATGCCTTCACCGAAAATGTAAAGGTCATTGCGACCTTTGACACGGAAAGTTATCAGGCTGTTATCAATACGTTCTATAACGGTTCCGCTTCTTTTGAGAAAGAGGCAAGCGTCAGCCAAAGGGAGTATGCCAAGGGTGACACCGTTACGGTTTATGTCAGCACATTCCCCTATTATGAAACCTTTGATCTGCACATCAAGGACAGCGCCGGCAATGACTGTGAATTCTTCTGTGTGGATGAGGAATCATCGGACAGATTTATTGACTTTACCTATCAGTTTACCATGCCCGCCTCGGATGTATCCATCAGCGCCGACATTACGTTAGGCCCTGTTACGCATACTGTCACCATCGGCACCGTTACCGGCGGTACCGCTTCCTTCAGTACAGAAAAGGAAGTGCTTTCCATGAAGGTACCGGAATATGACTATGCTTATTTCTACATCAGAGCGCCGAAAAGTCATGCTATTTCTTCGTTCAGGGCTGCCGATACCTCCGGCAAGGAACTTTCTGTTCAAAAGGGCGCCGATAATGTTATTCTCGGCGAGGAAAAGCTCATCACGCTCCGTGTGCAGATGATTAAAAAGGATATTACCATCACCGGCGAACTCGTGGAAGGCTTTACCTTTACCGTTGACAACAGCCAGTTTGTCTATGATGACAGCGGCAAGCCTGTGGCTTATTTTGAAATCCTTGACAACGGTACCAGTCAGTACTCAACAGAACCCGTTGTGGTTCCTCCGGCTTCCAATACCCTTTCCGGCCGTTTTGTCTATGAAGGAGAGTATTTCCCCAGTCATATCAAAATTATCGGCGAATCCACCGGCAAGGTCTATAAAGACGATGATGTGAGCGCCGATACCGTGAAATTCACCTTCTACAACTGGAGCGACAATCATGCCAGCATAGATCCCTTCAACGAAAATGTGCTGGTCATCCCGACCTTTACCACCAAGGATTATCAGGCTGTCATTCAGCCGTTTGATAACGGCTCTGCTTCCTTTGAGAAAGCCACCGCCGATGTCCTCACCGGAAATTATGCCCAAGGGGATGCCGTTAACGTTTATGTCAGCGTTCCCGCCCGCTATGAAACCATTGATTTCTCTGTCAAAGACAGTGCCGGCAATGACTATGATACGATTTGTCTGAATCAGGAGGAATCCGGTGAGAACATTCTCTTTACCTATCAGTTTACCATGCCTGCCTCGGATGTATCCATCAGCACCGCTGTGACGTTAGGCCCTGTCGAGCATACCGCCACCATCGGCACCATTACCGGCGGTACCGCTTCTTTCAAAATAGACAAGGATATTACCGAAACAACGGCGCAGGAATCCGAATATGTCGATTTCTATATCAAAGCGCCCCAGAATTATGTGATTTCCTCGGTGAAAGCTACCGACACCGCCGGCAACGAGCTGACGGTTTCACAGACGGACAGCTTTGATATCGAAGAGGAAAAAATTATCGCTTTCCGTGTGCAGATGGGCGACAAGGATATTACCATCACCGGTGAACTCACCGAAAGCGAACCTCAGCCCGAACCCGGTACTTCCGATGTACATATCAGCACCTATGAGGAATTGGTTTCCTTTGCCAACAACGTCAGAAACGACTATGAACACTACGGCAAAGCCACTGCCTGCCTCGATAACAATATCATTATTGCGCCCGATGCTCCTGCATGGGTACAGGGTATCGGCTGTGTCAGCGAGAATAAGCCCTTTATGGGTACCTTTGACGGCAAGGGCTTTGCCATTGTCAGCCTGATGGTTCATAACGCTGATAACGGCGCTCTCTTTGAGTATATCGGCTCTCAGGGCGTTGTAAAGGATTTAGCCGTGATAGATTGTGATTTCAAAGTCCGTTCCGCCTGTGCCGGCGGTATCGCTGCCGTCAATGAAGGTCTGATCGACCATTGTATCAGCGGTATCAATACCGAATCCCAAAGACTTATCAAAACCATCTACGGCAAAGAACGCAGTCTGTCCAGCTTCAACTCCGCTGTCAACGGCACCGTCAGCGGTGGTATCGCCGGAAAGAATAAAGGCACTGTCACCGGCTGCCGCAGCAGTGCGTATGTCATTGGTGAGGATTGCGGCGGTATCGCCGGTATCAACGATGGTATCATTTACGGCTGTGCGAATAACGGCCCTGTCGGCAAGGATTCCACCGTTACCAAACGCTCCGCCGGTATCGCTGTTGTCAATAACGGCACCATTCAGGCCTCTTACAATTCCGGCAAGCTCAACGGTACGCTTCAGACGGTTGCCGCTTCTATTGCCGTTGAAAACAACAGCGACAAGATCGTGGATGTTTTCTATCTCAGCGCTAACAATGCCGTTCCCTTTGGTTCGGATGCCCTTTCTCAGCCGACAGATGCCTGCAAGGTATTGGACGTTGACGACATGACTACGCAGGCCTTCGCCGATGAACTCAACACCGTTACGGATGATACCATCCAATGGAAACAGGTTTCTTACAACAACGCTCATCTGAATCAGGGCTTCCCCATCATCAAGGGAAGATTCATCGAAAATATCACCATCGTGAATAACGCAAAGCTGCAGATTCGTGCTTCGATGAATCGTTCCATGACCCTTGATTATACGCCGGTAACCACCCGTTCTTCTTCCTACAACACCATGCTGTCCGCCGCCGGCAGCAGAACCATGACTTGTGCGTATGATCTGACCGCCTCGGATGCCGCCGGCAATGAAATGCCTGCCGAACTCTGGTGCGAAGGTATCACCGTAAGCGTACCTGTTACCACCAACGATGCGCAGATCATCACCATCAACGACATGGGCGAAGCAGTGGTTATCACTCCCGACAGCATTGCCAACGGCATGGCGACCTTTACCCTGACAGAACCCGCCGCCTTTGCCGCCGTGGAAAACATTTCATCCGACGAGCCAACTCCCACTCCTACACCGATCAAGCCGGATGACGGCAATGTTAAAACCGGTGAAAGCAGTATGCCCCTGACAGCCGCCTGTGCGGTTCTGCTGGTATCCGTGTTGGCTGTTCTGATGACAAGGAGAAAGAAAAACCGTGAATAATCAAGCCGTTCCCCCTCAAAAAAGCCCCCGCCGGCTATGGATATGGTTATGTATCATCGTGATTGGTCTGGCGGCGGCTGCCGTGTTCTTCCTTTGGCCGAAGGAAGAACCGGCTCCCGTCAGGGAACCTGCCAAAGGCGTTGTCGGCACCATTACCGACAACTGGGACCCGCAGGTCAGCACCCCTTCGCAGGAAGGCGATACATCAGAGGAACCCAAGAAGGGTACACAAATTCCCGGCTATTCCGGCGCCGCCATGCGGGAAGGGGATATGTCCCTGAAAATACGCATCGGCAACCCGCCTGCCAATCATGTCGGCTTTATCGCCGTGCTGAAATTAAAGGACGGTACGGTCCTTTATGAATCCCCGTTGCTGTATCCCGGTCAGGGACTGGAAGAAGTTCCCCTGACACAAACTCTCCCCAAAGGCACTTATGAGGCACTGGTAGAATATCGCTGT
Organism: uncultured Eubacteriales bacterium; assembly: GCA_900322145.1. Lineage (GTDB taxonomy): Bacteria > Bacillota > Clostridia > Oscillospirales > Acutalibacteraceae > UBA1213. The sequence continues at coordinate 8,679 of ONYQ01000033.1, forward strand.
ATTCTGTTAGAGGACGGTAAAACCCCGTTAAATACGGCGGAATCCGGCTTCACACTGTATGTCAGTTGATATCTCTGCCGTGTGTGAGTGAAAATAAAAACGTGAAAGGATGTTTCTCCATGAAAGCAAAGAAAGTTGTTACTCTCGTACTGGCGGCCGCTATGGCCATGACTGCCTCTATCAGTGTTGCTGCCGCAGGCACCAGGCAATTGACCAAAAATAATCCGTCCGATTCTACCGAGGTCAAGGCGCATATTGACGGCGCTACCGGTGCTGTCAGCTACATCATTGAAATTCCGGAAGTCGTGGACTTCGGCAACCTGACACAGCCCGAAACCAATGAAAACAGCTATGTTTTCAAGCCGTATGACGTTACTGCGATTGAAATCAAGGGACTTGCCAAGGATGCCCAGGGCAACGCTACACAGCAGGTATCTGTCTATGTCAAAGACGAAAATGCTACCACCATGAGTTCCAATTTCTATATTGCCAATACCGACCAATCCAAGGATTACAAACTGCAGTACCATGTCTTTGACATCGAAGCCGCCAATATTACCGAAACCACTCCGCCGATCTCTGCCGTTACCATGTCCAGCGACAAGGGCTATTTCCTCAAGGGCTTTACCGAGCAGGGACAGGCCGTTAACGGTACGCTGGTACTGAATCAGAATCAGCTTTTCGGTCAGGATCTGCAGGCCATGTCCGGCGATTACAGCGGTCACATGGTATTCTACAGTGAGATCGTTGACAAGACCTGATATGAAAGGCTGATACCATGAAAAACGGCAGCCGAAAGGTTCTTTGCCTGTTTTTGCTCTGTCTGGCATTGGCGGCGCTGGTGATTCCCCTGAACACGGCCGCCAAAACCGGACACGGCGGTACTACCAAAGTCATCGCAAGAATTGAAGCGCCTTCGGACAGTCAAAGCAGTATCCCTCCGCCCGAAAGCAGTCCGCAGGAATCCGCCGAAAAAGAATCCTCTTCCGAAAGCCGTCCTGTCAGCACCGGTGATAACAGCCCTTTGCTTTATGGCATGATAGCCGCCGTTTCACTGGGTCTGATGGTGGCAGCTCAAAGAAGACCAAAAGAAAATTCATGCGTGTGACATACTCCCCCGCCTCTAAAGCGAAGCGCAGGCGGGGGAGTATGTCACATTGATATTCCATCCAAAAGGAGTGATCATCCATGAAACCCAAAAACAAACGATTGGGCAGAAAAATTCTGAGTACACTGACGGCGCTCTCTCTTTCGGCTGCGGTGTTTGCCGTACCCTGTGCACCGTCACTCACGGTCAATGCAGGAACCATTACCAATATCGTTACCGGCAGATGGGCGGCCATCGGTCTGGAATACTTTGAAAGAGGTGTCATGCGGGCGTTAGGCTCTGCCGCCGCCCATGCAGAAAATGAAACCGTCGCCACAATTCTTTCCAAAACCAAAAGGTTACTGGGAAATCCTCAATCCAATGCACTGGGCGACATCAAAGCACTGTGTATGGAGATGAATCAGAAACTTACCTACCTGACCAGTGTGGTACAGAACAATAATACATACGTCAGCAAAGAACTGCAAAAAATAGATCAGAAAATATCAAGGACGAATTACAATAACTGTATTAACAATTTGGAAGAGATTAACGGCGACAGCGGTTTTGTTATCGGAAAATTTAATGCGCTGATATATGCGGTGAACCAATATGACGCCAATAATGCGGATTCTATCAGAGCGCTTCGGTTAGCCTATGATGATCTTTACAGTATTTATGAGCGTACCACTGCCGGCTATATGGGCAAAACATTCAGCTTTACAGATGATGCCGAAAAGCTGGCCTCTCTGCTGAGTTCCTACGACTATTCTAATGGCATGAATGGGACAGCCCCGTATTATTCCTATGACCCCGGCGACAAATCCCATTGGGGCGACATCAAAGGTGGCAATACCGTTATTGAAAATTACTATGATCTTCTCTCCACTTCCTGTGCCTTTGACCATGAGATGGTACAGAACATGACGGCAGAATATAATTACCTTGCCGGTATTACCAGCCAATTTATTGAAGCCTATACCATGTACATCTCCTACTATGCCCAGATGGCTTATGCTGAAAGCTACGATGATATGGTCGATGAGCGCAACAAGCAGTCATCCGTTGATCTGGCATGGCAGGAATATGACCGCTGCTGCTATATGCTTTTGCGGGCGCTGGCACAGATGATTGATCTTCACGCTGACCGTATGAACGGGGCTATGCGTTCCTACGATGTGGAAACCACCATTTACTTCAATAATATCAGGGATAGTATCAACGCTATATCTGTTGAAAATGACCGCACCAATCACACTAACCGGCGTTTTGACCATGAATATGTCAGCAACAGAAACAGAACAGCCAAGACCATGCAGGCGTATATGGTGCGTCCGTACAATGCCGATACGGCCTATATCATCAGAAAAACAAACGATACCCAGCCGACAGTGCTGATGCAGGAATTAGAATATCTGGCGGCTGAGGAAAATATGTGGGATTTTACCGGCTACACCTGTGATTATTATAATCTGGCGTTTACCGCTCCTACCTCTCCCGTCGGCATCAATATCATGAACAAAGGCAGTCAGGTACTGCCTCTCATCAGCACCGGCGCTTATGAAATGGCAGGAAGGGATATCAGGACGTATCTGAACAGTCACGGCATTACGGAAATTCCCAATATCGGCTCAAAGAATCCCTATATCCTGACCGATGTTTATTCATGGGATCCCAGCATAGGCTTTTCCGGCAACTTCGATGTTCATATGAAATTCATCCAACTGCCTGATTATATGACCAGTGACACGGCGCCCGGCATGAAAAATTTTGACATGGATGACGATCAGAAATACTTCAAAGACAAGGAAACCAACATCATCTATACCGGACAGCCGGTAATTGCCTATACCCTGCCGAATAATGCCGGCGCTTCCTATCAGTATTCCGCCGACAGCGGCGCTTCTGTTCACGGCGGCTATAATGTCCTCACCAGCGGTGATGTGGTCACCCTGCGTATCAAACCGGATGACGGAAAGTATATCAAGTCCCTGCAGCTATTTGACCGCCATGCCAAGGACGAGAAAAAGTCCGAGTATGTGCTGTGTACTTACATAGACGAAAGCGATGAGCTTTACCGGAGTGACTGCGGCATTTATCCGGAGGCGGACGGCTATTACAGATTCATTCTCAATGTGCCTTTCCGTGATGCGGATATTTCGCTTACGCTGGGGGATTCCCCTGTCAAAAGCCATACCGTTTCTTTAGAGCAAAGCGAAATTCTGCCGGAATATGCCTCTGCTAAAATCTATTATGATCGGGACGGCGGTATTCTGCTGTTTGACAATTTCAGCAACGACAGTCAGCACACCTATAACACCGGCGATACCGTAAAAGTGGCTGTCTCTCCGTATAAAGGCTATACCTGCACCGGCATTTCCGTCATGGATGCCAACGGAAACGAATACCCCGCCGAAGAGGTCATTACCGACGACTATCTCCGTCTGAACGACTTCCAGAGCAATTACAGTTTTACCATGCCGGATACGGATGTCACCGTCAAGGCGGTTTACAGCAAGACCAATTATGTGACACTGGAGAAAGGCCGTCATGTACGGCTCGGTTTCCTCAATGAAAACGGGTCTGTCAATGATACCTCCTCTGTCCTGTCTTATTTCCCTGCATCGGCGGTTACTATACAGGCCTCTGCCGAAAGCGGTTATCAGCTCAGCCGTATAGAGGTCATCAATGAAGATACCGGCAAGGACGTACCCTGTACCTTCTCGGATGGTTTCATCCGTTTTACGATGCCGCAGAATAATGTAACGGTTCTTGCCGAAGCGGAATGGCTGGATGACAGCAAGCATCTGGCCGCCGTTGAAGCAGAAAGCCGGGCTTTGCTGACGCTCACCGACAGCACCGGCCGGCCGTTAAATGTCGATACGGTACAGGCGTAAGGTGCTTTCCGATATGCCGGACGCTGCTTTGCAGGTCTATGATACCGCTCATCAGGCCGTTGCCGTCCAGCCGTCCGAAAAGGGCATTTACCGCATTGTCATGCCCGACAGCGACGTAACCATCGGAGTGGCCTATGCAGACATTGCCATCGACACGGAAACTTTCCGCAGCGGTGTCCGATTTGCCGATGCCGGCGGCACCGTTTCCGATACAGAAACTCTGACGGTGTTCTGCGGCAGTACCGTTTATCTGAAGGACACTTTCCCTTATCCGCATACGCTCCGGGTAACGGGTACCGGCGGCAGTGAAATCCCCCTGACCCGTTCAGCTGACACCCTTTACAGCTTTACGGCACCGGACGGCGCTGTTACCGTCCGGATAGAGGCCAACGTCTATACCATAGAAGCGGATGCCTCCGCACAGGCCTATGCTGTTCTGCTCTGGTGTGAGGATAACCCGTCCGATCAAAAAACGGTCTTGAATGCCTATGAAGGACAGAAGGTCTATCTGCAATCAGACCCGCAGATCGCCGCAGATTACCGGAAGATGGAAATCAAAGACGCCAACGGACAGCCTGTGGCACTGACACCGGAAGGCACCAACCTGTATTCCTTCAAGGCGTATGCCAATACCGTTATTTCCGTTCCTCCCTTCCAATATCACACCATGGCAATCGGTTCGGTTGCCAACGGTACCGGTACTTTTGTACAGGAAGATACCGTTACCCAGCAGGAAGGGATCGCCGGCGAATGGCAAGATATCTCTCTGTATGCCCCGGCCGGTTATAGCTTCTCCTCCTGTTCGGCTGTCCATACCGACGACGGCAGTGACATTCCGGTGAACTATACGCTTTCTTCTGAAACGGAAACCACGCAAGGTGTCCTGTCCGTTGTCCGCTGTCAGATGCCGGAAAGTGATATTACCCTGCACTTTGTCATGGAAAAGAAACCTGTCGTTTATATTGACCGGAACGGTTTTGTCTATGATGACAGCCAAAAAGCGACAGCTTATATCGAAGTAAAGGACAACAGCGTCAATCCGCCTGTCTATACGGCCGATTCTGTTGCCTGTCCTCTTGACTGCCATACCGTAGAAGGCCGTTTTATCTATGATGAAAATAATTATCCCGCCCATATACAAATCATCGGCCAAACAACAGGAACCGCGAAGATATTCTCCTGATCCCGACCTTTGCACCGGTTATCCCGCAGATGGATGTTGCTATCAGTACCTATGCGGAGCTTGTCGCTTTTGCGGAAAACGTCAGAAACGATTATGAACACTATCAGAAAGCCCATGCCGTTCTGAAAAACAATATTATCGTTACCCCTGATGATGCCGCATGGACGCAGGGCATCGGTTCTGTCAGCGAGAATAAGCCCTTTATGGGTATCTTTGACGGTCAGGGATTTGCCGTTGTCAGCCTGCTGGTCAATAACACCGATAACGGCGCTCTCTTTGAGTATATCGGCTCCCAGGGTGTTGTAAAGGATTTAGCCGTGATTGACTGTGATTACGCAGTTATTTCTGATTGCGCCGGCGGTATCGCTGCTGTCAATGAAGGTCTGATCGACCATTGTATCAGCGGTATCAATACAGAATCGCAGAAACTGATTCAGTTCAATGACGGACGGAAACGCAGTCTGTCAGAGTTCAATTCTGCCGTGAACGGCATCGTCAGCGGCGGTATTGCCGGACATAATAAAGGCACCGTCAAGGGATGCCGCAGCAGCGCCTATGTTATCGGTAAAGACTGCGGCGGTATTGCAGGCATCAATGACGGCAAGATTTACGGCTGTGCCAACAACGGCCCTGTTGGAAAGGACTCCATCGTCAATAAGCGCTGCGCCGGTATTGCCGTTGTCAATAACGGCACCATTGAGTCCTCCTATAATTCCGGCAAACTGACCGGTACCACACAGACAGTCTTTGCTTCTGTGGCCGTTGAAAATAACAGCGATGAGATCATTCACGTTTTCTATCACCAGACAGAAAATCTGACGCCCTTTGATGATGACTCTTCCGATTATCAGCCGACTGAGGCCTGCAAGGCGCTGACCATCGAATACATGATAACAAAGGCATTTGCCGATGAACTGAACGCCGTGACGGATGATTCCGTTCAATGGAAACATATCGCATATAACGGCGTTAAAACGAATCAGGGGCTTCCCATCGTCAAAGGACGTTTCATTGAAAATGTCACGGTCGTGAATGATGCCAAGATGAAGATCAAAGCGGCGATCCTCAAGGCAATGAAAATCAACTATAAACCCATGATGCTTCGTTCTGCCTCCTACAACACCATGCTGTCCGCCGCCGGCAGCAGAACCATGACCTGTGCTTATGACATGACCGCCTCTGACCAGAACGGCAATGAACTGCCCGCCGAACTCTGGTGCGAAGGTATCACCGTGAGCGTACCCGTTACCACCAACGATGCACAGATCATTATACTGGACGATCAGGAAAAAGCCGTTGTGGTTACGCCTGACAGCATTGAAAACGGCTGGGCGACCTTTACCCTGACGGAACCGGCTTCCTTCGCCGTAGCGGAAAATATTTCATCCGACGAGCCGACTCCCACTCCTACACCGATCAAGCCGGATGACGGCAATGTTAAAACCGGTGAAAGCAGTATGCCCCTGACAGCCGCCTGTGCGGTTCTGCTGGTATCGGTATTGGCTGTTCTGATGACAAGGAGAAAGAAAAACCGTGAATAATCAAGCCGTTCCCCCTCAAAAAAGACGGCGCTACCGGCGCTGGTGATTCCCCTCAGCACGGCCGCCAAAACCGGACACGGCGGTACTACCAGAGTGATCGCAAGAATTGAAGCGCCTTCGGACAGTCAAAGCAGTATCCCTCCGCCCGAAAGCAGTCTGCAGGAATCCGCCGAAAAAGAATCCTCTTCCGAAAGCCGTCCTGTCAGCACCGGTGATAACAGCCCTCTGCTTTATGGCATGATGGCCGCCGTTTCACTGGGGCTGATGGTGGCAGTTCAAAGAAGACCAAAAGAAAATTCACGCATATAAAAAAACATCCGGTTCCCCGCCCTTTTGGGAAAACCGGATGTTTTTATATTCTCGCTAAAATCACTATCGCTGTCCAATAATCACATTTTATTCACAATGAATTTTTCCGTGTTCCTGTCCAGTTCCGACAGCACTTTGATAATAAAGTCTTTCGGCTCGGAAAAATTATCCGCCACCCATTTGAAAATCACGGCCATACATCCATGAGAACGATAGTGCGCCTGATAACTTACGACATGGTCATTGATATCCGCCGACTGCTTTTCAGACTGCATTTTAAGAAACAGCCCTGACAGCAGTTTGTCAATCTTGCTTTTTAATTGCCATGTGGTATTCGGGCAGACAATCATTCTGAATATCGCACGATTTTCGTCAATGTAGCTGATGAGATACGAGAAAAATTTTTCTGACGGCAATTCTTCCAACCGGAGAATCAGCAGTCCCATTTCAATGAGCACATCTTTTTCGATATTCTCATAAAGATCATATACATCCATGTAATGCTTATAGAAAGTCACACGGTTGACATCGGCTTTGTCAGCAATTTCCTGTACCGTTATTTTGTGAAGCTCCTTTTCCATGAGAAGTTCGGCGAGGGCTTCACAAAGGGCTTTCCGTGTTTTAAGGGTACGACGATCTGTCTTTTTTTCGGGCATCCCGATCACCTCGTTGATTGATATAGCCTGATTATAGCATAATACCGGGGCGCTGACAATTTTTTTGGCGACACTTTTGCCGAAAAATGTCAATTAAGCGACAGACCGCAGCGGATATGTCAATTAAGCGACAAAATGCAGATGGATTGAATATTGAAGCAAACCGGCGGCAATGCTATGATTGAATCACAGCAAGGGACAAACAAAAAAATAAAACGGGCTAAGCCCATAAAGGAGATAATTACTATGAAAAAGAAGATTGCCGCTATTCTCGCTGTTATGACCATGATCACCGCCGGTTCCGCTTTCGCCGTGAGTGCCAATGCCGCCGGTACAGATACACCCGTTGTCAGCGCTTCTTCTGCTGAAACAACCGTTCATAAATTCGACCTGACGCATCATCAGCTCACTTTCCGCTATATGACAGACACGGACGAAAATGTTGTGAATCCGTCTGTTGTGTTCGGTTCTTCCTTCCGTCTGGGCGCTAATTTCATGTACATGACCGATGACGATCACTTTTCTATTTTCCTCGGCGCAGGCAAGGGCGAGACATTCGGCGGCACTTATGTTTATAACAGCGCATCCGAAAAAATTTTCCTGCGCTACAATGACGGTTTCAACGCTGCAGGCTATGTTACCATTCTGAATGACGGTACAAAAGCGCTTGGTGTTCCGGTGAGAATGGCCGGAAATATCTATACCGTTTATTTCGCTATCTGATAGCGTGACAGCGCAGTACACAGAAAATCCGGTGAAGTTGTGAGGCTTCACCGGATTTTTCTTTACATACATGGGACGGCTTTTTTCCTTGTCCAAAACTTCTATACACATAACGCATACAAGCCCGCAAAAGCTCTGCAGTGCGTTTCCCCCTAAAAACGGTAATTTCTTACCTTTTCGCATCTGCAAGAACCTCTGCGGGCTTCTATGACTGCCTTGATATTTCCCCCTGACGTTTCGCTTCATCAGCCTTATCAAGCGGTCATATAGGTGTCGCCTGACTGATAAAAGCTCACCTGCATATTATCGTCAACCGTTATGCATACCGGAATATTCATCCATTTGCCGTCCTTTGTCTGCGCTTTGAGAACAGCGTTGGCGGTACCCGGCTTGACAGCCGTGAATTTGAAGTTGCAGGTATTGGTGCTGTAGTCATAATCACAGCTGACTTTTACATTCAGGCTGTCGATGTAGTAGTTCCAGTCCTCGCCGGCCACGGAAAATCTGGCAAAACCGGCCTTTGGCGTTGTGGCATCAGCCGTTTTTTCCGGTGTGACGGCTTTCTCTGTGGTGCCGGTTTTCTCCGGCGCACTGGTTTCTGTTGTCGTTTTTTCTGTGGTGTAGGATTTTTCGGTTGTGTACGGGCTGTCGGTGCCGATAATCTTCATGGTGAGATCATCTTCAACGGTGATGCGGACCGGCGTATTCAGCCATGTTCCGTCAACATTCTGTGTCTTGAGAACCACATTGACAACGCCCGGCTTGACAGCCGTGAATTTGAAGTTGCAGGTATTAGTGCTGTAGTCATAATCACAGCTGACTTTTACATTCAGGCTGTCAGCGTAATAAGTCCAGTCCTCACCCTTCATGGGCATTACGAATGTATTGCCGTAAGTTTTTGCCGTGATGATATAGGTGCTTGATACCAGCGGATTATTGTCATTGTAGGCGGAGGCACTGATCACGGAAACCGTGGTGATGGCGGAAATTGCACAAACGGCGGCGATCAGGGAAGCGAATACCTTTGTTTTCATTGTCTTTTTCATAATATTATCTCCTTTATGGGCTTAGCCCGTTTTATTTTCTTTATGTCCGGGATTTTTTTGTTTGTCCCTTGCTGTGATTTAATCATAGCATTTCAGCCCGTTTGCTTCAATATTCAATCCCTCTGCGTTTTGTAGCTTAATTGACAGATACGGTCTGTTTTGTTGTCTAACTGACAGAAAACCGATGAATTGTCACTGAATGTTTAAGTACCCGATTGCCAACACCCGAAAACAATATTGATAAACCACAAAAAAGGACGATTACAAATATTTGTAATCGTCCTTGAATTTTGCAAACACTTTTGCT
>ONYQ01000049.1 GCA_900322145.1 uncultured Eubacteriales bacterium
GCATTGAATGCCTATGCCCGTGAACGGCTGTCAGGAATAGAACACGTCGTTATCAATTCTTCGCCGGACAGTATGCCGTATATCCTGAATTTATCGGTAGTGGGTATCCGTTCGGAAACCATGCTGCATTATCTGGCACAGAAGAATATTTATGTATCGAGCGGTTCGGCGTGTGCCAAAGGACAGAAAAGCCATGTGCTGTCGGCTATGGGATTATCCCCCGAAAGGATTGATTCTGCTATCCGTTTGAGTTTTTCCCGCTATAATACACGGGAGGATATCGATCATTTTTGTGAAGAACTGGAAAAAGCGAATCAAACACTTGCAAGAAGCCGATAAAAGTGCTACACTTCTCTATATATGAAATCATGAATCTCTCAGAGTAAGGAGAAACTGCATGAAGGAAATTATATTATTGAAGCTTGGGGAAATTGTCCTCAAGGGACTCAACCGTAAGAATTTTGAAGATCAGCTTTTGCGCTGTGTGCGCCGCCGTCTGGCAAAAATCGGTCAGTTTCAGGTCAAGGCCGCACAGTCAACGATTTATGTTGATCCGCAGCAGGATGATATCGACATGGATGAAGCCGCCGACTGCGTATCAAAAATTTTCGGTGTAGCGGCTTATGCCCGTGCGTGTGTAGCGGAAAAGGATCTGGAGCAGATGAAAGCGGCGGCCGGTGAATATTTAGCCGATACGCTGGAGGGCTGCCGTACCTTCAAGGTCGAATCCAAGCGTTCCGACAAGAAATTTCCCTATACCTCTCCGGAAATCAGCGCCGAAATCGGCGGTTATCTGTTGGAGCAATTTCCGCATCTGACGGTGGATGTCCATGAACCGGATGTCACTGTAACCGTAGAAGTCAGGGATTTTGGCGCTTATATACGAGCCGGTCTGGAACGGGGTGCCGGCGGTATTCCCGTAGGAACCGGCGGCAAGGCGTGTGTGCTGATTTCCGGCGGAATTGACAGTCCGGTAGCGGCGTATATGATGGCAAAACGTGGCCTTGATCTGATGGCGGTACATTTTGCCAGTCCGCCTTATACCAGTGAAAGAGCCGAAGAAAAAGTGGCGGAACTGCTGCATCGTGTGGCACAATACAGCGGCCGCCTGAAAATGTACACGGTTCCTTTTACGAAAATTCAGGAGCAGATTCGTGAAAAGTGCAAGGAAGATTATTTTACGATTATCATGCGCCGGTTTATGATGGAAATTGCCGAGCGGTTAGCCGTTGAAAAAGGAGCGCAGGCACTCATTACCGGTGAAAGTCTGGGACAGGTAGCCAGTCAGACGATCGGTGCGATTGCCTGTACGGATGCCGCCTGTACGATGCCGGTGTTCCGTCCCCTGCTGGGCATGGACAAGGAGGAAATTATTGAAATTTCCCGCCGCATCAATACCTTTGAGGTATCCATCCAGCCCTATGAAGATTGCTGTACCGTTTTTACCCCAAAACATCCCCGTACCCGTCCCGAATTATCGAAGGTTCTTCTCGAACAATCCAAAATTGACAGTGCGCCTTTGATTGAGGAAGCTGTCCGTAATGTTGCCGTCCGTGAAATCTTTTAGTCTGGTGGAACATTGGAATTCGTTTGTCGTATCGGACAACCGTTTCCGGTTCCCTTCCTAAAAACAGCGGATTGTTAGTGTGAAATATGGATGGCGATAATATCATTCACTATTCATTATTTATTGAGCCCCGCAGGGGCGCTTCAGGAGTTGATAAGAGAATGAATGCAGAAATCTATTTTCCGAGAAATGGCAAGGCGTTCGGTCAGACCGCTGACAAAAGTTTTGAGGAAACGATCAAAAAGCTGAACGGCATCAATGTCAATATCATCTATAAAACGGAGATCAATCTTACCGGGGAAAGCATCGCAGAAGCTCTCAAGGTGAGTGATTCAGGAGAAGAAAAAATCGGCATTATCTTTATTGCGGATGCCATGCCTTATGATAGTGCCCAACGGGCACAGGAATTTTTTGAGAGTATTGGTATTATCAGTAAGGTAAAGCGTGTAGAGGCCGAATGTATTGATCCTGTACAGGAGGATCTGCAGGCAATGGCTGCCGCCGCTGAAAAATCCAAGAAAAAGAAGAAAAAGGGCGGAAAGTATGAGCAGGATATCTTTGAGGAAGAAAATGAGGAAGAACTGATCGATATCAGCAGCAGTTCTGTCAATGTTCATATTGCCATGAAACGCTTCTATGCTTTTACGGCAGAATATAACGGTAAGTTGATCGTGCTGCTGCCGCCGCACGAAGAATTGCAGACCAATTTCAATACTGTCATCTATACGGCGGCTCACAATGTGATGTCTCCCAAGAAAAAGCGTTCCTTCTGGAAACGCTTCATTCCGTGTAAGGGTGATCGTCCGGTAGATGTCATCCGTAAGATCATCCTGATACTGGCCATCTGTACGTTCATTGTTTCGTCTTATATGCTCATCAATATCCTCTTTATTGAGCCGGCAGTTAATGACCGTACGACCGCTTCTATCCGTGATTTGCTGGTATCAACGGTGGAAGGGGAAAGCTCCGAAACCAAAAAGAAAACGGACGGTTCCGAGGGTACGCTGTCTGATTTTTCCAAGCTGCTCTCCTCTAACAGTGATACAGTAGGCTGGATCACTATGCCGAATACCGTCATTGATTATGTTGTTGTGCAGTCCCCCAAGGATGCCCAGGCGGTTGCCAATGGGGAAGACCCGTATTATCTCTATCGTGATTTCTATGGCAACGATACCAAATATGGTTCCATTTTCCTGGATTACCGCAGTACCCTTGACAGCAAAAATATGCTTCTGCATGGTCATCATATGCAGGACGGCAGAATGTTTGCCAATCTGATGTATTTTCAGGATCTGGAATTCTATAAAAAGACACCTGTCTTTACTTATAATACCCTCTATGAAAAGAGTCAGTGGAAGATCATTGCTATTTTCAAGACCAATACCCTGAAATGGCAGGGCGAAATTTTCAATTATCTCAGAGGCAGCTTCAGCAGTGATTATGATTTCCTGAATTATATCTATGAACTGCGGATGCGTTCCTTTATTGATTGCCCCGTCGATGTCAATGAGCATGACACGATTGTTACCCTTTCCACCTGCTGTTATGACTTTGATGACTTCCGCTTTGTTGTGGTAGCCAGAAAGGTCAGAGACGGTGAGTCTGACAGTGTGGATGTTTCTCAGGCCAAGTATAGCGATACCCCGCTGTATCCGGATGTATGGTATAATTATCGGGGCGGTGTGAAGCCGATTGTTACCTCCTTCCAGGATGCCCTTAACCGTGGTGAAATCAAGTGGTATGACGGTGACGGCAAATGGACGGAAAAGGATGATGAAGAGCTGACGAAGCTGCTCAACGAGGGTAAGGAACGTGCCGAAAAGATGATGCGTGACAGCTATCCCAAGACTAATTATGCAGCGGAACAGCAGACAGAGATCGACCAAATCATCCGTAAGTATATGACGCTGATTAATGAAGCGTCCAAAGCTTCAGAGGTCAATGACCTGTATACGCAGGCAGTTGCTGAGCTGAGTATGGTCAAGACCAAGAAAGAAGTGGATAAAGAAGCCGAGGAAAGCAAGAAGCAGGAAGAATCCAGCAAGAAAGAAGTCAGTGAACAGGCACTCCGTGAAGCAAAGGCGGAGGCCATTGCGGAGATACAGCGTTCCATTGAAGGTAATGAGTACCGTATGACGCAGTATAATGAGGTACAGCAGATCATTGCTGCTTACACCGAGCGCATTAATAATGCCAAGGGATTGGCCAGTGTCAGCCGTGAAAAGAGCGCCGCTATTGCCGCCCTTGCGAAGATCAAGACCAATGAACAGCTGAATTCAGAAGAGGAAAGCAGTCAGGGTCAGGAACTGGAAAGCGAACGTTCCGCAGCATTGACCGAACTGCAAACCTATGTCGATATAGATGAGTATGACACTCAGCAGAAAAATGTTGTCATGCGTATTCTCAATGACTATACGATAAGAATCAATGCGGCACAAAGCATTGACGAAATTCAGGGCTTGTTGGGCGAAGCGGAAGATAAACTGGATGATGTGTCGCACACAGCGCCTTCACGGCCGAGTCAGGAATCAAGTCAGCAGTCGAGTCAGGAATCCAGCCGGGAGTCTGAACCGGAACCCCAGAGTTCTGTAGAGCAAAGTTCTGAGCCGGAAAGCTCTGTAGAGGAAAGCTCCAAGCCTGACAGCTCCGAACCGGAAAGCTCTGTGGAAGAAAGTTCCCAGCCGGAAATTTCTGATGAGAGCAGCAGCGAAAGCACTTCGGAACCCGTCAGTGAGGCTACCGGCGCATAATCCTCCATAACATACATCAAAGGAGAGAACAGCCGATGAAAAAATTATATAAGTTTCTTGCCGTGAGTATGGCAGCGGCTGTTCTTCTGCTGTGTACTGCCTGCCAAAAAGGACAGACACCGCAGGAAAGCAGTCAGGAAACGACGGCGGAAGAAAGCAGTTTTCAGGAGGAAGAAAGCAGCAAGCCTGACAAGGTATCCCAAAGCTCCCAAAAAAAGGAGAGCAGCAAGGTTTCTCAGGTATCTAAAAAACAGCAGTCGGAGGAACCGGCCGAGTATGATTATTATGTAGACGGCACTTATAATGTAATGAGTGAATTTTCAGGTTTGTTGTCACAGAACCCTGATACGGTGGGATGGGTGAATATTCCGAATTCAGTGGTAGATTATCCGGTGCTGCAATGCCCGAATGACGCTTATCTGCTGACCCAGCAGGAGGACCCCTATTATCTTTGCCGTGACTTTTACCATAACAATATTCTGAGAGGGTCTATTTTTCTGGACTACCGCAGTCCGCTCGACAGCAAGAATCTGATTCTTCACGGGCATCATATGGCGGATGGTTCGATGTTTGCCACGATTATCGGCTATAATAGCTTTGACTTCTATAAGGCATCGCCCGTGGTAACATTCAACTCACTTTATGAAACCGGCAAGTGGAAAATTATTGCAGTGTGCAAAACCAACACGCTGGAATCACAAGGTCCTTATTTTGACTATATGCGGGGTGATTTCGCCAGCGACTATGATTTTCTGAACTACATCTATCAGATACGGCTGCGCTCTATCTATGATTGTCCTGTGACGGTCAATGAACACGATACGATTATTACCATGTCAACCTGCGCTTATGATTTCGATGAGTTCAGAATGTTCATTGTTGCCCGTAAGGTACGGGACGGTGAGGATTCTACCGTTAATGTCGGTCGGGCAAAGAAAAATCCCTCTCCGCTTTATCCGGATATCTGGTACTACTATTACGGCGGTACCAAACCAGAAGTGACTTCTTTTCAGGATGCGCTGAACAAGAAGAAGATTACCTGGTATGACGGTACCAAAACATGGTCGCCCAAGGATGATGAAGCCTTGCCGAAAACCCTTCAGCAGGCCAAACAGAATGCCATTAACCAATTAAAGACGGCCTATGAACCGGTGTATTATGGGCCGGATCAGCTCAACTACATACAGGCTTATGTCAATGCCTATGAAGGCTTTATCAATGACTGTACCAATACAGGAAGAATCAATGCGCTGACGTATCAGTGTATGGCAGTGATTCATTCGGTGGAAAAAAAGCAGGTTCCTGATGCCAACGTATCGTCACAGAAAAAAGCCCTCCAAAAAGCGAAAACGGATGCGATAGCGGCGATGAAAAAGGTGACGGCCAATCAGACATACCGTACTCATCAGCAGCAGAGGATTGACCGCCTGATGCAGATGTTTGGTGCGAAAATTTATGCGGCGGAGGATCGGGGAACCGTGTCGATGTGGCAGCAATATGCAGTGCGGCGGCTTGATGATGTGCCAACGGATGCCGAAATGACCGCACAGGAAAAGAAGAAAAAAACCTGACGGTGAAACAAGCGGTGGAATAGTATGGAATACGAAATTATTTTTTATCATTCCGGAAAAACCTTTGAAGCAGAACGTCTGCTGGACAGGAAATTATCCGGTCTGCATTTGACACGCCGCCTTTCTGCAGCGGCGGTCACGCCGGAGGAATTAGCCGATCAGTTAAGCGGCTGCCTTTCACGGTGCAATATTATTGTGATTATCGGCGGATTGGACGGCGGACAGCAGAGTACCGACAGTATCTTGTCCATGATTCTTTCAGCGCAGGGCGATAGCCTGCATTGTGAAAAACTGCTGGATGAAGAGGACAATCCGGCGTATTATATTTGCGCAGAGCAGCAATGTATATTAGTACTGCCGGATGATCCGGCTGTTATGGAAACTATGCTGGATAAGCGGTTGCTGTCAGTGCTGAAGGAAAAGTATGTTCTTGGTGATGAGGAACAGGAGGAAGTACCGTCGCTGGAAACGGTAACGGCTGCCCTGCAAAAGGATTTATCCGGATTGGGACAGAATACCTCTGATTATCATGCACGGCTAATGGCACAGCAGCAAACATCATTGAACAGGCTGCGGCTGTTGACCCTTGTGAGTGCCGGTATTGGTATTCTGCTGCTGATTGCGGCTATTCTGACGGCCTTCCTTTGAAACGGTATTCTGTCAAAATGCAGATACAAAAAAGACGCATCATTTCGTTGGAAATGATGCGTCTTTTTTAGAAAGGAGGGGAGGTATTAGCGTTTGAAAACTGTCTCGACACGGCAATGTCTCGTCTGACCATGTTCATCCTGACT
This sequence comes from uncultured Eubacteriales bacterium, assembly GCA_900322145.1. Lineage (GTDB taxonomy): Bacteria > Bacillota > Clostridia > Oscillospirales > Acutalibacteraceae > UBA1213. The sequence continues at coordinate 6,683 of ONYQ01000049.1, forward strand.
ATCATATTCCTGGATGACAGCAACCAGCTCATGGCCGTTGTCTCGTACCTGAAAGACAGAGGGGCTTGTGACATTATTCATAGAGGTACGGGTAATAGTAACAGTTGTGTCGGTATATTCATAGGTGAACGGAAGATGATCGGATGCGCCGGTATCAATATATCCTGTGCCGGATTTGGTGAATACCAAAGCGGTATCAAAGCCTTTATCGACCGGAATGGATGCGGTTAAGACATCATCAATATAAGTCCGTTCTTCCGTATAAGTCCATCGGCCGATCGGATTGAAAGCAAAATCGGCACAGCCACTCAAGGATAAAAGCACTACAATCAGTAGTCCTGCCAAAGCAAATGCGTTTTTTCTCATGTTGATTCCTCTTGTTTCAATCCACGCACGGCAGTTCAGTGGAGTTACGAATTTTACATCTTACTTTAAGATGAACCATCTTTTGTTATCAGGCGTGGATTGCCCTATTGCCAGTAGGGGATACCGCTGTACTCCGCCCCTACTGCTGTTTCTATTTTATCGCATTTCATACAAAAAATCAAGCCCCTACGACAAGAAATCGTGAATTTTTATTTTAATTTAGAAATTTGTTCATGGATAGTTCCTTTTCCGGAAAAGACTGCTTCGGTGTTTATCCGGACAGCATCAACTGTGCGTTTAGATAGCGGGTATCTGGTTGAAAGAATGACAGAACGGTTGATTGCATTCGGACTGCTTTTATTGTACAATAAAAAACAGAAAAGGACGTTGCCCGCCATCGGGTGCTGTAAAAAAATGTGTAGGGAGGCAGAAAAATGACCAGTTTCAGTTTGTTATATCCGGAAGAGGTCAAATCTGACAGCAAGGTGCTGAGTGAGGAAGCCTGTAACGATCTGTCGGTGGAGTATATCTGTGAAAAGCTGTCGGGAGAAACCTATGAGCAGAATGTTATCCGGAATATCATGACGCATATTGAACGGGATCCGGCGGTTATCCGTTATCGTCGGGATATCTTTGATGATCTGTTTCATTTTCCGAAACTGCGGGAGCGTATCAAGGAACTGCTGGAAGAACTGGCCTATCTGAAAGATTTGGAACGGTCTGCCAAAGATGCCACCTCTTCACCGGTATGGCGGTTGATCAACCGTTTGCAGGAGCTGGATGTTTATGTTACCTGTATTTCGGGTATCTATCAGTCTTTGTCCGAACATGATGTGCAATCGGAGGGAATGCTGCGGCTGAAGGACTTCGTCGGCAATCTCTATCGTGAAAACGGTTTTGAACAGCTCCATGATGATGTCAAGGATTTGGTGAATGAGGTAGGCAGGGTCAAGAGTTTATCTATCGGTGTCAATCTGGATAACCGGCTGATGCCCGTGGAGGTAGGCATTGTTTCGATTAACGATACGCCGTTCAGTAAGCCGGGACTGCTGAGCAATTTTCTGGATTTTGCTTCCCAGAAAAGTGAAATACACGGGGGCACCGATTTTGACGGCATGACAAAAATACATACGGTGGGCAAGGTCAGCGGTGACGATCCGCTGATGTCCAATCTCAGCCGTGTTATGACCGAAATGCTCGGTTCTACGGTGCGGCAGATCAAAAACCGTCTGTCACGCTATACGAATATCAGCGGCTACAGCCTGACAAAAATGATTCCGGAATTTATCTTCTATATCCGCTGGGCAGATTATCTCGAAAAAATCAAGGCGAAGGGAATTCCCCTGTGCAAGGCGGAAATTGTGGACAGCACTCAACGGGAAACGCATATTCATGGCGTGTATAACTTCAAATTGGCGATACGCTGTGTGGAAGGCAAGACCGATGAGATTATCCGCAACGACCTTGAATTTACGCCGGAGCATGGTATTTATATTATGACAGGGCCTAACAGGGGCGGTAAGACCACACTGACACAGGCCGTCGGATTGGTATTTCTTTTGGCTCAATGCGGTTTGTATGTGCCGGCGGAAAGCTGTTCTCTTACCCCTGTCGATAATATTTATACGCATTTTCCGGCTGATGAAAATAAAACCGTTGATCTCGGCCGTCTGGGCGAGGAATCCAAGCGTATGAGTCAAATCTTCTCAGAGGCGACCGGCAACAGCCTGTTGCTGTTTAACGAATCGCTGGCGACCACTTCCTTTGCGGAAGGCTTGTATATTGCTAAGGATGTAGTAAGGGCATTACGTTATCTGGGCGCCCGCACGATCTTCAATACCCATATGCACGAATTAGCCATGAGTGCGGAGGAAGTTAACCGTCAGATCAAGGGTGACCTGAAAGTGGCGAGTCTGATTACGGGTATTCACGAAGGAAAGCGTTCCTATAAAATTTTCATCGCTCCGCCGGAAGGTGTCAGCTATGCACAGGATATCGCCAAAAAATACGGCGTGACCTTCGATCAGTTGAGCGAAAAAATGCACAAAAACGGATAATGTACAATGTGCCATGTTCTTGGCTCACCAAAAACCGCCTCCCTGTATAGAATATATACAGGGGGCGGTATTTTTCGTGTGAATAATGGAGATTATCGCTGAAGTTATGCTCTGTCATGGGTCAGATATTCAAATAATGCCTGACAGCCCTGCAAAATATCGGTATAGGCTTTGTCGAAATCCCTGGTATACCAAGGGTCGGAAACGGTGCCGCCCTGTGCAGTATATTCCATCAGCAGATGCAATTTGTTGTCGGTATCATTGCCGATGATCCGTTTGGCATTTTTCATATTGTTATTGTCCATCACGATAAGTAAATCATATTCCCTGTAATCCTGTGGGGTCATCTGACGGGCTGTTTTGCCGTCACAGGACAGACCGTGTTCCAGAAGCTTGCGGCGAGCCGGCGGATAAACCGGATTTCCCAGTTCCTCCGTGGAAGTAGCGGCTGAGGCAATCATAAAACGGTGTTCCTGATGATGACGGCGAACAATATCCTTCATGATAAATTCCGCCATAGGACTGCGGCAGATATTGCCGTGACAAATGAACAGTATTTTTATCATCATATTTTTCCTTTCTCCCATTACCGAAGGGTATGGCAGGGTACATCAAATGTTATCACACTAATTCTGCCAGCAGTTCGTCAAAGGTTTTGCCAATGAAATGGATATGGGTGGCATGATGCACTTCGTAATGGTCAGTCTCTTGAATAGAATCTGTATTCATAATTGTTATGGAGCAAGGCCTTTTTCAGAAGCGCACATATTTCATTGATTTGCCTTTCGTTTCTCCTATGCCTTTCAGCTTGTTAGAAGCGTTTGGAAAATGGTCTGTATCATCCGGAAATCCTGTGTATTGGCGCCGCCGACAACAAGCAATTCGGCAAATGGCGTAACGGTTCGCCGTTGAGAGACGGCAAGATCGTGGACAATATCCGCACGGTCAGTACCGGCAGTCTTTCCGCATAAAATATACAGGCCTGCTATCTGTGCATTGGTATCCAGCGGACTTAACGATAACAGGTATTTGTAGACCAATTCCTGCAGTTGATAGAGGCGGATATTATTGCTGGTGCTGAATTTTGCATCAAGAATGAGATAGCGTGTCTGACCGCCGGATTCA
>ONYQ01000123.1 GCA_900322145.1 uncultured Eubacteriales bacterium
ACAAAGCGGAATTTCTCACCCTGAATGGTATTTGTTTCTGGCATAAAGACCGTTCCGCCCGCTTCAATGCCTGCCGTGAACTGTATCTATGGTACCGCATGAAAACACCGGCAGCGCCGGCGGCTTTGCACGAGGGATGCAGGCGGCACTCACGGATACCCATTTTTGTCCCACGCATATTTTACTGATGGAAGATGACGTGCAAGTATGGCCGGAAGCGTTTGTGCGTACCTATGCCCTGTTGTCCCTGCTCCGCCACGACTATGAGAAACATTTCATCTGCGGTGCCATGTTCTGTGCAGGACGCAGGAACATCCAGCAGGAAACGCTCGGCTTTGTACAGGATAACGGTGCCAACGGTTCATATGGTGCCGGTTATGACATGAATACGGCGGCGGCGGTTCTGCAAAATGAACAGGATGCTCCTCTTCCCTGCCATGCCTATGCCGGCTGGCGGTATTGTTGTATACCTCTCCCTCAGACAGACCATGAACGTCTGCCGCTTCCGCTGTTTATGAAATGGACGGACACCGCCTATAGCCTGTCACACAAAGCGGAATTTCTCACCCTGAATGGTATTTGTTTCTGGCATAAAGACCGTTCCGCCCGCTTCAATGCCTGCCGTGAACTGTATCTATGGTACCGCAATCCGGCGCATAGATACCCTTTTCTGGCAGGAATTATCCCGCCTGTCGTATATCAACGCAGAACTTCTGCTCGATGCTATAGAAGATTTCTGCCGCCAACCGTCTTTTGTGTTATCTCCACAAGGGGATGCGCTTCTGCAGGATCGCACTGCAAAAAAGGAAATCATGTGGCCGATTGATTCCATGTACCGGCATATTCCTATAGATTATACAACGATATACCGCAAAAGTCCTGCCACTCTGACGCAGAAAGAACAGCGCCGTTATGATAACACCTGCAACGGTCAGACCCTATCCCCTGCTGCTCTGAAAGATACGGTCGCCGTCATCGCCTATGACACGTTTGACGATCCCGCCAAACAGTATATGGCAAAGGAAATGTTAGCCGTGAATCTCTTCAACCGTACTGCCTGTCTGCGTACCCGTGACAATGCCCGTTTCAAGGCACTGGTGACCCGTCACAAACGCCTGTTGACGTTCTATTTTATCCATAAGGAGGATATTATAGCAGAATGGGCATTGGCCGGTTCTTCATCATGATAAAACAAAATTCTCCGTCATACCCATGATTCAATGGGCATGACGGAGAATTTATATGATATTCTGAAGGACAATGATTGTACTGATTAAGCGTAACGAGGCGAAACAGCGAAGGCAATGTTCGTGCTGTGGTCAGCGATACGTTCAAGGTTAGTAAGAAGTTCCATGAAAAGCGTACCGATCGTAGCGTTACATTCGCCTTTGCTCAGACGTTCAATGTGGTGATCTTTATACATCTCGGTTTTATCATCAATTTCCTGCTCATTGTTGCTGATCTTTTCCAGCAGGAGCGGGTCATTAGAATGGCCAAAGAACAAGTCAAGGGAATCAACGATAACACTTTCCACAAGCTTTGTCAGGTCCTGAATTTCCTCAATAGCCTTTTCACTGAAGGTATCATCATTTTTGATGATACGGGAGGCAATCTCACAGATATTTTCCGCATGATCGCCGATACGCTCCAGATCACTGACAACGTGATAGTAAGAGCCGACCTTCAGTAAATCGTGATCTTCCAGAGGCAGACCGTTGATTTGAACCAGATAGGACGTAATGCTGTGATTGAGGTAGTCAATGACCTCCTCATTTTCCGATACCTTCGGAACAATCTTGTCATCCCGTTGGAGCAGGGCCTCCATCGACAACTGATAGCTCTTGTTGGCTAACTTGCCCATGCGTTCAATTTCTTTGGTAATCTGATTAACAGCGATAGGCGGTGTTTTGAGAATACGTTCATCGACAAACTTGAGACGGCAGGGTTCTTTTTCTTCGTCCTCCTTCTTGCCCCGGATAATCAGGCAGGTCAGCTTGGTGATCCAGTTAACACAAGGCAGGAGTACAAGAGTCGCTACAATCGTGGAAATAATATGTACCAGTGAGATCTGCAGAGAAACATTATCCGTCAGCTGTTCAATCCAGCTGGTAAACGGCGTCAGCAAAGTAATGATGGTAAACAGCGCCGTACCGAACACAGTAAACAGTACATAAGCCAGAGAAGTGCGCTTGGCATCCTTGGTAGCACCGATAGAGGAAATAACCGCCGTAAAGCAGGCACCGATATGGATACCATAGATAATATAAACCGACTGGGGCAGCAGCAAAGCGCCGGCCGCACCTAACGCCTGCAAAATACCGACTGCCGCCGAAGAACTCTGAATCAGGGCGGCAAATACGATACCAAACAGGATACCTAACATCGGATTACTGATAGAGGTAATCATATTGCTGAAAGCATCCGAACCGGCCAGCGGTTTGAGATGTTCGCTCATGGTGGACATACCGAAAAACAGAATACCGAAACCGGCAATAATCTGTCCGGCATATTTCGTATTGTTCTTTTTGCTCAGGGAAACCATAAAGGCACCAATGCAGATAAAAACCGGCATATATTGTGCGATATTAAAGGAAAGAATCAGGCTGGTAACGGTGGTACCAATGGTAGAACCCATCAATACACCCATGGCTTGACTGAGTGTCATCAGGCTCGCATTGACGAAGCCGACAACCATAACCGAAACCGCAGTAGAACTTTGGATGATGGCGGTAACAACAATACCAACCAATGCGCCTAACCAGCGATTAGAAGTAATCTTTTCCAGAATCTTCCGCAGCTTGGCACCGGCTGCCAATTCCAGACCATTACCGAGCAGCTTCATACCATACAGAAACAAGCCCAATCCGCCCAGCGCCAATATAATGTCAGATACAGTTTTATCTAAGGGCATATAAAAATCCTCCATACCGATGGGTAACGGCAGCCAATAACGAGCAAACGGATGAATGGGTCATACAAATCGGCCGTTACCGCACACTCTTTTCTTCTGTTTTCATAACGATTGCTTTACTATTCCAACAATTTTATGATAGTACATCTGCCACTCTTTAATATTCTATAAAAGAAATATATGTATTTTTATTATTCCTGCCCAAAGTCATTCGACAGTACAGTTTTTTTTAGCACAGAGTGATAATGCCGCCAAACTGCACTAATGAAAACCATCAGAGTGAAAATCTCTTTTTAGGCTTTTTTGACTTGTCGGAATTGGTTTTTCCTTTTTTTCTTTTGTTTCTTTGGTTTTCAAGGATTTTGCCTTGATGGATTTATCCGACTTTTCCTTGGTCTTGGCCTTTTTCTTGAGAGCGTTTTCCTTGCGTTCTTTTTCTTTGTCTGCTTTTTCCTTCAGAGCTTTTGCCTTGCGTTCTTTTTCTTTGTTCGCTTTTTCTTTCAGGGCTTTTTCTTTAAGCGCCTGTTTTTTGGCGGCCTTCTGAGCAGCCGTCTTATCCTTGGACGGCTTGACCGCTGACTTGGAAGACTTGGGAACTTTTGCGCTGACACTTTTTTCTTTCAGCGATTTTATACCGGTCAGAGAAGTTTCCCCCGATACAGAAGCCGCTGCAGACGGCCGTGGATAGGCGGTGCGGTACTGTTCAATCAGCCGCTCCATCAGAGTATAGATTTTGGCAGCAGAATTGCCGTTATTTTTAAGCGCAATAGCCTCCCGCATAGCCTGGAGCTTTTCAGGATGGGTCAGCAAATCCGTAATGATTTCGGTACAGCTCTTATCGTTTTTGAGCCGGACAGCCATACCGTTACGGCAGAGATAATCGGCATTCTGCTCCTCCTGACCGGGAATCGGCTTGAAAATTGCCATCGGCAGACCGGTAGCAATAGCTTCCGTCACCGTAAGACCGCCCGGCTTGGTCAGAATCAGCGAAGACATCTGCATATACTTTTCAACTTCATCGGTAAAGTAAAGCAGCTTGGTTGGTTTAGAAGGCTTGATCTGACGGGAATGGTGCAGCGAAGAGGATTTGGCAGACTGCTGACGGGCATTCGGATATTGACGGGAAATTTCATACATGGTATTATTGATATCAATCTTGCTGAGATACTTTTCAAAGGTTTCATACAGCTTTTCATTTTTGCCGGTAATCAACACAATCTGAAAATCCGCTTCCGACTTCACAACCCGATGATAGATTTTCAATACATCCGTAACACCGAAACTGCCCGCCATCAGCAGAACCGTTGGCAGAGAAGGATTCAGCCCCTCTTCCTGATAGGCCTCTTCTATATCGTGCTTTTCCAGAAATTCATGCTTGATAGGAATGCCATAAGGATAGAGCATTTCTTTGGGCTGCCCCCGCATAATCATCTGATTGACCATTTCGCTGCTGGAAAGGATATAGGCATCCACCCCTTCATTGATATAGGTCTTATGTACCGCAAAATCCGTGACGACACTCACTATCGGCACCTGAAAGCCTTCCTTTGTTTTCAGGGCGGTAATCATTTCCGTGGCAAAGGAATGCGTTGTAACGACAATATCCGGCTGGAATTCTTCCAGCAAAGGTAACAGCCGTTTCCGCAGACCGCTGGTCGCCACCTCTACCGTCTTATTGATCGGTGTATTCTTGTCTGAACTTTTATAAAAGCCGCCAAATAACTTGGGGGTCTTTTTGGCCATATATTCATAACTGCCGGTAACGGCTTTATTAAGCAAAGGGCTGACATACTGGATCGTATCATATATCTTGACAACGGATGAAGGATCCTGCTGCAAAATATATTCCTTCAGTGCTGTGGCGGCTCTCATGTGACCGCCGCCAATTGTCGCAGCTAACAGTAAAACTCTCATACATCTACCTCATTTCCGTTAAATAGATATCACAAAAAGCGAAACACCTGCCGTTTCACTATGGTTCCGGCTTGACTAAATGCTACTTTATATTATAAAACATTTGTATTCGTTTTTCAATAATGAAATGGGCGACTTCTGGAAGAAAGAGGTTTTTTTCAAATTTTCTTAAAACCTCTTGACCTGCACACTATTCTGTGGTATAATCATTCTTGTTGCTGGAATAACTCAGTTGGTAGAGTACCTCACTCGTAATGAGGAAGTCGAGGGTTCAAGTCCCTTTTCCAGCTCTCAGAAAATGAGTGGCAAATGGA
>ONYQ01000017.1 GCA_900322145.1 uncultured Eubacteriales bacterium
CTCATTTATAGTTCAGAACATCTTTGAGAGATGTTGACGCTGTAATTGAGGCAGCTACGGAGATTTTAAAGGAGCATATTTCTGACAAGGATATGGATGCTGACAATACGGCCATCATCGAGAATTTGCAAAAAACGGTTCACGAGAAAATCCTCCGTTTGTTGGATGCAACACAGGCTGCTATCGCTGACAAGAAGTAATTCTGTTCGCATGACAGCTGCATAACGCTTATTTCCGTCCCCGCTGTCGCAAGGCAGCGGGGACTTTTGCGTTTTGCCTAAAGAATAGGAAGGAATCTTGTTTATCCTGACATGACATAGTTTCCAAAAATAAGTTGTCACATCATGAAAAATATGGTAAAATAGCAATAATAGCAGAAAAAGCGGCAGAGAAGGTGATGGGATGACAAAACGGGAAGCGCTGGAAGGTTTTCTGACTCAAAAAAAGGGACGGTTCTTTTTAGTCTTTAGTCGGTTGATGGCCATTTATCGTATGACGGGCTATATCCTGATGCTGATTTTGCTGTTTGTGCTTTTGCAGGTGAAAATATCGGGGCAGGTTATTATTATATGTTTAGCGGATACAGTAGCCGTAGCATCCTGTGTGCTGCTCATCCGGAATACCTTTCGGCTGACAGCGCAGACCAACGGCAGAGAAGTTTCTTTTCTCGAAACCATGAGGAGAATTCATTTATCAGAAGTGCTGCGGCTGATGTTTACGCCGTTTATGAGTATGGCTTTTTGCGTGTTGATGCGGATGCTGGATGGATCGATCAAGACGGCAGCACCTTATAACTATGAGATGTTTCGTGCCGCTTGGGAAATTTTTGGTATCAGTGTAATGGTGTGTACGGGTGTGAGAATAGCGGTTTGTTGTACCCTTGAAAAACATATTGGGAATAAAGAAGGACATGACTGGCTGTTTCTGCTGTTAGCCGTGACAGGCTGTTTATCGGCGAGTATCTTGATTGCCCTGATGATACTGTTTCGTCCGGAATTAAGCAGCGGTGTTTTGCTGCGGATTTGTTTGTGTCCCCTGCCGTTGTATTATATCCTGACGGCTGTTTACAGTGTATTGTATTGGCTGTTTCTGCGTGACCAAAAAAAGCAGGCAGCCGCTAAAGACTCTGACGATGAATCAGATGAATCAAAGGAGAAACCATGATGTCTTTCAAAGCGTTAGTGTTTGGCATAGGAACGGGTATAATATGTATGCTGCTGTGTGCGGTGGGCTGTTCCAATGGTTCGGGTGATGCGTCAGCGTTTCTGCCGGGAGCCGCCGGTCAGACCAGTGGGGGAGCGGTATCCAATAATAGTTCTTACCCTGCCGCCGTACAGCCGTCTGTCACGCCTGCCGATACGGTCGGTTATATTGGCTCGTGGGTGCATACTTATGAATACTTTGACAACACTTATCGTACTACATTGGTGATCAATGCAGACGGTTCCGCCGTTTATTATAACGAAGAAGCCGAACTGGGTAATTTTAATGCCTCGTGGCAATACAGCGGAGACGGCATTGCTTTACAGCGCAGTGACGGCGTTACGGCAACGGCAAGGATGCAAGGCGGTGTATTGGTGGAACAGTCCGTAGAGAACGGTGTCTCTTATACGGCAGAATATCAGAGACTTTCTTAAACGTTACGGACACACGGTGTCCGTTTTCTTTTGAAATGAAAAAATCACTTGTTTTGTGGAGCGTGAAAACATGGACGAAGGAAACGTATGGAAAAGATGTTTACCGCATAAGTATCTGCAAAGAACGTGTCGATGGGGAACCGGTCTTTGTGTGGTGGTGCTGTTAGCGGCAGGAATCAGGCTGCTGGTGACGATCACGTTGCTGCTGACAACCTATGTGCTGTGGACACGAAAGATACTTTTCCTCTTCACTGCTCAGGCCGTTCTGACCTTCAGTATGGCCATGCAGTTGGCGGCCTATGTCCGGCTGTGGAAAAAAAGAAAACGACAGACGGAGGCTTCACTTACGCAAGGTTTACAGCTTTTGACGGCCGCACATATCGGAAAAGCGGTATGGTGCATGATGATGATAGGCATCTGTTGGTGGATTGGCAGCCGTCCGGTACTGTTGTCGTTTTATTATCAAACCCTGCATATCACGGCACGGGATTTGATTCTGTTGGGATGTTTGCTGTCAGGCTGGCTGCTGGTCTATCTGTTCAAGGTTTTTTCGCTGTGTATGATACGCAAAAGTATGTTGGGGAAAAGACATCCTTCCCTTATCACGTTGCGGCTGACCTCTTGCGCCATTATCCTGCAGTATCTATGGTTAGTGGTGTTTTCGGCCGTAATTCTGCTCGGAAAAACCGAATGGCCGGTTCTGTTGGGAACTGTTCCCTTTCTGCTGCTGCTGTTTTTCTATTATCTGGATGCTGCCGGCTGTTATTATAACTTGTCTGTGCGGCTGATAAAGTATCTCGGAAAGGAGAGAAGTCACAACGTTTCCATTCATCCCTAATCATTTATTTACGGTTACGCAAGGCGGAAAACGTCTTTTTCGCATGATACCGATTGGCAGAAAAACGGCTGTCCTGCTGTGTTTTTTGCTGTGTCTGCTCATAATGGGCGGCTGTCACTCTCAGCCGCCGGAAACGCAGAGGGATATTTTCGCTATGGATACCTATATGCGGCTGAAAGCTTATGGAGAACAGGCACCGCAGGCACTCCGTGAAGCAGCCGCAGAGATACAGCGGTTGGAAGCGTTATTCAGTGTGAACGAGTCGGAAAGCGATATAGCCCGTTTGCGGAAAGCCGATGGTCAGTCGGTGACGGTGGCACCGGAAACCGCTGAACTGCTTAACACGGCGCTGACGCTTTGTGAACACACGGACGGCGCTTTGGATATTACGATCTATCCGGTACTCAGGGCATGGGGGTTTACAGATACAGCGTATACAGTACCTTCTGCGGATACTCTCAAGGAACTGCTGTCACTGGTGGATTATCGTGCGGTACAACTCCATGAACTGAACGTTACCTTACCTCCGCAGACAGCGATTGATCTGGGTGCTGTGGCGAAAGGTTATACCGGTGACCGGCTGTGTGCGTTGCTGCGTCAGGCGGGTGTAACCTCGGCACTGCTGAATTTAGGCGGTAATGTACAGGCAGTGGGTACAAAGCCGGACGGTACGGCGTGGCAGGTAGGTATTGCCGATCCGAAGGGCGGTGAACCGGTTGCTACGGTAGCAATAGAAGATTGTGCGGTGGTGACATCCGGCAGTTATGAACGCTTTTTTGTGGCGGAGGACGGCCGGAAATATCATCATATCCTTGACCCGCAGACGGGTTATCCGGTGGATAACGGTCTGGTATCCGTAACAATCATTGGAAAGAGCGGTGTTCTCTGTGATGCGCTGTCAACGGCTTTTTTCGTCATGGGATTGGAAAAATCCGCTGCTTACTGGAAAACTCATCCGGAAATAGAAGCGCTTTGGATGACCGAGGATAACAAGCTGTATCTGACAGAAGGTCTGGTTGATCTCATCACCACGAAAGAGCCTTATACCGTTATCAAAAGAGGTGCCTCATGAAATCAAAAACCATTCGCCGCCTGCTGATAGGATTGTTGTTTGCGTTGGTGATAGCGGTCTGCCTTGTATGGATACTGATACAGCAATATGGTACGGCAAAAGGACAGTATGCCGCTGTGCGTGTCAGCGGTCAGACAGTGCTTACACTTGACCTACAGGAAAATACCCGTCAATGGGTGGATGGTGCAAACGATATCCGCTTGTGTATCGTGTGCGGAGACGGCGGTGTATATGTGGAGCAGTCAGGCTGTCCCGATAAAATCTGTGTGCATAAGGGACGTATTACAACCGTCGGTGATATGATCGTATGTCTGCCGGCACAAACGGTTGTAGAGGTCATACAGCCGTAAAGCTTGACAGAAATTGACCAAAACGATGAATAAATCCTTGAATACTGGACGTATTCTGTATCAATTCACAAAAAGGACAGATAAAATTCAAACAAAATGACACCTATACAATTCCGGCAAACAGGAGTATAATAAAAGGTGCTTTAGAGTAAGAAACTGCAAGTAATCATACCGAAGGGAGACAACGTACATGGAAGTTATTACCAAAAGAACCGCCAAGACGATTTACCGTGACGGCGATACCGTTATCAAGCGTTTTTCGTCCCGCTATCCTAAATCCGATATTCTGAATGAAGCATTGAATCAGTCCAGAGTGGAAGAAACCGGTCTGCCGATTCCGGCTCTGCGTTCCGTTTCCGTTATTGACGGCGAATGGGCGATTACGATGGATTATGTAGAAGGCAAGACGATGGCTCAGCTGATGGAAGAGCATCCCGAAAAGCTGGATGAATATATGGAGCAGTTCATTGATCTGCAAATTCTGGTGCAGAGCAAGAGATGTCCTTTGCTGAATAAGCTCAAGGATAAAATGAACCGTAAAATCTCCAGTCTGAACGGTCAATTGGATGCTACGATCCGCTATGAACTGCATACCCGTCTGGAAAGTATGCCGAAGCATAATAAGGTTTGTCACGGCGACTTCAACCCCAGCAATATTATTATCGACAATGAGGGCAACGCCCATATCATTGACTGGTCACACGTTACACAGGGTAACGGTGCCGCCGATGCCGCCAGAACCTATCTGCTTTTCGCTCTTAAGGACAGAGCTTTAGCCGATAAATACATGGATATGTTCTGCAAAAAGACCGACACCGCCAAGCAGGTTATTCAGCAGTGGCTGCCGATTGTAGCCGCCTCTCAGATGGTCAAGCGTATCCCCGGTGAAGAAGATTTCCTCATCAAATGGGTCGATGTCGTAGATTATAGCTGATACACGGTTCTCAATATTATAATGAAAACACCCCCGCCGCTTTCACATCGTGAAGCAGTGGGGGTGTTTTGGTGTTATTCTTAGTAGCAGAGTACCTCGTGGCCGGTTTCGGTGACGAGTACCATAATTTCCCATTGGGCGGAGGGCTTTTTGTCGGCTGTTGTCACGGTCCAGCCGTCTTTTTCATTGACGACCACTTTGTGACTGCCCATGTTAATCATCGGTTCAATGGTGAAGATCATGCCCGGTACTAACAGCATATCCTCACCGGCTTTTGTTACATAGCTGACCCAGGGATCTTCATGGAATTCCAGTCCGACACCGTGACCGCCGATTTCCCGTACTACTTCATAGCCGTTAGCAGTAGCGTGATCGTTGACGGCCTGTCCCATATCACCGAGGAATCCCCAGGGCTGTACCTTTTCCAGGCCTAAATAGACACATTCCTTGACAACATCCACTAACTTTTTCTTTTCGGGGCTGACATCTCCAATGCAGAACATACGGGAGGAATCCGAAAAATAACCGTTCAGAATGGTGGAAACGTCTACATTGATAATATCGCCGTCCTGCAGGATGACCTTATCGGAAGGAATGCCATGACACACCACTTCATTGATAGAGGTGCAGACACTTTTCGGATAGCCTTCATAATTCAGCGGTGCCGCAATCGCACCCATTTCGGCGGTTTTGGCGGCTACGATATCGTCAATTTCCTGTGTCGTCATGCCGGCATGAATCTGTGCGGCCACCGCATCTAAAATGGCAATATTCACCTGACAGCTTTTGCGTATCTGCTCGATCTGTTCCGGTGTTTTGATGATACTATGATCGGGAACAGGATGTCCCTGACTTTTATAATAGGCAATCTTGTCATCAAATGCCTCGTGACATTTCTTGTATTTCTTTCCGCTGCCGCACCAGCAAGGGTCGTTTCTACCGATTTTTGCCGCCATGATATATCTCCGTTCTTTCTGATAAATTTGCAAGAAGTGCAAGCGCAGCATTTTCATCCTTGTGGCTGTTGAACCGGATGCTGTCGGAACGCAGGATAGAACCGTCGGTTAACGTTCACTCCTCACTCCACACTCCTCACTCCACACTGATTATACACATCTTTGGCGGAAAAGTAAACACCTTTTTTCCGTTTCGGTCATAGTATGGTGTAGAAGGCAGAGGGCGGACGATGGGCGGTTACATCCGCTGCTGAGGGGAGCAATATCCCCCAGGCGGCGGTTTATCCTATATCATCATAAAGGAGAGAGAACGATGCTTTGCGGATATGAAACAACCTGTATGCAAAGTGAATGCAGTGAAAAAAGATGCACGACCTGTCAGGCAAGCTGCCGCAACGGTATGATGATCTTAGTCGGCATCATTGCCGGTCTGGTGTTTGCGGCCATCGTGGTGCTGCTGTTTATCAACGGTTTCCTGCCGAATCCGTTCCCCGTTGTGCTGAGTATCCTGATTGCCGGATTGACGGCGCTGTTCGGTGTGCCGACGGCGGCTTTTATTTTAGAGGACGGTTCTGCGAAAAAGCAATGTCTGCGGTGCCATTTCGGCGGATTATTTTTCGGCATTATCGGTACAGTGCTTGCGGCGGCGCTGACAACAGCGGCTGAATTGACAGCCGGTGCCATATTTGCCACGGTCATGCTGGGCATTACTGCCTTTTTCTTTGCTTATCTGATCGTAAGTATCTTGTTTGTGTCACTTTGCGCCGTTGACAGCCAGTAACGGCCGAACCAAGTACGTTGTACGGCAGGAGATATTCTTTTCCTATGGGGGAGAATATCTCCTTTTTGCTTTGTGATGGGACAGTAAAATTTTTGAAGAGGATGCGAATAATTCTAATAAAGAAAATAAGAGCCGCTGCGGTTTGGTATAATGAAGATTGATAATTCAATCAGGAACAGGAAGGAAAGAGTATGAGAATCAGACATAAACCCTGGGCCAGACCGGAACTGGAAGCCAGCCGCTTTTTTATTCAGGAGCCGGACAGCCTGAAAGGAAAATGGAATGAAAGCTTTCCGCAGCAGCAGCCTTTATATGTAGAATTAGGCTGCGGCAAAGGCGGTTTTGTATCGCAGGCGGCCTTTCGTGATCCGCAGCATAACTATTTGGCGGTTGATATCAAATACGAGATGTTAGGGCTTGCCAAGCGCAACGTGGAAAAAGTCTATGCACAGGGACAGCGTGAAACGGATAATGTACGGCTGACAGCCCATAATATCGAGCGTATTGCTTTGATGCTGGGCGAGGAAGATCGTGTTGACCGTATTTATATCAATTTCTGCAATCCCTGGCCCCGCATGAAGCATAAAAAGCGCCGTCTGACACATCCCCGACAGTTAATGCAATACCGTGCTTTCCTGAAGGACGGCGGAGAAATCCACTTCAAGACAGATGACGATGAATTGTTTGCCGAAAGTCTGGAATATTTCAAGGAATGCGGCTTTGAAATCACTTATATTACCTATGACCTGCATCAATCCGGTTATGAACACAATATCATGACCGAACATGAAAAAATGTTTTCCGATGAGGGCATCAATATTAAATTTCTGATTGCCCGCAAAGCGGCGCTTCCGACAGAAGGTGATACATAAAATGCTGAAAATAATCAGAAAGTGCGCCCTGACCGGTTGTCTGGCAGGAATATTGCTGTTGGGCGGCTGTTCGGATGCGGCGATGAACGGCGGTTCTTTGCTGCGGCCGCCGAGGGCGACCGGTGATAAGGCGGCGATACAGGATATTATTGCCGCAGAAGCCGGCGGCAGCTATTCGCTGAAATATCCGCAGAAGGGTGAAAACCGTTCGGCGATTATCCTGCGGAACGAAAACACCGACCATGAATATGCGCTGGCACTTTATGCGACCGAAAACGATACCAAACTGAACGTGTCGATCATTACCTATCGTGCCGATCAGAATAAATGGGAATGTATCGGTACCTATGCCAATACCGGTTCCGGTGTAGATAGGGTGATGTTCAGCGATATCAACGGTGATAAGCGGGAAGAAATCATTATCGGCTGGACGGCTTATAATTCCGCCCAGAAATCGCTGACCGCTTATTCCTTCAAGTCCGATGAGGTCTATGAAATGACCGTAGACACAACCTATGATGAATTGATCGCCGCCGATATTACGGACGATCAGAGCGATGACCTGATTCTGTTGTCGCTTAGTACACAGGAAACTCCTTCCGTTGCCACACTCCTGCAATATTCTGAACAGGATAAGCGTCCGGTGGGTACTTATTCACTGGAACTGGATTCGGACGTAATCTCTTTCGCTAATATTGTGTCCGGTGTCGTGGCGGTTGATACAGGAATGACGTTGTCTACCTCTTCCGGTGAAAGAACCGGAACCGCTCAAAGCTCCTCCGGTGAAAACAGTCAATATGCCGCTGTAGCGGATACATCGGAGTCCCTGCCGGAAGTATCCGCAGAGTTATCGGACGAACTGTCCTTTACGGATGAGGACAGCGATCCGGCGCACGAAAGTACATCCGACAATAGCCATGAGGATCCGCCCGATGAACGCAGTGCCGGCAATCAGGTACCCGTCATCAACGTAACACCGAAAAATGCTTCCCGACAGCGGATGCGTCACGGTATATTAGTAGACGGTAAGCGCAGTGACGGTACCTTCTGTACACAGATGATCTATTTTGACGTGGAAAAGGATGAACTGACAGACCCTATCAATCCTTCCTATGACAAAACACCTGCCGGTCAGCATATCAATCCTACCGGACGCAGTGAAGCCGTTTTTTCGAGAGATATTAACGGAGACGGTGTGCTGGATATTCCTATCGTGAGTCAGATGAATGCCTCTGTGGATGAAAGCGGCACAGCGGTCTGCAATCAGGTGTCATGGAATAATTATGATGCCGGTGAGAAAAAAATGGTGCTGGCGCTGTATACCGTTATGAACGTCAAGGATGGTTACTACGTCTGTCTGCCCGACCGTTGGAATGGAAAGGTGACGGCTCGCAGTGATGCCGAAACACGGGAACTGTCCTTTTATCTCTGGAACACACAGACCTCTTCACTCGGAGATAAACTGCTGACTATCTATCGTTTCAGCGAACAGCAATGGGAAGGGGAAGAACAGAATACCTATATTTTGCTGGATATTCATGTAGAAAAAAGTAAGGCCGTTTTAGCGGCCAGACTTTTCACGACAAATGCCGATGACAGTCTGAATCTGTCAGCCGATGAGATACAAACCTTAGTCTTTGCGATATGATTTGATAAGGAGGAAGGAACCATGAAAAATATATTAGTAGCGGAGGATGAAACCGCTATCCGTGAGTTTGTGGTTATCAATCTGGAAAGAGGCGGCTATAATGTAACGGAAGCCGAAAACGGTGCCGTTGCGCTCGAAAAATATGAGGCCGCTAACGGTGATTTTGATATCGCTATCCTTGACATTATGATGCCCGAAAAGGACGGTCTGCAGGTTTGCAAGGAACTGCGGAAAAGAAACGGCAATCTGGGCATTATTATGCTTTCCGCCCGTACACAGGAAATGGATAAGGTATCCGGTCTGATGCTGGGCGCCGATGATTACATTACCAAACCCTTCAGTCCTACGGAATTGGTCGCCAGAGTAGATGCGCTTTATCGTCGTCTGGCAATCGCCGAAATGCGCTCCGAAAATAATTTCAAGGAAGAAATCAAGTCCGGCAGTTTCGTACTGAACCTCAAAAATCATTCCCTGATGAAGGACGGCCGTTTGATTGAACTGACACAGGTGGAATTTCAGATCATGGAATTTTTCTTCTCCAATCCCGGTCAGGCATTGGACAGAAGTGCTATCCTCAAATACGTCTGGGGCGAGGCTTATGTCGGTGAGGAAAAAATCGTTGACGTGAATATCCGCCGTCTGCGTATGAAAATCGAAGATGCTCCTTCCTCTCCCAAATATATCGTTACCGTTTGGGGACTTGGCTATAAATGGGAAAGCAATTAACAATGTGCAATGATGCTTTTCTAAGGAGGGGAGAAGTTGCGAGGTATTACAAAAAGATGGTTAATCAATACCTTTGGTGTCATATTGATTATTTTGTTTGTGCTGGTGGTGGCTTTTGCAATCATCATTCAACATTCTTATTACAGCGGTATCAGCCAGATATTGAACGGACGTTCCACGGAACTGGTCAATATTTTTAATGATACGGATGATTTTATCCGGACAGCGAGAGTGTATGTTGAGAATTTTCCCGACAAGGAACTCATGGAAATTATGGTAATTAATGAGAAGGGACAGGCAGTGATTACCTCCACCGGCTTTGCCCCCGATAATCAGCAGAATCGTCCGGATTATACGGCGGCTCTGTCAGCCGATGATCATTATGCAGACTGGCATGGGAATCTTAGTTCCGGTGAAAATGTCATGGCGCTGACCCGTGTATTATATGATGATAACGGCGAACAAATCGGCGCTATCCGCTATGTGGTATCATTAGAAGAAGCCGACCGCAAGATTTTCATTGCCATTGCCTTTGTATGTCTGATCGGTGTTATCATCCTGTTCTTTATTTTTCTGTCGAGTACCTATTTTCTGCGTTCCATTGTGCGGCCGGTACAGGAAATTACCGATACCGCCAAGCGCATTGCTCAGGGCGATTTTGAAGCGAGAATCAATAAATTCTATGATGACGAGATCGGTGACCTCTGCGATACCATCAATTATATGGCAGGCGAATTAGGTACGTCTGACCGTATGAAAAATGAGTTTATCTCCTCTGTTTCGCATGAACTGCGTACCCCTTTGACCGCTATCAAGGGTTGGGCGGAAACCATGCAGTTCGATGGCTGTCAGGATATCAAGACCGTACAGAAAGGTATCAGCATTATTATCAAGGAAGCGGAACGGCTCAACGGCATTGTTGAAGAGGTACTGGACTTTTCCCGTATTCAGCAGGACAGAATGGTGCTTATCATGGATAAAATTGATATTTTAGCGGAGCTGGACGAATCCATTTATATGCAGCGGGAACGTGCCAATGCTGAAAATAAACATATCGTCTATGACGAACCGGAAATGCTGCCGCCGGTCATCGGTGACAGAAACCGTCTGCGTCAGGTATTCATCAATATCATCGACAATGCCCTGAAATATTCAGCGCCGGACAGCGTGGTGAATGTCAGTGTGGAGCAGGTCGAGCAGAATATTGTCATCGTGATTGCGGATAACGGCTGCGGTATTCCGGCGGAGCATCTGCCGAAGGTCAAACAGAAATTCTACAAGGCCAATCAGACTGTCAGGGGATCGGGTATCGGTCTGGCGGTGGCTGATGAGATCATCAAGCTGCACAAGGGTACGCTGACCATTGACAGTATTGAAAATGTGGGTACGACCGTGACCATTACGCTGCCTGTGCTGCAGCCGCACACGGAAGAACCGGCAGAACCGTCTGAAGAAGGTTAAACATGGACGAGAAGGAGTGAAGGAATTGGTGAAAAGGGAAAAAACACAAAAAATTACCTCTATTGGCGGTCAGGCGTTAATGGAGGGGATTATGATGAGAGGACCGCTGAAAACGACGGTCGGTGTCCGTAAGAATGACGGCAGTATTGAATTGGAGGAAATACAGCCGCTCAATCTCACACAAAAATATAAGCTGCTGCGTCTGCCGATTCTGCGGGGTGTGGCCGGTATGATCGACTCTTTAGTGACCGGCAACAAGGCACTGATGCTCTCTGCGGATAAAGCAATGGAAGGCGAAGAAGTGCCCGAAGAAGAATTGAGCAAGTTTGATAAATGGGTGGATAAGCATTTCGGGGAAAAGGCTGTCAGCATTGTAATGGGTGCATCGGTTGTATTCGCCGTTGCGATTTGTATCGCTGTATTCTTCTTTGTGCCGACTTTTCTGTTTAACCTGTTGTCCTCAGCGCTGCCGTTTCTCAACGATCACATGATCTGGCGGTCAGCCTTTGAGGGTATCCTGCGTATTATCCTGTTTCTGGTCTATATGGCGCTGGTGACGCTGAACAAGGATATCAAGCGTGTCTTTCAGTATCACGGCGCTGAACATAAAACCATTTTCTGCTATGAGCATGGATTGGAACTGAACGTGGAAAATGTGCGTATGCAGAGCCGTTTTCATCCCCGCTGCGGTACGAGCTTTATTGTTCTCATGCTGATTGTCGGTATTCTGATCGGTCTGTTCATTCCTTTTACCGATGTATGGCTGCGGTCGGCTGTGAAATTTCTTTTGCTGCCGGTTACGGTAGGTTTAGGCTATGAACTGATTCGTATCTGCGGCCGGCATGATAATATTGTCACGCATATTATTGCGGCACCGGGGGTATGGATGCAGCACCTTACCACAAAAGAGCCGAAGGATGAAATGATCGAGGTCGCTATTGCCGCTATGAAGGATGTCATTCCCGAAAACGGCGAGGATATTATCCGATGACGGTACGGGAGGCCTTCTGGCTGGCCAGACAACAGGTGGGTTCCGCCGAAACCCGTATCTTATTCATAGAGTTGTTTCACTGGAGACATACAGAACTTTTCGAGCATCTGTATGATACCCTGTCATCTGCACAGGAAACGCTGTTTCTGCGGGTTTTACGGCAAAGAGCCGAGGGTATTCCCTTACAGTACATTCTGGGTCACTGGACGTTTATGGACAGGGAATATACTGTCGGAGCAGGTGTACTGATTCCCCGTGACGATACAGAAGTAGCGGTGCGGCAGGCGCTTTCCTTTTTGGAGTCTTTTACTGCGCCGAAGGTCATGGATCTTTGTGCCGGCAGCGGTATCATTGCCCTGACGATGGCACAGGAATGTCCTGAAGCCAGTGTGACCGCCATTGAAAAGGAACCGGCGGCGCTGACTTATCTGTATCAGAATGTAAAGAGACACCATGCGGATAATGTAACGGTCATACAGGGGGATATTTTTGACTGCCATGTACAGATCGAGGATGCCTCTTTGGATTTATTGGTATCGAATCCGCCGTATATCCGCACGGACGTATTGCCGACTTTGCAGAAGGAAGTGCAGTTTGAACCAATGACCGCACTGGACGGCGGACAGGACGGTTTACAGTTCTATCGCTGTATAGCGGAACACTGGACACGCAAGCTGAAACCGGGCGGCGGTATTGTACTGGAAATCGGCGAGGAACAAGCACAGGCAGTGACAGATTTACTGTCAAAGCATGATATAACGGACATACAGACACTACAGGATATACAAGAATTGGATAGGGTAATATTTGGGACTAAAAAACGATAGGAGAGGGGGTTTTCCGAGGGGGAATACTTGCTTTTTGGCCGTGAAAAGGGTATAATCGTATTGTCGGAAAAAAGAAAGCAAGTTCCTCACGGAAAGGATGAAAGAATATGGCATTTGATAAGCAGAAAGCATTGGAAACCGCATTAGCACAGATTGAGAAGCAATTCGGCAAGGGTGCCGTGATGCGTCTGGGACAGAATCCTGCTATGCAGGTGGACGCTATTTCTACCGGTTCTCTGTCGCTGGATATGGCATTGGGTATCGGTGGTCTGCCGAGAGGAAGAATTACCGAAATCTATGGCCCTGAATCTTCCGGTAAAACGACTCTTGCCCTGCATTGTATTGCAGAAGGTCAGAAAAACGGCGGTCAGGCGGCTTTTATTGACGTAGAACACGCACTTGATCCGGTTTATGCCAAAGCATTGGGCGTGGATATTGATTCCCTGCTGGTATCACAGCCCGATACCGGTGAGGATGCTCTGGAAATTGTAGAGGCGCTGGTACGTTCTGGCGCTATTGATGTCATCGTAGTGGACTCTGTTGCGGCACTGGCGCCCAAAGCGGAAATCGAAGGTGATATGGGTGCTTCCCACGTTGGTTTGCAGGCAAGACTGATGTCACAGGCGCTGAGAAAATTAGCCGGTGTTATTTCCAAAGTCAACTGTGTTGCTATTTTCATCAATCAGCTGCGTGAAAAGGTCGGCGTAATGTTTGGCAATCCGGAAACGACACCCGGCGGCCGTGCCCTGAAATTCTATGCTTCGGTACGGTTGGATATCCGCCGTGTGGAAAGTCTGAAGGTCGGCGGCGAAATGGTAGGTTCCCATACCAGAGCAAAGGTCGTTAAAAATAAAATCGCACCGCCGTTCCGTGAAGCGGAATTCGATATCATGTACGGTGAGGGCATTTCCCGTGTCGGAGAACTGCTTGATCTGGCTGTGAGCATTGATGTTATCAAAAAGAGCGGCGCATGGTTCTCCTATGACGGTAACCGTATTGCACAGGGTCGTGATAATGCCAAGCAATTCCTTAAGGATAATCCGGAGATTGCCCAGCAGATTGAACAGGCAGTGATGGCAAACAAGGAAAAATTCAACTTTGGCAGAAATCTGAAGACAGCCAAGACGAAAACGGTGAAGGCCGGCAAAGCGGATACTGCCGCTGTGGAAGAGGAACTGTCGGAGGATATCGCCGGTGAAATGGCGGACGGCCTGAAGCCGGAAGCAAGAACCTCTGTCAGCAGTCTGGATGTTTTAGTAGACGATGATGAGTGAAATGCTGATTACCGCAGCAGAAGAACGTAAAAAGGGCTTGACGGCACTGTATCTTGACGGCGAATATGCCGTCAGCGTCGATACAGTGACGTTGGCCTCTTTTGGTTATACTGCGGGCGCAACGATTACCGATGAACAGCTGCATGAACTGCTGACGGTTTCCAATATCAATCGTGCCAAAGAAAAGGCACTGTATCTGATTGAATACCGCAGCCGCACCCGTCGGGAACTGTGGGACAAACTGCGGCCTTTATATGGAGAAGCAGCCGCCGAAGCAGCCATAGAACGTCTGGAAGAATTAGGCCTTATCAATGACGAAGCCTATGCCCGTGACTATGCGGAACAGCTCATTGAACGCAAGCATTTTTCACGGGAACGGGCGGCTTTTGAAATGATGAAAAAGGGCATTGACCGTGAACTGGCCGATGAAGTGTTGGACGAATACGAAAAAGACCCCTGTGAACAGATACAAGCTCTGCTGGAAACGAAATTTGCCCGCCGTCTTGCAACGGAAAAGGATCGTCTGCGTACCGTCAACGCCCTTAAAGCGATGGGCTTTCGCTGGTCAGATATCCGCACCTGCTTAGAAGAACTTGAATAGTGCAAAGTTAATTCATAATGCATCATTCATAATGCATCATGATTTTTCACACATTTCAAATATCTGTCCGGGCATACAACACAAGTTTTTTAGGAAAGGATTTTTTGGGAATATGAATGAACGAATAGGAATGATAAGTCTGGGATGTGCCAAAAACAGAGTGGATGCGGAAATGATGCTCTACACGCTGAAAGAGGCCGGCTATCAGATTGTAGCGGATCCGGCTTTCAGTGATGTGGTGATTGTCAATACCTGCGGTTTTATTGAGGATGCCAAGCAGGAAAGCATTGACGAAGTATTGGAATTAGCGGCGCTGAAAAAAGAGGGAAAAATCAAAGCGATTATCGTGACAGGCTGTTTAGCGGAGCGTTATCAGCAGGAGGTCATGAAGGAATTATATGAGGTCGATGCGGTGGTTGGCTTAGGCGCTAATGCACAGATCGACAAAATTGTGCGGGAAGTGCTGGACGGTCATAAACAGGAAATGTTCCCTGATAAAAGTCTGTTACCCTTGTGCGGCAGCAGAGTCCGTTCCACACCGTTCTATTATGCTTATCTGAAAATTGCGGAAGGCTGCGATAACCACTGTACCTATTGCGCTATCCCCATGATACGGGGACGTTTCCGCAGCCGTCCGATGGACAGCATTATAGAAGAAGCAAAACAGCTGGGTCAGATGGGCGTGAAGGAATTTATTCTGATTGCACAGGATACCAGCCGTTACGGTGAGGATCTGACAGGAGAGCCGCAGCTGGCTAAACTGCTGACAGCACTTTGTCAGTTGGAAGAGGTACAGTACATCCGTGTGCTGTATTGCTATCCGGAACGCATCACGGATGAATTGATTGATGTTTTTGCCCGTGAGGATAAGATCATCAAGTACATAGACATACCCATGCAGCATTGTAACGGACGTGTTCTCAAGCTGATGAACCGCAAGGGCGACAGGGAATCTTTGTCTGCTTTGGTACAGAAGCTGAGAGAACGCATCAAGGGCATTGTACTGCGTACAACCGTTATGACCGGTTTCCCGTCCGAAACCAAAGAAGAGTTTGAAGAATTAGCGGAGTTTGTCAAGGAAATGCAGTTTGAACGCCTCGGCTGTTTCGCTTATTCTGCGGAAGAAAATACACCGGCGGCTAAATTGCCCGAACAATTAGACGAGGATACCAAAAAGCGCCGTCAGGAAATTATCATGGAACAGCAGCAGGACGTTCTGGCCGCCTATGCCGCCCGACAGGTTGGTAAGACGATACCGGTACTGTGTGAAGGCTTTGACCGTTATGCGGAATGTTTCTTCGGCAGAAGCTATGCCGATGCACCGGAAGTTGATGGCAAGGTATTCTTTGTCGCCGAAGGCGATAAGCCGAAAATCGGTGATATTGTGAAGGTGGAAATTACCGACACGCTGGATTGTGATATTATGGGTTATATGCGCTGAAAGGAGATGAGCGGATGAATCTGCCGAATAAGCTGACCATGCTGCGCCTGATACTGGTGCCGTTTTATGTATTTTTTCTGCTGATGCCGGGGATTCCGCATCATTATCTGTGGGCGCTGCTGATTTTTGCGGCGGCTTCCTATACCGATCATCTGGACGGAAAAATTGCCCGTAAATATAACATGATAACGGATTTCGGCAAGTTTGCCGATCCGCTCGCCGATAAAATTATGATCTTTGCGGCGCTGGCGTGTTTCATTGAGCTGAATCTGATGAGTTCTGTTGTTCTGATTATTACAGCGGCAAGGGAATTTGCGGTGACATCGGTACGGCTGGCGGCGGCCGGTAAGGGAGAGGTCATAGCGGCGAATATCTGGGGCAAGCTGAAAACCGTCAGTCAGATGGCAGCTGTTCTGGTGGTAATGCTGTTACAGTATCTGCTGGAACTGAATTCGATGGGCATACTGCATTTTGACAATGCCGTTACCGTACAAATGTGGTTTGGCATTGTGGGACAGATTCTGTTATGGATTTCGGTATTCTTTACAATCATATCCGGCATCAATTATCTTGCCTGCAATTTCCAATATATCAAAAACGCCAAATAAACAATGTACAATGTACAATGATTCCGCAGAAAATGGTTTTGCCCACAACACAGCTTTTTTAGGAAGGGGGTTTCCCCCCGATGCCGCCGTAAAAAAATTTCGTTTGGGTGTAGCATTTTGGGATAGTATCGTGTATAATAGAGTAGAACCGAACAGCAAAAAGGCAATGAGCGGGAGAAGTAACGAAAAAGACACATTCAGAGAGATGTCCATACGCTGAAAGGACATTATGCCGTCATTCGTGAAATGCACCCGGGAGCTGATTGACCGAAAGGAAGGACCGAGTAGGTGAATACGGAAGCCGCCGTTACCGGCTCATGAGGACAGAAACAGGCAGCTGTTTCTGTTGAAAACGGGTGGAACCGTGCAGAATTGTCTGCGCCCCTTTGTATCGTGTAACAATGGTACAAAGGGGCGTTTTTGCTGTCTGATGAGAACGGGGGTGATCCATTGTTTGACAAGCTGAAAGCAGAGATCGACTCCATTATGGAGCGTGACCCGGCCGCCAGAAGCCGATGGGAAGTATATTTCCTGTATTCCGGTTTCAAGGCGGTGCGTTCCTACCGGAGAGCTAATTGGTTTTTCCGCCATAATATGAAATTTATTGCCCGTTTTATTTCCCAGAGAGCCAGACACAGAACCGGCATTGAAATTCATCCCGGTGCGACCATCGGCAAGGGGTTATTCATCGACCACGGTATGGGCGTGGTCATCGGTGAAACCGCTGAAATCGGGGATAACTGTACACTGTATCAGAATGTAACACTGGGCGGTACCGGTAAGGATACCGGCAAGCGTCATCCGACACTTGGCAATAATGTCTTAGTCGGTTCAGGAGCGAAGGTGCTGGGGCCGTTCCGTGTGGGCGATAATGCCCGTATTGCGGCGGGAGCGGTCGTGCTGTCGGAAGTGCCGGATAATGCTACGGCTGTCGGCGTACCGGCAAAAATCGTGCGGGTCAACGGCGTGAAACCGCCGCCCTGCAGTGAACTGGATCAGATTCATGTGACCGACCCGGTCGCACAGAAACTTGCCCAGTTGGAATGTGAAATGGAACAGCTCAAAGAAGCTGTTATCCGATTAAGTAATACAGAAAAGGAGTAAGCTATGAAAATCTATAACACTATGACCAGAAAAAAAGAGGAACTGCAAACCGTTGTCGAGGGAGAGGTGCATATTTACGCCTGCGGTCCTACCGTGTATAACTTTATTCACATTGGTAATGCCCGCCCGATCTGTGTATTCGATACCCTGCGCCGCTATCTTGAATACAGAGGCTGGAAGGTGACCTTTGTACAGAATTTCACGGATATCGACGATAAGATCATCAAACGTGCCAACGAGGAAAACAGCGATTATCTCACCGTTTCCGAAAAGTATATTGCTGAATATAAAAAGGATGCTGCCGGTCTGAATGTCCGTGCGGCTTCCGTACATCCCCGTGCTACCGAAAATATTGAGCAGATCATTGCGATGGTCAAGACACTGGAGGACAAGGGCTATGCCTATTCTACGGAATACGGCGATGTCTATTTCCGTACCAACCGTTTCAGTGAGTACGGCAAGCTGTCGCATCAGCCGCTTGAAGATTTAGAGGCGGGTGCCCGTATTCAGATCGGTGATACGAAGGAAGATCCGATGGATTTTGCACTC
>ONYQ01000040.1 GCA_900322145.1 uncultured Eubacteriales bacterium
GTCATCGTCATCCCCTAACAGTACCATACAGTGTTCGTTGCGGTACCATGTTACCGTGTTGCCGTTATCTGCTGTCCAGGTATCGGTATAATAGCCCGGCACCAGATTCAGCGTTGTCCATACGATGACCGGAATGCCGTTATCGGTGAAGTTGAACAGGCTGTCAAAGTCCAGACCGATACATTTGAAGGCACGAAAAGCGCTGAACCGCTCCGATAAGTATTTGTTGGCGGCCTTCTCAATAACAGGCGCATAACAGCCATAGGAATATTCACTGCGGGGGTCACCCACAAAGGCTTCATTGAAGTCTGTCTGGAATACCGGCCCTTTGTCGAGGTAATCATCGGAGAGGGTGCCTTTATCGACATTGAAGCCGAAGAAATTCAGCACGGAAGTCAGGGCGGTCACTTCACAGCCGGTCGGCAGTTCGGGATATTGGCTGACGGGCTGGAATGTCTGATAAAGCGGCGGCTGACAGCTCAGGTCACTGTTCAGAAGGTCGGTGTTAGTGGTGACCGTCACATAGCAGGAGGCTTTCTGACCGGTGCTGTCTGCGGCATAAATGAGAACCGAGCCGGTACTTATGCCCAGTACCCTTCCGTCAGGTGTTACCGCACACATTTTGGTATTCGTGGAAGAATAAGTCAGTGTTCCATAGGAGCCGACAGGAGCGCCGTTATCATAATAACATTCTATTTTGAAGGTCTGACCGGGCGCAATGATTTTTTTGGTAACGTAAGCGCAAAGCATGGGCGGCGCTTTTTTCACCGTCACGGTACAGGTGCTTTTTTTATTGTCGGAAGTCGTTACGGTTACGGTGGTTTGACCTTCTTTGAGCGCCTTGACAAGTCCGGTACTGCTGACGGTACATATATCCGTATCAGCGCAGGTGTAAATCAGGTAGGCAGGCGCAGTCCCTTCGGAAAGTACCGTTTCCAATTGAAGGTTTCTGCCCTCGTAAAGCGTGACGGCGGATTGCTTGAACGTGACCGTTGCCGGCTGTTGTGCCGTCTGTACCGTTACACGGCAGGCCGCCGTGATGCCGTTAAAGGTATAGGCGGTAATGGTGGCAGTGCCGATGGCTTTTGCCGTGATATTACCGTTATTGTCTACGGTGGCTACAGCGGTATTGCTCGAAATAAAGCCCAGCTTATACGACGCTTGATTGCTGTCAATATAAGTGTTGAGCCGTCTGACAGCACCGGGTGTGAGGGTCAGCTGATAATTGTCGAGTGTCATAGAGGTCGGGGAAGCCTTGACCCATACGGTGGTAACAGCGGTTTTTCCGTTGAACAGCCGGACGGTGATTTTAGCCGAACCGATTTTCCTGCCGCCGATACTGCCGCTCTGACTGACGGAGCAGACGGAGTCATCCGAAGAAGTATAAGTGACCGCATAGGAGGCGGTATTCTGCGGAAGAGTGGTTGTCAGACGGACATTTTCCCCTATGCCGATAGTGATAGCAGACGGACTGAGTGCGACACTGTCCGGTTGATTTTTCACGGTAACCGTACAGGAAGCGGATTTGCCGTTAGCCGTTTTTGCGGTGATAACAGCCGTACCGACACCGTTGGTATAGATCGTGCCGCTTACCACGGTAGCAACATGGATATCACTGCTGCGCCAGGTAAGAGAAGGACGGCCGACAGGGGTCGGCGTGATGACAGGGGAAAGGGTATGGGATTCGCTCAGCCCGAGTGTGATTTTTGAGGGCAGGGAAATAGCGGTGATGGCTTCTTCTTGAGGAACGTTTACGACAGCGGAAGCGCTCAGACCGTTAGCGGTTTTGACACGAATCGTTGCCGTACCGGCGCTGACCGCTTTCAGCACACCGGTTTTGCTGACCGTGACAATTTCCGGATGGCTGGATGACCAGGTGACGGTTTTATTACTGGCGGTTTCCGGCAGAACCGTTGCTTTCAGCGTATAGGTTTCCCCTTTGTAGAGGGTGAGTTTGTCGGTATTGAGCGTAACGGCGGCGGCAGGCGTTTTGACGATGACAACGCAATAATCAATACAGCCGTTAGACGTTTCCGCCGAAACAATCGTCATACCGTTGGCAACAGCGGTAACAAGACCGTTTTCCACTTTGGCGATGCTGTCGGAACGGGTACGCCAGAAAATACGCTTGTCATTGGAATTTGTCGGCTGAATAGAGGCTCTCAGCCGAAAAGTTTTACCGGGGGAAAGGGTAATGCTATGTTTGGTGATGGTCAGACCGGTTACGGGAATAACGGCCCGCACGATACAGCGAGTATAGATTTGATTGTTGACTTTGGCGGTAATGGTAGCGATACCCTGTTGCAGGGCGGTGATCGTGCCGATGTTATCCACTGAGATAATATCGGGTTTGTTGCTCTTGTAAATAATGTTGGGATAGACGGTATCCGTCAACAGAGGAATACGGGTCTGCTGTCCCACATTCAGAGTAACATTGGTTTGTTCAAAGGCGAATACCGTTTCTTTGTCGGCTGTTTCTGCGGCAAGAGCAATTGTCTGTGGCAACAACAGCCCTATCGTCATAGTCAGCAGGACAAGCACAGCCATACAGCGGCATAGTCGGCTTCTGATGCGGTTAGTCATGGTATGATGCCGGATGAAAAAATCCGGCCGCCTCCTTTCTGCGGTAAAAAATAGAGTATGCGGCAGTCACCCGTCCCGTCCGGGATTTTGCCGCCTTTCATTGTATTACAAAAAAGGGGAATATGCAACAAAAAATGTCATTTTTTGTTGTTTTGATATGCCAATGGCAATGTGAATATTACTGAAAATAAATATTTATTTTTGTGAGTACTATGTATTGTCATCATGGCGGTGATGTGATAGAATAGGATATCATCACCCGACAGAAAGGAGATATTACACATGGAAACATACGAAAGTTTTGCCGCTTTATTGGACAGAACCAGCTATCAGAAACCTGCCTTAGCAATGCAGACGGGAGATTTCGTGCCGAGTAAAGGGGTATTGCGTAAGGTGAACGCCGACAATCAGTTCAAACCGTTTTACGGTGATACGACCGTTTTTGATGTAGAGAATGATGTCAAGGCAAAGGTAGCCGCCATTCAGGATACTTTATATGCACAATGTCCGGAATGTTTCTGCGCCCGTCTGGCACCCGAAACGACTCACATGACCCTGCATGATCTGAATGCGGCTGAACAGTTGTCCGAAGTAGCCGCCGATACCTTTGACAATGAGGTAAAACTTCTGCAGATTTGCCGTGAACAGAGGATTCCGCCGCAGAAAATCCGCATGACAACGCATTATATTACAGACAGCGTTTCTACCAGTCTGGTATTATCCCTGCTGCCCGCTGATGAAACCGAATGGCGCAAATTACAGCAGGTGTTTCAGGTCATAGAAACGTTCAATATCCTTCCGCACCAGCTCTATCCGCATATTACACTGGCTTACTATAATTACAATGGTTTTTCCAAAGCAACGGCAGACCGTCTGCGTCAAGTGGTATTTGACCTGAATCAGACCGGCTTTGACGTGATACTGGATACCCGCCGCCTGTACTATCAGAAATTCACCGATATGAATACCTATTATAACGTGTTCCCTTTGGCAAAATGATTTCGCCGTTTATTACCGGATTATCAGAACCGCCTGTTCTTCCCGAAAAGGAAAAACAGGCGGTTCTTTTTCAGCGGTGCGCTTGTCAATGTTAGCCTAACACACGCTGTATTCTTTCTACCGCTTCGGCGGTTTTTTCGTGGGTATTGAAGGAAGTCAGACGGAAATAACCGATGCCGCAGTGTCCGAAACCGTCACCGGGCGTACCGACTACGGCAGCCTTTTCCAACAGGAAATCAAAGAATTCCCAGCCGGTCATGCGGGCAGGACATTCCAGCCAGATATAGGGGGAATTCTTGCCGCCGGTATAGTAAATCCCTAACTCATCGAGGGCATGGGCAATCATCAGAGCGTTTTCGTGGTAATAGTCAAGGTTCTGGCGGCATTGGCGCTGACCTTCGGCACTGAAAACTTCTGCCGCCGCACACTGTACCGCCCATGATACGCCGTTGAATTTAGTAGCCTGACGGCGGTACCATAAATCATGCAGGCTTTTGCCTTCCCGCTGAAGGGTACGGGGAATGACCGTATAGCCACAGCGTACACCCGTAAAACCGGCGGTTTTGGACAGGGAACAAAGCTCTATCGCACATTCCCTTGCCCCTTCAATGCAATAAATCGAGCGGGGGAGATCATCCCGTATAAACGCTTCATAGGCGGCATCATAGAGGATGATGGCATCATTTTCAAGGGCATAGTCAACCCATTCTTTGAGTTGGGCGGCATTGTAAGCCGCTCCTGTCGGATTGTTCGGGGAACACAGATAGATAATATCCGCATGGATATTCCGGTCAGGCATGGCTAAAAAGTGATTATTCCGTCCGGACGGGGCATAGATAATGCGGCGGCCGGCCATGATATTGGCATCGACATAGACAGGATAGACCGGATCGGGAATCAGCACGGTGTTATCCTGCGAAAAGATATCCCCGATATTGCCGCAGTCGGATTTAGCGCCATCAGATACGAATATTTCTTCGGGCGATACTTGTACGCCGAAGCTCTGGTAATAATCGGCAATGCGTTCCCGCAGAAAATCGTAGCCTTCATATTCGGGATAGCCTTTGAAGGTTTCACGGTGGCGCAGATCCTCACAGCCTTTCTGCATGGCATCGACAACAACCGGCGCTAACGGCAGTGTTACATCACCGATACCCAGACGAAGGACTTCCTTTTCAGGATGTGCCGCCATAAAAGCATTGGTTTTTTTCGCTACATCAGCGAACAGGTAATTCGGCACTAAAGAATAGAAATGTTGGTTGATTTTCACGGCAACCCCTCCTTAAAGATTGGTATAACCCATGAGGTCCGTGTCTACTTCTTTGGCACAGTCACGGCCTTCACGAATGGCACGGACAACTAAGGATTGTCCGATGTGCATATC
Source organism: uncultured Eubacteriales bacterium (assembly GCA_900322145.1). Classification (GTDB taxonomy): domain Bacteria; phylum Bacillota; class Clostridia; order Oscillospirales; family Acutalibacteraceae; genus UBA1213. The sequence continues at coordinate 4,967 of ONYQ01000040.1, forward strand.
ACCGGCGGTATAGACACGCTCCACAGAAGTACGGTGAGAACCGTTCAGACCGGTTACATTCGTGCGGGCATCTGTTTGTACGCCGAAAGCCTGCGTTACGGCGCTTTCACTGCCGAGGAATCCGGCGGCAATCAGAACGAGTTCCGCTTCCACGGTATATTCACTGCCTTCGACCGGCTTCATGGTCATGCGGCCGGTAGCGGCATCTTTTTCGGGAGCAAGCTTTACGAGTACCGCCGCTTTGAGCTGTCCGTTTTCATCGGATAAAAATTCCTTGACGGTTGTCTGATAGACTCTCGGGTCATGACCGTAAACGGCGGCGGCTTCTTCCTGTCCGTAATCGGTTTTATTCACTCTCGGCCACTCCGGCCACGGGTTATTTTCGGCTCTTGTATCGGGCAGTTTCGGCATCATTTCCAGCTGTAAAATGCTTTTCGCCCCATGACGGACACAGGTACCCACACAGTCATTACCCGTATCACCGCCGCCGATGACGATGACGTTTTTATCTTTGGCGCTGATATAAGTACCTTCCGCCATGTTATGGTCAAGCAGGGCTTTGGTCGTTGAGGTCAGGAAATCCACGGCAAAATAAATACCGCCGGCCTCCCGTCCGGAAACACGGATATCACGGGGCTGTGACGCACCGCAGGCTAAAATCACACGGTCGAATTGCTGTAACAGTTCTTCCGCCGTCATATCCACGCCGACATGGGTATTGGTGCGGAAGGTTACGCCTTCGGCTTTCATCACGTCAATTTTCCGTTCAATAATATGCTTTTCTAACTTCATGTTCGGAATACCGTACATGAGTAAGCCGCCGACACGGTCAGCACGTTCAAAGACCGTTACACTGTGACCTCTGCGGTTCAGTTGGTCGGCGGCCGCTAAGCCGGAAGGCCCTGAACCGATGACGGCAATTTTCTTGCCGGTGCGGATTTTAGGCGGCTGTGCGTGTGCCAGTCCTTCCCGATAGGCATATTCAATAATGCTGTATTCGTTGCCTTTGACCGTGACAGATTCGCCTTCCGCACCGCAGGTGCAGGCTTTTTCGCAGAGTGCCGGACAGACCCGTGAGGTGAATTCCGGAAAGTTATTCGTCAGCCGCAGTCTGTCGTATGCCTGTTTCCATGCGCCGATGCTGACAAGGTGATTCCATTCGGGTATCAGGTTATTGAGCGGACAGCCCGAAATCATGCCGCCGATCATCTTGCCCGACTGACAGAACGGCACACCGCAGTTCATACAGCGTTCCCCCTGTCTTTTCTGTTGCTTTTCGGTCAGCGGCGTGTGAAATTCATGATAATGCTGTATGCGTTCACTGACAGAAGCCGCCGCCGCTTCCTGCCGTGTATATTTCAAAAAACCGTCAGGTGTTCCCATATTCTTTTCATCCTTCCTTTTTATGGAAGATTTTCCGGAGATAATCCTTTTTTGTAAAAAAGGGTTATCCCCCAGACCCCCTTCCTAAAAAACTTGTATTCATGCCGGGAGCGTATATCCTTATTCCTGTGAAGTTACCTTTTCAATTCCACATTCCACACTCCACACTGTTTACGCTTATTTCTGTTGGAGGAGGGTGTGGAAGGCTTCAATGCGGGCTTGTTCTTCGTCCATGCCGTTCTGTTCATTTTCGGCAATCGCTTCGGTAACAATGCGGTAATCATGCGGAATGACCTTCTTGAACAGGGGCAGATATTCCTCGAAATGATTAAGAATCTGTTCGCCTTTTTCGGAGCCGGTAGCGGCAGCGTGTTCGGCAATCAGGGCACGAAGGGTGTCAATATCCTGCTGACGTGTTACCGCACCACATTCGACCATTTCTTTGTTGAGGCGCTTATAAAGGTGATGGTGTTCATCCAGCACATACGCCACACCGCCCGACATACCGGCGGCAAAATTATTGCCGGTTTTGCCTAAAATGACGACCGTACCGCCGGTCATGTATTCACAGCCATGTTCGCCGACACCTTCCACGACAGCCGCCGCACCGGAATTACGGATACAGAAGCGTTCACCGGCAATACCGTTGATGAAGGCTTTACCGCTGGTAGCACCATAGAGGGCTACATTGCCGATGATGATATTTTCCTCAGCCTTGAAACGGGACTGCTCCGGCGGATAAACGATCAGTTTACCGCCGGATAAGCCTTTGCCGAAATAGTCATTGCTGTCGCCCTTCAATTCAAGGGTCAAACCTTTGGGAATGAAAGCGCCGAAGCTCTGACCGCCGGAACCGTTGCAGATAATGCGGTAGGTATCTTCGGGAAGCGTATCGGCATATTTACGGGTGATAGCCGAGCCGAAAGCCGTACCCAAGGAACGGTCGGTATTTTTGATGTTGATTTCAATGGTTTTGGGTTCGCCGGACTGGAAGGCCTTTTTCATCTTTTTGCCGATAAATTTTTCGTCAACGGTTTCTTCTAACTGGAAGTCATAGAGCTTTTTATGGGTATAGCTGACAGGCTCATGAGCAAAGGTACGGGAAAGCAGGAGAGAGAGGTCAACCTTCTTTGCATGTTCGTCAAGGTCATGACGCTGACAGAGCAGGTCCGTCCGACCGACCAGTTCATCTACGGTACGGACACCTAATTTTGCCATGTATTCCCGTAATTCCTGTGCGACAAAGTGCATGAAGTTGATGACGTATTCCGGTTTGCCGCTGAAACGCTTGCGGAGTTCGGGATTCTGGGTAGCGACACCGAAGGGACAGGTATCAAGGTTACATACACGCATCATGGCACAGCCGAGCGTGACAAGGGGCGCTGTCGCAAAACCGAATTCTTCCGCCCCTAAAATAGCGGCGATCGCTACATCACGGCCGGTCATGAGTTTACCGTCCGTTTCGATAACGACTTTATCACGCAGACCGTTCAACAGTAATGTCTGATGTGCTTCAGCCAGACCGAGTTCCCACGGCAGACCGGCATTATAGATAGAGCTTTCGGGAGCGGCACCCGTACCGCCGTCATAACCGGAAATCAGGATAACGCCGGCACCGGCTTTGGCAACGCCGGCGGCTACTGTACCTACACCGACTTCGGATACTAACTTGACGGAGATACGAGCCTGTTTATTGGCATTTTTGAGGTCGTAAATCAGTTGCGCCAAATCTTCAATGGAGTAAATATCGTGATGCGGCGGAGGAGAAATCAATGATACACCGGGAGTGGAATGTCTTGTACGGGCAATCCACGGATAAACCTTCTGACCGGGCAGGTGACCGCCTTCACCGGGCTTTGCGCCCTGTGCCATTTTGATTTGCAGTTCATCGGCGGAATTCAGATATTGCGAGGTCACGCCGAAACGTCCCGAAGCGACCTGTTTAATAGCGGAACAGCGGTTATTGTCAGTGTCTTTGCTTTGCAGACGTTCCAGACTTTCACCGCCTTCACCGGAATTGGACTTGCCGCCTATTTTATTCATGGCTAAAGCGAGGGTTTCATGGGCTTCCTGTGAAATTGAGCCGTAGGACATAGCACCGGTTTTGAAACGGCGCACAATGCTGTCCACGCTTTCCACTTCGTCAAGGGGAAGGGGTTCCTGTGCATAATTGAAGTCCAGCAGGCCACGGATATTCACGGGGCGCATTTCTTCATTCAGCATACGGGAATATAACTGATAGGTAGCGTAATCATTGGTACGGGTAGCTTTTTGCAGAGCGTGTATTGTCTGCGGATTATAAAGATGTTCTTCCCGACCGCTGCGGATGCGGTGTTCACCACGGGACGGCAAATCACTGTCCGTACCCAGACCGAGCGGATCAAAGGCGGCGGTATGCAGACGGTCAACCGTCTTTTCGATATCCTCTAAGGTAATGCCGCCGATACGGCTGACCGTACCGGTAAAGTATTCGTTGATAAGCTCCTTGCTCAGACCGATGGCTTCAAAGATTTTAGCGCCCTGATAGGATTGCAGGGTAGAAATACCCATTTTGGAAGCAATCTTGACAATACCATGCAGGACAGCGTCGTTATAATCGTTAACGGCGGCGTAATAATCCTTGTCCAGCAGTTCATCGTGAATGAGTTCATGAATGGTTTCAAGGGCTAAATAGGGATTGATGGCGCTGGCGCCATACGCTAACAGCGCCGCAAAATGATGAACGGTTCTCGGTTCACCGCTTTCCAGTACGATGGAAAGCGATGTTCTGCGCTTGGTGGCGACAAGATGCTGATGCAGGGCGGAAACGGCTAACAAGGAAGGGATAGCGAGCCGGTTTTCGTCCACACCTCTGTCGGAAAGAATCAGGATGTTAGCGCCGTTGTTATAGGCTTTGTCGGCTTCGATAAACAGGCGCTTGATTGCCTTCGACAGACGGGTGTTTTTATAGTACAGCATGGGGATGACGGCGACTTTGAAGCCGGACAGGTTCATTTTCTTCAGCTTGAGGATACCCGTAGAGGTCAGAATGGGGTTGACGACCTTGATGACCTTGCAGTTATCGGGTTTTTCCTCTAAGAGATTGCCGTCCTCGCCGATATAGATAGTAGTAGAAGTAACGATTTCCTCACGGATGGCATCAATCGGGGGATTGGTGACCTGTGCAAAAATCTGCTTGAAGTAATCAAACAGCGGTACGGGTTGTTCCGAGAGGACAGCCGGCGGCTTGTCACAGCCCATAGCGGCGATGGGTTCATGACCGTCCTTTGCCATCGGCAGAATATTGTCCATAACATCCTCATAGGTATAGCCGAAAGCCTTTTGCAGACGGCGCTTTTCAGCACGGGGATGCTCCTCCACCTTCGCATTCGGGATTTTCAGGTATTTCAGACGAATCAGATTGGCATCCAGCCATTCGCCGTAGGGCTGACGGGACGCATAATGCTCTTTGATTTCATCATCGTCAATCAGCCGTCCCTGTACGGTATCGACTAACAGCATTTTGCCGGGATGCAGGCGTTCCTTGCGGACGATTCTTTCCGCCGGTATCGGCAGAGCGCCGACTTCGGATGATAAAATCAGGGTATCATCATCGGTTATATAGTAACGGGACGGGCGCAGACCGTTGCGGTCCAATACAGCGCCGACCAGATCACCGTCTGAAAAGACGATAGCGGCAGGGCCGTCCCAGGGTTCCATCATAGTAGCGTAATATTGATAGAAGTCACGCTTCTTCTGACTCATGGCCGTATTGTTATCCCACGGTTCGGGAATGGTAATCATCACGGCTAACGGTAAATCCATACCGCTCATGACTAAGAATTCAAGGGTATTATCGAGCATAGCGGAGTCGGAGCCTTCGGTGTTGACAACAGGAATAAGCTTGTCCATTTCGCCCATGAGATGTTCGGAAGCCATCGTTTCTTCACGGGCTAACATCTTATCGGCATTGCCCCGTATGGTGTTGATTTCACCGTTATGGACGATCATACGGTTCGGATGTGCTTTCTGCCAGCTCGGGAAGGTATTTGTGGAGAAACGGGAATGTACAACGGCAATAGCGGAAGTATAGTCCTCGTCCTGCAAATCGAGGAAAAACCGCCGCAGATCACCTACCAGAAACATACCCTTATAAACAATGGTACGGCTGGACAGTGATACAACATAGGTATCTTCGTTGCTCTGCTCAAAAAAGCGTCTGGCTACATACAGCTTGCGGTCAAAGTCAAGGCCACGGTTCACGCCTTCGGGACGGTCGATAAAACATTGTTGGATATTCGGCATACATTCGAGGGCTTTGGCACCTAATACTTCCGGCTGGGAAGGCACTTCACGCCAGCCGAGTACCTCAAGGCCTTCCTTTTCGGCAATGATCTCAAACATTTTCTTGGCCTGATTGCGGCGCAGTTCATTCTGCGGGAAAAAGAACATACCCACGGCATAATCTCTTTCAGAGCGTATCGGGATATGCAGCTTCTGGGCTTCCTTTTTGAAGAAGGGGTGTGATATCTGCAAAAGAATACCCACGCCGTCACCGGTTTTGCCTTCGGCATCCTTGCCGGCACGGTGTTCCAGTGTTTCAACAATCGTCAGGGCATCGGTTACGGTCTGATGCGAGGGAATACCTTTGATATTCACCACGGCTCCGATACCGCAGTTGTCATGTTCATACGCCGGATCATATAAGCTGTTCGTCATAGGCTGCATATTGATCTTCCTTTCCTTTTTGGGGACTGTTTCCCTGTCACGGGAGAAACGGTTTTTTTACTGTGTAAATAGTTCCTCTGTCGGTGACACAGCCTATTATAGAACGGCGGTGCAGGAATGTCAAGATAAAATTGCATAAATGTTCAAAAATAATTCATATTTTTATTTTTAAGGCATTGCTCAAGCGGATTCTGAAAAAACTTTGCAAGTTTTTCAAAAAAAATTGCAAAAGGGTATTGACAAAAGTTTAACGAAGGTTTATAATGCAACCATCGGAACAACAAAGGCGTTGTGAGCAAAGAAGCTTACAGCGCCTTTTTGCTTTTTCCGATACAGAAAATGGAAAGACAGGAGAGATTCATTATGGCAAATGTAACAGAGCTTTTCGGCAGTATGGTTTTCAATGACAGGAAGATGCAGGAGCGCCTGCCCCTGACAACGTATAAGGCACTCAAGAAAACCATTAAAAATGGTGAGCCGTTGGATATCAGCGTAGCGAATGCCGTTGCCAATGCGATGAAGGATTGGGCGGTTGAAATGGGATGCACCCACTATACACACTGGTTCCAGCCGATGACCGGCATTACCGCCGAAAAGCATGACAGCTTCATTTATCCTGCGGAGGACGGACAGATTATCATGGAATTTTCCGGCAAGGAACTGATTAAAGGTGAGCCGGATGCATCCAGTTTTCCGTCCGGCGGTATCCGTGCCACCTTCGAGGCGAGAGGCTATACCACATGGGACCCGACCTCTCCGGCCTTTATCCGTGACAAGACATTATATATTCCTACCGCTTTCT
>ONYQ01000146.1 GCA_900322145.1 uncultured Eubacteriales bacterium
CTTCTCGCCTGTCGGCTCGGTCGGTGCTGCTGCTTACGCAGCGGAGTCCACCGGACACCCGCACCCCCTTTCCTAAAAAACTTGTGTTGGATATTGGGGAAAGGTATTTCAAAATTGTAGTGCATGGCACAACTCCGCACTCCACACTCCACACTCCTCACTCCTCACTCCACACTCCACACTCCTCACTCCGCACTCCACACTCCACACTCCTCACTCCGCACTCCACTCTCCAAACTCTACACTTTTGAAGGGCTTGAGCGAAACTTTTGTGTTTTATAATGGTGTGCTTGATGGCTATGAACGCTCCGTTTTACAGTATGCGTAAAGCGGAGCGGTTTTTTATGCTCCGAAAAAATTGCTACCTGAGCGGTTGAAACCCCTCCGGCAAAAATCGACAATTTTAATTGTCGATTTTTGCCACCTCCCCTAAAGGGGAGGCAAAAAACACTCCCAAAAGCGCGTTTTTTGTTTTTGGAAAAATCATTCCAACCGCTCAGGTAGAAAAATTGTCGGAAACGGTTTGAAAATGCCTCGCAATATATTATAATGGGGTTGTAACCTTTTCCGGCGAACAGAATTATTAGGGTGAGCAGGTGAATACCATGATGTTAATCTATATGGCTATGATCGACAATGCCCATGACCGACAGCGCTTTGAAGAAATCTATCAGACCAATAAGGACTTTATGTATCACTATGCGTATCAGATTTTGCGTGATGTTCCTTCGGCAGAGGATGCGGTGCATGATGCATTTCTGTCCTTTGCCCGTTATTATGACCGCTATCAGCATCTTGATGCGGTACAAACACGCAATTTTCTCATTATTACCGTCAGAAATGCCGCTTTCAAACAATATAACCGCCGTAAGCGTGAAACCGCTGTCGAAGATATTGAACAGGATGAAACAGAACAACTGCCGGATGTATCGGCTGTCACGGAACAGAAGGATGTCAGGCGTATTCTGTTTGACCTGCTTAAAAATATGGACAGTAAATACGGCGATGTGCTGATGCTGAAATATTACTATGATATGAGTATCAATGAAATGGCGGAACAATTAGGGCTGACACCTGAAAATGTCAAGGTGCGCCTGCATCGGGGACGTGCAATCCTCAAATCCAAACTGGAAGGAGCTGGTATCGTTGAAGGATAAAGAGTTTGAACAACTGTTACAGGACAGTATCCGGACGCATGGCCGTGAATATCTGTCTGATGATGACCGTCACCATATCCCTATCCTGCCGCATACCTTTCCGGATGATTTTCTCAGCGATGTTCTTTTACCCTCTCAGCAGCCGAAAAAGCCTGCTTTGCGGGTGATTCGTATATTGTCGGCCTGTGCGGCGGTGCTGGTGCTGGTCACGGTACTGACGGTTGTGCCTGCGATACTGAACAGCCGTAAAACGGTGGATACGCAGATAGCGGTTCCGTCGGCCTCCTCTGTTCCAACGGATCATGCCCCGACCAATAATGCCGGTCATGCATCAGCATCGGACGATTCTGTATCGTCTGTTCGTTCACTGCCTGATACTAAAACGGCGGAAGCCGTCAGACCATCGGAAAATCCGGCGAAAAGTACCGACAGCTATTCCGAACAGCACAGCAGTGATAGGGAACACAATCCTGTACGGGAGGAACAAGCAGAGCATACGCCCTCCGCCGTTCCGTCAGACACGTCTGCGGATATGCCGTCCTATTCTTCGTCAGTGATTGCGGTAGATATTCCTTCGGAAGTTCCGGCGGAAGAACCGACAGCAGAACCTTCATTGACACCTGCCGAAGAACCCTTGTCAGAACCGACAGCAGACCCTTCGGATTTTCCGGAAGTGTCCTTTGTACTGCCGGAACAGGTTTCAGCTGTCCTGCTTTACGGACAGACTTCTGTTGCATTAAGCCGGACGGATGCCAATGCTTTGGCAATGGTAATAGCGGATGGTATGAAACCGGCCTATCAGCAGTCAGACGTCATTCTTCCGGCTCTTTCGGAAACGCAGATTTCGGTTACACTGTCCTCACAAGAACCTATGTTTTTGTATGGAAACGACTATCAGAAGCTGACAGCCCTGATGACAGAACAGGCGCTTTATATTATCGCCGAATGTTACGGTGAAACGACCTGTTATTATCTGCCGGATAGCAACACCTATTATGGCACCTTCCGTTCTATGGTGCGGACGATGGCAGGAACGGAACAGCCGTGATATCAAAAAACGGACGATACCCCTCATAAGGGTACGTCCGTTTTTTTAGTATTCATTGGTATGCAGCAGCGCTTCGGCTTTTTTGACGGCTTCCTCATCGGGGGTGGGAACTCCGTCAAGGGGATAGGGGATACCTGATTGTTCCCATTTGACACGGCCAAGCGTATGATAGGGCAGAACTTCCACTTTATCAACGGTTTTCAGAGTGGTTATAAAGCGGTGCATTTCCGTCAGGTCCTTCTCGTCATCGGTGATGTCCGGTACTAACACATGACGTATCCACATCCGTTTGTGATGGTCGGAAAGGTACTGCGCCAATGCGAGGATATTTTCATTGCCGGCACCTGTTAATGTCCGGTGCTTTTCGGTATCCATCAGTTTTAAATCCAACAATACCAAATCCGTTACCTGCAGGAGTGCATCGAATTTCGCTAAATACGCTGTATCCTGCCGGAACGGTTCACCGGCGGTATCCAATGCCGTATGGATACCGTCTTGTTTGGCTAACGCAAAGAACTCTGTCAGAAAATCCATTTGCAGAAGCGGTTCGCCGCCGCTGACGGTAATGCCGCCGTTATTTTTCCAATACGGCTTGTACTTTCTGACGTGGTTGAATAAGTCGGCGGCTGTCCATGCTGTCCCTTCACCGCTCCATGTGTCGGGATTGTGGCAATACTGACAGCGCAGGTGACAGCCTTTCAGAAATACGACAAACCGTACGCCGGGTCCGTCAACCAGTCCGAAGGTTTCCAGAGAATGTATATAACCGGTATGTCCCATGTGGCTGTCCTCTCCTTCTATGGCCGTTTACCGCTGTTTCTGTTCCGCTATTTATTACAGCGCACTGTGACAGGTGCGGGCGATAACGTCCAACTGCTGTTCTTTGGTCAGGTCGATGAATTTGACGGCGTAACCGGATACACGGATGGTAAAGTTCGCATATTCCTCTTTTTCGGGATGTTCCATAGCGTCAATCAGCTTTTCGGTGCCGAATACGTTGACGTTCAGATGATGAGCGCCCTGATCGAAATAACCGTCCATGACCTGTACAAGATTGCCGATACGTTCCGGTTCGGAATGGCCGAGGGCATCGGGATGAATCGTCTGGGTATTGGAAATGCCGTCCAGCGCCCAATGATAGGGCAGTTTGGCAACGGAATTCAGGGAGGCTAAAAGGCCGTTCTTCTCAGCGCCGTAACTGGGGTTAGCACCCGGTGCCAGCGGTGTGCCGGCACGGCGGCCGTCAGGCATATTGCCGGTTGCTTTGCCGTAGACAACGTTAGAGGTGATCGTCAGAATAGAAGTTGTCGGTTCGGAATTGCGGTAGGTGTGGTGCTTCTTGACCTTATCGAGGAAGGTGCGGAGCAGCCATACGGCAATTTCATCGGCTCTGTCG
>ONYQ01000056.1 GCA_900322145.1 uncultured Eubacteriales bacterium
GATGAAGTCATCAGCGGCTGTATCAATATGACCGGAGTACTGCAGATTCGCACGACAAAGGAATTTGGTGAATCAACGGTATCCAAAATCCTCGATCTTGTCGAAAATGCCAGTTCCCGCAAGTCAAAGTCAGAAAATTTCATTTCCCGTTTTGCCCGTATCTATACACCGGCAGTTGTCTTTGGTGCGTTAATACTGGCGCTTCTGCCGCCCGTACTGCGGATGGCCTTCGGCTATGAAGCCCTCTGGCATATGTGGCTGTATCGGGCATTGACATTTCTGGTCATCAGTTGCCCGTGTGCGCTGGTCATCAGTATCCCTCTGAGTTTCTTTGCCGGTATCGGCGGTGCCAGTCGGGAAGGTGTTTTAGTGAAAGGCTCCAACTGTCTGGAAACGCTGTCAAAAACAAAGTGTATCGTTTTTGATAAAACGGGTACCCTGACAAAGGGAATTTTCGCCGTGACGGCCATTCATCCGGAACAGGTCGATGAAAATACCCTGCTGCATTTAGCGGCACACGTTGAGCGTTATTCCTCTCATCCGATTGCCATATCCCTACGGGAAGCTTATCCGAATGAACAGGACGATTGCACCGTTACCGATGTACAGGAAATCGCCGGTCAGGGGGTATCCGCTAAAATCAACGGTACGTTTGTTTGTGTCGGTAATGAAAAAATGATGCAGGCGGTCGGCGCTGTCATTGAGCGGTGTTCCCATCAGCATAACGGTACGGTTATCCATGTTGCCAGAAACGGGGCATATCTTGGTCATATTGAAATTTCGGATGTACTGAAACCCACCGCACCGCAAGCGATACAACAGCTCCGGCAGGCAGGTATCCGAAAAGCGGTCATGCTTACCGGCGATCATGCCGCAGCCGCTAAAGCCGTTGCGGATGAACTGCAGCTGGATGAATATTACAGCGGTCTGCTGCCGGAAGATAAGGTAACACAGGTTGAAAAGCTGATGCAGGAACACAAAGGAGAAATCGTTGCCTTTGCAGGTGACGGCATTAACGATGCGCCGGTGCTGACAAGGGCGGATGTCGGTATTGCGATGGGCGCTTTAGGCTCGGATGCGGCCATTGAAGCGGCGGATGTGGTACTGATGGATGATGACCCGCTCAAGATTGCCAAAGCCATGCGGATAGCCCGTCACTGTATGAAAATCGTCAAGGAAAACATCTGGTTCTCATTGAGCGTGAAATTACTGTGCTTAATATTGGGTGCTGTTGGTCTGGCGAATATGTGGATCGCTATTTTTGCGGATGTCGGTGTCATGGTAATAGCCGTACTCAATGCCATTCGTGCCATGATGGTGAAAAAATTGTAAATGCTCAGACAAAACGGCCGCAGACGAGAATCTGCGGCCGTTTGTTTTTTTATGATGGAATATTCCGTGTCAAAACCGTTCCCTGCTTATTACCCAGCGGCGGCTCTGACACATTTATTATGTATGAGGCGCATAACGGCGGCTAACGCTAACGTCAGCAGGACAATCGCCATACCGGACAAATACCAGAAGCCACCCATATTGAAGCCGTAAAAATCAATCCAGCCGCCGCGCTCACTGCCGATGAGTATCACCATAATGATATACACTATACCATAGATAGCCGTAGGAATGACGGCAGGCAGCAACATTTTTTTACTGACCGGATGAATGGTTTCCACAAAGCAGAAGGAAATCATGCCGATCAGCGGGCCGGCGAAATGCATATAGAGCGAGGTACCGCCAAAGACCATGCTGATAAAATCGGTCGTGGGTCCCAGAAACAGCACCACAACGGCAAAGGTTACCGCAACCGCTGTTGTGCCGACAAATTTAAGCAGAATAGCGATGGTTGGAACAGCTTTTCCCGTCCGGAGAAAACGCACCTCAAAAAATGCTAAAATGAGAGCGGTCAGCGCACACAGGATATTGGAATCTGTGGTAAAAAGGTTAAAGCGGAAAGAAGGCGGAATATGGTATTCCCCATCGTTGCCGCAGAAATAGGAAATTACCACCCCTATGGTAACCACAACGATCAGCAGATTAAGGATCAACGAAATGACAGTCTTTTTTTGGGACAGCATCCATAACACTTCCTTTCTGTTTTTATCATACCGCAAAACCTTTCCCAATGCAAGTATTCCGTTGTGTAAACGGGATTTTATCCGCTAAAAGAGCGGCTTTCCGGGTCTGATAGCACTTAAGGACAAAAAACGCAAAGCTCGATTACTGATATTTGGCGGTTTTTCCCTTCAAACGGGACTTTACTTTTACCATAGTTTTGTTGTATGATAAGGAAGTAAGAGTAGATTTCTGTCAGAGGTTTTTTGCAATAAGAAACGGAGGTCTTTTGAATGGCAGATACAGAACACAATCCCCAGGAAAACAGCATCAATGCCGTCGCAGAAGAAACGACAGCAGAGAAAGTGGCCGATACGGTCGCTGTAAACCCGGAAGAAAATACAAAAGCCGCAGAAGCGGCCACTACACAAGTCACCGCAGAAACAGAAGCGGCCGCCGCACAGGTCACCGCAGAAACAGAAACGGTAACCGAACAATCGGAGGAACCGGCACCCCAACAGGAAGAAGAGGAAGAAGTTATTTTTGCCGGTCCCGATATGCCGTTACCGCCCAAAAACGATACAGATACGTCCTACAGCGAAGCATCCGCCGCTGCTTCAGGCAGCGAAGGAATCGTCTTTGCCAAGGCGGAAAAATCCAGTACGAAATCCCGTATCAAGGTACATAAGGACAGAAAAGCTCTTAAGGGTATTGTTGCGGCACTGTTGGTACTGTGTGTAGCCGGAGGCGGCGGTATACTGGCATGGCAGCTCAGCAAAAACAACCAGCCGACCGATGCGGAGATATCAACGGAAAGCAGTGCCTCCACAGCTGTTTCCGTTGCGCCGAAATCCTCTCAGGATGCCGCTGACGGTTCGCAGGGTTCCGAGGAGCCGTTGAATCCGTCGGCACTGGATACCGGCAATATCCTTTTTGGTGAAAACGTCACCGTAGAGGGTGTATCTCTGGCCGGCAAATCCCTCTCGCAGGCCTACGATGCGATACAGGATAGGCTGCTGGAAATTCGTGAGCCTATCTCGATTACCGTTGTCTGTGACGGCAAAAGCCTGACACTGACACAGAATGATTTTAATTTCGATACTAATATAGCCGATGTACTCATCCAGGCGTATCATTACAGCCGGGGTGAAATCGACAATCCGACGGTTGAAAACAACTATGATGGCAGAACAACCAACTTCAAAGTGCAATCCTCTATCAATACCGAATCGGTAGAAGAAGCCATCAACAAGGCTTCCGCTTTTTATGACGTACCGCCGGTTGATGCCCATGTCACCAGCTTCAACCCCAATGCGGCAGAAAAATTCACCTACGCAGACGGTGCAGACGGGTTCATGCTCGATCATGAGGAACTCAGCAGCAAAATCAAAGGTATTCTCAGCAAAGACGACAAAAGCGGCAGCTTTTCTATCCAGACCCATCAGACACCCTTCAAAGTTTCTATGGAAGATATCAAGGCCAATACCCGCCTGATTGCCTCACACAGTACGACGGCAAACAATGCTTACAATTCCGTCAGCAACATGGAACTGGCATTGCTGTCCGCCAATGGTACGGTTGTTATGCCCGGTGAAAAATTCTCCTTCAATGCTACCACCGGAGATACCACCAACGGCAATCCGCATAATTATCCGAATGGCGTTTCGGGAGCTTATCTGCCGTCCACAGCATATTCCCGTGGAAAAGTCGTACAGGAATACGGCGGCGGTATTTGTCAGGCCTCTACTACCTTATTCTTAGCCGCTGTTAAAGCCGATATGACCATTACCGACCGTTATGCCCATATGTATTCTTCTTCTTATGCCAGCTATGGTCTGGATGCTACCGTTGACTATGGCAACCTCGATATGAGCTTTATTAACAACAAAGATTATCCCATCTATATTGCCACTTATGTTTATGACTATAACGGCGATGGTCTGGATGAGTTAATGGTAGAAATATATGGTCCTCTGTCGGAAAAATATGACGAAATTGTACCGGTAGGCTGGGTCACCTATGCCGGCAATAAGGAATTCTTTGCCAGAGGTGCTAAGGTTTATTTCAAAAACGGTCAGGAAATCGGCCGTGAAAATATGCCCAGTGGTTCCTATAATTATCACAACGAAAACTACTATTATGTAGCCAGTCTGATTCCGGCCGATATCGACTACGGCCCTGCCGCTTATGCCACATGGTCCACACCGACTGTTTTCTCTCCGAATGGCTGCGGCAGCAACGGTCCCGTTGCCTATGGTACGGCGGAATCCGTCTTGGCCTCCGCCAGAAAGAAAGTAGATACCCCCCAGACCTCACAAACCTCCAAAACCTCACGGTAACAACACACGTCAGTCGATAAAGATAAGAGAAGAACAGAGAGAATAATAAGGACAAAGGACCGCAAAGCACACAAAAACCGGCACAGCTGCCGGTGATTCCGCTTTGCATACGAAGAAAGGAAGAGGTTGTATGGAAAATTCCGATCAGAAGGACTTGCTGGAAAAACCGCAGGAAACTGTTGTACAAAAGCCTAAAGCCAAATGGCCGTTGATTGCTGCTATTTCCGGCAGTGCAGTGCTTTGTGTCGGATTGATCGCCGGTATTATTGCGTTCAACGTCAGCCATAACAATGTAACGGCTTCTGTTGAAGCCTCCACTGCTGCACAGGAAATGTCCGCTGCGGAAGGCACCAAGGGTATTTCACTGATCTCACGGGAAGGTCATAATATTTCCGATAATCCGTTTGAAAAACCTTCTCAGACATCCAACAATTCCAAATCGGATACCAAATCTGATAATACGTCCATCACCTCCGGTACAGACAAATCCTCCAAAGCACAGCAGCAAAGCAGCAAGCAGGAGGATATCTGGTTCGGGGATAATGTAACGGTCATGGGCGTCAAGGTCAAAGGGATGACATTAGCCGGTGCCTATGATACCTTAAAGGATATTGTATGGCTGAGACGTGAACCGGTGCAAATCACTGCCACCTGTGGTGGGCAGAAAGTCGTACTGACCGAAGACGATTTCACCTATAATACCGATCTGTCCGAAGTGCTGTTGGAAGCATATCACTACAGCCGCAAGGAACAGGATCAGACAACCTATCCGACTACGGTACAGGATGGCGTAACGAACTTTACGGCTGATTGCTGGCTGGATGAAAGCTCCATCAAAACCGCTCTGAACAAGGTTTATGATGTCTTTGATGAACCGCCCGTTGATGCCCATGTAGTGGCTTTCCATCCGGAAGAAGTAGAAAAGTTTGTCTATGAGGACGGTCACGATGGCTATATGGTCGATCACTCCATACTCGAAAACCGCACATTGGCCATCGTCAGAAGTACCACAAAAACCGGCACAGTAACACTGACGAAGAAAAAGAAGAACTTTACTGTCACACTTGAGGACGTAAAGGCACAGACCAAGCTGATTGCTTCACATTATACGGTTGCTGCCAATGTTTACAACTCCAATTTCAACATGGGACTGGCGCTGCTTTCTGCCAACGGCAAGATTTTGCAGCCGGGCGAGATTTTCTCCTTCAATGAAACTACCGGAGATACCACCTGCGATATGACGCACTATTATTATAATGGTGTTGTAGGTTCATATCTGCCTTCCACCGCTATTGTGGGCGGCAAATATGAACAGCAATACGGCGGCGGTATCTGTCAGGCCTCTACTACGCTTTATATTTGTGCCATGAAAGCCGGTTTACAGGCGATTGAGCGCTATGCCCATGCGTACCCGTCCATCTATTGCTATAAAGGTCTGGATGCTACCATTGACTATGGCAATCTGGATATGAAATTCAAGAATACCCAACGCACACCGATCTACATTGCTACCTATGTTTATGACTATAACGGCGATGGTCTGAACGAGCTGATGGTTGAAATGTACGGTTCTATCACAACCGAATACGATGAAATCGTACCGACCGGTTGGGTAGATTATGCCGGTTCCACCAGTTTCAGCGCCAAAGCCGCACAGGTTTATTTCAAGGACGGCAAAGAGCTTAAGCGTGTACCCATGCCCAGCGGCAGTTATGACTATAAGTATGATACCTACTATTCGGTTATTAATGAAATGCCCTATGATACCGAAAACGGTCCCTATGTATCACCGACCAACTCTATACCGACCGTTTTCTCTCCCGGCGGCTGCGGCAGCAGTGCGCCTATCTCCTACGGCTCTGCGGAACAGTATCTCAAAAGTATAGAAGAAGCTAAAAAGAAAGCAAAGGAACCTTCCAAGCCGGAATCCTCTAAGCAGGAATCTTCTAAACAGGAATCTTCCAAGCAGGAATCCTCCAAACAGGAATCCTCCAAACAGGAATCCTCTAAACAGGAATCCTCCAAGCAGGAATCCTCCAAACAGGAATCCTCCAAGCAGGAATCCTCTAAGCAGGAATCCTCTAAGCAGGAATCCTCTAAGCAGGAATCCTCTAAGCAGGAATCCTCCAAGCAGGAGTCCTCTAAGGTAGAATCTTCCGTGCAGGAATCCTCCGGACTTGTTTCCGAGGAAACAACACAGGTAACCAGCGAATAAATCTATGCTATTCTGACAACCGTTCCCACTTTGCGAGAACGGTTGTCTTTCTATATTTTTTCAAAGGAGGCATTTTATCATGACAGAAAAAGAAAAAATGCTGGCGGGCGAATGGTTCAACCCCAGCGATCCGGAATTGAAAGCGGATGCGGCACGTTCACAGCAACTGACACGTCTGTTCAATGCTACTACCGAAGAGCAGAAAGACTATCGGCGGCAATTGCTGAAGAAACTTTTCGGCAGTACAGGCGAGAAACTCACCATTGAACCGCCGTTCCACTGCGACTATGGTTATAATATCCATGTCGGGGAAAAATTCTATGCCAATTTCGACTGCATTATCTTAGACGTAGGCGAGGTGCGTATCGGCAAGAACTGCCTGTTGGCACCGAGGGTTTGTATTTTCACGGTAGGTCATCCGATTGATCCGGAACTTCGCAGTACCGGTGTGGAAGCTGCCAAGCCTGTTATCATTGGCGATAATGTATGGATCGGCGGCAATACGGTTATCAATCCCGGCGTAACCATCGGGGATAACGTTGTGATCGGTTCCGGTTCTGTGGTCACAAAGGATATTCCCTCCAATGTTGTGGCTGTCGGCAATCCCTGCAAACCCATTAAAACCCTCAAATAGTGTGGAATCCGGAGTGCGGAGTGGTGCCGCATGAAACAACTTTTCTGACATCAGCAATAACCGTCTGTTGACTCGTCACGGGTCAGCAGACGGTTATTTTTTCTCATACCTGACAATCAGCGGGTAACCGCATTGAAGATATCGGATAGTTTATACCAGGTGGGAAAATTGACCGCACCGGTAATGGGAAGGCCGAATACTTCCTGAAAAACACGGACACTCTGGGCGGTTTTATCGCCGTAAATGCCGTCAACGACTAAACGGGGAATGAGAGGATAGTTTTTGGCAATCGCATTGATCTGGCGCTGTACCACACGCACATTCTCCCCACGAGAACCTTTTTGCAGGACACCCGGAAAGGAAATCGGAATTCCCTGTACCTTGCGGGCTTCTTTGAGTACGATGTCATATCCATAATAATACTGTAATATCTGGAAAGCGGAATAGCCCTGTCTGGCAAGGTCATTCGAGCCCCATTGACTTAACCAGCCCTCCCTTTTCACACGGATGCCGTCACTGTACTGCGTGAAAAGAGGCTGGTTGATATCCGATTTAGAGACATACAGTGTGAAAACCTCTTCCGTAATATCGGCAATTTCCTGAAAGATATTGCGCCCATAGACAAAAGCCTGATCGTAGGCGGTGGAACTGGTAATGGTAAAGTCGTAACCCTTACTGCGGTACCATTCCGTATAGACACGGTTCAGCGTAAAGGATATGATGGCTAAAATATTCGCCTTGAGGGCTTCACGGTTCCAACTGGCGTATATCTCACTGCTGGCTACATTGTTGATATAATCCTTGAAGCGCAGGGTATAATCCGGTGCGGTATCGTCCGTCGGCAGACCGTCATGTACCACGATGAATTCGGGAATCACGGGTTCGGGCAATACCACTAAATTACTGGGAAATGGCAGTTTTTTGATGGCGGATTCCGGAATTTTCGACGGAAAATCACCCCATAGCGTAGGATAAGGAATCATCACCGTTTCCTCTGCGGCGGTCAGAAAGATATTCTGTATCGCTGTACTGCCGGCATAAATCTGCACGTTGCTGATGACTGCATCTTCCTGACCGTCCTGTACCGCCCGCACGTCATACTGACTGAACGGACGTGGCATGGTACTGCTTTGGGCATAACTTTCTGGCGGTGCCGATAAGCGTATCGGCGGGAGCTGTCCTTCCTGATCAGTACGCAGTGTCGTGATGACACTGCCGCTGTCCGCTTCAGTAACAGTCACCTCTATCTCCGATGCCGGAAAGCCGATATTCTGATAGTAGGTATTGACCTTCAATAAACCATATTGACCGGTTTCTTCTGTGCCGTTAGCCATGACATAGCCTCCTCATAAAATGTACAATGTACAATGTGCAATGTGCAATGATTTGAAGCGAAAGCCTTTTTACCAAAAACTTGCCTTATGAACAACACTGCTTTTTGGGAAGGGGTCTATGGGAAATTTTTTTCACTTGAAAAAAGTTTCCCCCAGCGGGATTTAGGAGTGCGGGTGTCCAGTGAACACCGCTGCGCAGCAGCACCGACCGAGCCGACAGGCGAAACTCAAAACCCCAACATTCAAAGCCCAAACACGCAAGGTGTTAGTTGATGCTGTAGTTGAGGGCGGTTTCCCGCAGATAAATGAAGGTGTTGTAGAGATTCAGCTTGCCGTAACCCCATTTGTTATTCGGATACAGGATACCTTCATCCCGTGTACAGCCGCCGATGAGCAGATTCTTGATAAGATCACCGTTGATGGTCGGCATATTGTTCTGTACGATGCCCCATTCCATGAGTAATGCGGCGGCACCCGTTGTAATAGCGGCGGCGGCACTGGTTCCGGTCATTGTACCGAAACCGGTGGGATAAATGCCCCGTACACCGACACCTGTCGCTACAAAATCCGGAGCGATTCTCGGCATACGGGTAGGTCCCCATGAAGAGGATACCGACAAACTGCCGTCCTCGGCATTATAAGCGCCGCAGGTAATGGAACGCATGGCCGCCGCCGGATAGACGATCGTATATTCCGGAATCGGCTTGAGGAATTCCACTTCATCACAGACCTGACCGGTAATCGGCAGCCATGCAAAATAACTGCCGTCAATGACCGAATCCCCGAAAATACGGATATCCCAGATACCTTCGGTAGCCCGTTCCAGACCGACAATGATATTGTTGTTGATATCCTTGAAATAGCGGATGTGAACCCGTGTTTCCTCCATGACTAACTTTTCGGCGTATTCCAGACCGGACTTGAACGGCATACGGGGAATGACCTCGCCTGTCGGAGATACCACACCGATGGACAGTTTATCAAAGGCCGGACCGAAAATAATCACCGAAAAGGAAGCCCCCTGTTTACCGACTTTAATGCTGATGGTATCTACCGTATTACCGGTTCGGAGTTTTCCCTGCGTATGGTGGGCGGCATTGGCTTCATTGCCGGCGGCG
>ONYQ01000036.1 GCA_900322145.1 uncultured Eubacteriales bacterium
GACGATGCCGACTTCTGCCAGATCCTGAACATCAGCGCACGAACCTCACAGCGATACCGCACGGAAGGACTGATACCCTACAGCGTCCTTCGCCAGCGTGTCTATTACAAGGAAAGTGACGTGTGGGCATTCATCCGCAAGAACAGGAAGGACAAGGGCGGTCAACTCAGTGAGAAGTTAGACCAGTTGAAGCGCCCATCATGGAAATGACTATACAGCCGGCTAACAAGTATAGACTTAGAGATCATCAACATTAGTAACAACTTTCAAAATCCAGTAAGCAATGGACAAGGAAAAAGAAAATGAACAGGAAAAGCAGAAGTCCGACAAGGACGTGCTGATTGTCACGGACAACCAGACAGGAGAGCATGGAGTCGTCTCAGGCATGAACAGCAAAGGCAATCCCATCAAACTCCCTCTCAGGAAGGAATATTCACAGTCCTTCCTCCAATTCGACAAGAACGGCAACGCCCTCGACAACTTCTTCAGCAACTTCGTCCGCCAGTGCAAAGAGCCGACACGATTCGGCTTCACCAAGACCACGACAGGCGTACTTGAACGACTGTTCGCCGGGTCGGAAGAGGCAAAGACGGAAATCGAGGGTGAAAGCATCAATCCATCCAATTACATTAACAACAAAAACAAGAAGAAAATGGAACAGAATCCAAACAATGAAAATGCTGCACAGCAGCAGGAGAACAAGCACCAGTACCAGCCCATCGACGAGACAAAGGTCAATTGGGCGGACATCCAGCAGAAATGGGGAGTCACCCGTGACCAACTCGAACAGTCGGGCGATCTCAACAAAATGCTGAACTACGGCAAGAGTAACCTCATCACCGTGCACCCAGCCTTCGGCGGCGAACAGTTGGAGACCGCTGCCCGTCTGTCCTTCAAGAAGGGAGAGGACGGCAGCGTGAGCCTTGTGCCTCACCTCATCCGCAGGGATGCCAATCTGGAGCAGGAGTACAAGGGACACACCTTTTCCGAGGCCGACAAGTCTGCCCTGAAGAACTACGGCAATATGGGACGTGTCGTTGACCTCCTGAACGAGCGAGGCGAACGTGTGCCAAGCATCATCAGCATCGACCGCCAGACCAACGAGATTACAGACCTTCCCGTGCGCCGTCTGCGCATCCCAGAGAAGATCGGCAACACGGAACTGACGAAGCAGGAACAGGACATGCTCCGTGCCGGACTGCCCCTGAAGAACAAGGAGATTGAGCTTGCCAACGGCCGCAAGTTCACCACCACCCTGCAAGCCAACGTAGAAGAGAAGGGCGTGGAGTTCGTACCCCG
Source organism: uncultured Eubacteriales bacterium (assembly GCA_900322145.1). Classification (GTDB taxonomy): domain Bacteria; phylum Bacillota; class Clostridia; order Oscillospirales; family Acutalibacteraceae; genus UBA1213. The sequence continues at coordinate 1,300 of ONYQ01000036.1, forward strand.
TGGCAACCGCCAGCGTAACGGACAGGAGCAGAAGCAGGATGGCAGTCAACAGACAGAGGGCCAGGCACAGGATTCAGACGGTGACGGCTCCCAGAGACAACGCCGTCCCCAATGGACTGACGACAGTGGACGGACGAGAACGGCAACATCAAGCCCATCGGCAAGTGGAAGGGCGTGGAGTTCACCGACGAGCAGAAGCGCGACTATCTGGAGGGCAAGACCATCAAACTTGACGGAGTGCCCGACAAGCAGGGCGTACCCTCCACGATGTACCTGAAGTTCAGTCAGGAGAAAGGTCGTCCGCTGACCTATGCCAATGATCCCGACAAGGCTGTCACCCAGACCCCTGCCTCGGAGAGTCAGACACAGGTAGCCGTGAACAGCGAGGGCAAGACCAATGAGCAGACCAAGGGTGTGAAGGAACCCTTGCAGCAAAGCCAGACCGCTCCGAAGGACACCAAGCAGAAGGAGCAACAGGACAATGCCGTGAAGCAGGACAAGCGGATTTGACAATCGGGGGCTTATCTGTTAAAATGAGATATCCGCATAAGAAAAAAGAGAAAAAACGATACAAACACAGGGAAAGAGGAACTGAATGGAACAGGAAAATGTAATGACAGGTTTTGAAGCGTTAATAACAGACAGCAGGATTCTGCGGGCACTGGAGGATATGGCCTTTGAACAGCCTACGGAAATCCAGTCACAGGCGATACCGCTGATGAGAAGCGGTGCCGATATTATTGCCCGTTCTCAGACGGGTACGGGCAAGACAATGGCCTTTGCGATACCGGCTATTGAGAAGATCAGCACACAGGAGGATAAACCTACCGTACAGGTGCTGATTATGTGCCCGACCAGAGAATTAGCCCTTCAATGCAGTGAGGAAATCAAAAAGCTGACGAAATATATCGGCGGCATCCGTCCGGCGGAGGTTTATGGCGGCGCTTCGATGGAACATCAGATTACCCGCCTGAAACGTGCCAATATCGTCATTGGTACGCCGGGACGTATTATGGATCACATGAGAAGAAAGACGCTGAAATTAGACAACGTCCGGTTAGTCGTGCTGGATGAAGCGGACGAAATGCTCAGTATGGGCTTCAAAGAGGATATGGAAACGATTCTGCGGGATACGCCCGAAAGCCGTCAGACGGCATTATTTTCGGCTACCATGCCGCCCTCTATCTTAGCCATTACCAACGAATTCCAGAAGGATCCGCAGATGGTGCAGGTCAGCCGTCAGCAGGTCACACTGGACAATATTCTCCAGCAGTATGTAGATGTGCCGATGGGACGCAAAGAGGATGCCCTCAAACTGCTGCTTTATTATTATGAGCCGTCTTTGGCGATGGTATTCGTCAATACCAAAAAAATGGCGGATGAATTGACCGAGAGCTTACAGAAAAGCGGTTTTCAGGCCGAAGCCCTTCACGGTGACCTCAAGCAGTCCCAGCGCAATACCGTCATGGAACGGTTTCGTTATGGCTCAACCGCTATCCTCGTGGCAACGGATGTGGCGGCCAGAGGCATTGATGTCAATGATGTGCAGTTTGTCTTTAACTATGACATTCCGCAGAATAACGAGTATTACGTTCACCGTATCGGACGAACCGGCCGTGTCGGCAAGGCGGGTACTTCTATTACGATTTGCAGCGGCCGCCGTCAGGTATTGGCGCTGCGGGATATCGTTCGTGCGCTGAAATGCAATATCGAGGAAATCGCCGTTCCGACCGGTGAAGCCATCCGCACCCGTATGCACGAGAAAAACGCTGAACGTGTGATAGCTTTTTGATATTGCGGCGGCGGCTTTGCAGATGCAGTTTGCCGATAAGGAGATACGGATTGCGGATATCAAGCAGGAGAAAAAGCAGTACGGCAGGCGAGCCAATGTCAGCTTTGCCAAAATCGTGATGGATATCGGCCGTTCCAGCCATGCCGCCCCGAACCATATTGTTGCTTCGATCACCGAAAGAAGTATGCTGCATGGTTCCGATATCGGCAAGATAGAAATTTACGATGATTATTCGGTGGTGGCGGTGCCGGCGGATACTTTAGACGAGGTATTGGACAGTATGTATGGTGCAAAGGTCTGCGGCCGGCCGGTCAAAGCCCGTGCCTTTACCGAAAAACCGTCCTTTTCACGGGAGCGTTCCGGTCATGGTTATGCTTCCCGTCAGACATCTTCCCGTCCGTCCGCCTCGCATAAGTCCTATCCCAAAAGGACAGACAGCCATTCCCGCAGCAGCAAACCCATGACCCGCCGCAAAGGGTAAATACAATGTACAATGTACAATGTGCAATGTACAATGTACAATGATTTGAAAAGGCGGATTTCGTTTTGTGTACCGAACAAAGTATTGTGTTTTGGGAGAAAATGTACTATACTATAAATGAGCAAATTTCTAATGCTTCCGTCAGACTGCACAAACCCTTCCGTCAAAAATCAACCATTTTAATGGTTGATTTTTGCCACCTCCCCTAAAGGGGAGGCTTTTGAAACGTTTCCTGCCTCGTATGGTGCTGTTTCTATGTGATATGCTGCTGTGGAATTTATCGTACTATTTATCCTTTGCCATGCGGAAAAATAATTTTTCGCTCGTCGGAGAACAGGGGGCTTTTCTGGCCGGTCTGCTCACGCTGAATATTGCCTTTGTAACGGTGTTTCTGTTGCTGCGGCTGTATGACAAGCTATGGCGCTATGCCGATACAGAGGACTTTTTCTATGCGGCAATCGCTTCGCTGACCGCCAATATTGCCTTTATGACGGGAATGTTGATTGTCGGTTCGATACAGCCGGCATGGGTCATCAATTCCAAAGTGTTCATTACCAATGCGCTGATGTCCACTTTGTTTGTTATCCTGTTCCGTATCGTCTATCGGCTGAATAAGATTCTTGAACGCCGCAATTTAGCACGAAAGGCCAAAAAACGGCTTATGCTGATCGGAGCCGGTGAAGGTGCGTTATCGGTATTGAGTGAACTGTCCAAAACACCGGGCAATGAATATATTCCCGTTTGTATCGTGGATGACAATAAGGAAAAACTGCACCGCCGCATGGCCGGTGTACGGGTTGAAGGAACAACCTATGATATTCCTCGTTTGTGTGAAGAAATGGGGGTGGAGGTGATCCTCTTTACCATTTCACAAATCAGTGTGGCGGATAAAAAGCGTATCCTCGATACCTGCGCCAAAACTCACCTTGAAGTCAAGATTATTCCTAACATTTATAATCTTATGACATCGGGCGTGCCGATTACTTCCTCTATCCGTCAGGTAGAGGTAGACGACCTGCTCGGAAGGGAACCCGTAGTTTTTGATACCGAAAAATACGGCAGTTATCTCATCGGACAGACGGTATTAGTCACCGGCGGCGGCGGTTCCATCGGTTCGGAACTGTGCCGGCAGATCGCTTCACTGAAACCCAGGCACCTCATTATTCTGGATATCTATGAAAATAACGCTTACGATATCCAGCAGGAACTCATCCGCAAGCATGGCGCTGATTTATCCTTTGAAGTGCAGATTGCTTCGGTGCGTGACAAGAAAAAGTTAGAACATATCTTTGAAACCCATGATATTGACGTGGTCTTTCATGCGGCGGCGCATAAGCACGTTCCGCTCATGGAAACCAATCCCGAAGAAGCCGTTAAAAATAATGTCTTTGGTACGCTCAAATTGGCAGAAGTGGCGGAAAAGTTCCATGTCAGAAATTTCGTGCAGATTTCAACGGATAAGGCGGTCAATCCGACCAACGTTATGGGCGCTACCAAGCGTATCTGCGAAATGCTCATTCAGATGATGGGACAGCGTCCCGACAGTCAGACGAATTTTGTAGCGGTGCGGTTCGGTAATGTGCTTGGCTCGAATGGCTCGGTGATTCCGCTTTTCAAAGAGCAGATTCGTACCGGCGGCCCTGTGACCGTGACACATCCGGATATTATCCGCTATTTTATGACCATTCCCGAAGCGGTATCGCTGGTGCTGACCGCCGGCAGTATTGCCAAAGGCGGCGAAATCTTTATTTTAGATATGGGAGAGCCGGTCAAAATCAAGGTATTAGCGGAAAATCTCATCCGCTTATCGGGTTTCAAGCCGCATGAGGATATCAAGATTGAATATACCGGCCTGCGTCCCGGTGAAAAGCTGTATGAGGAGCTGTTGCTCAACGAGGAAGGCATTACCAGGACGGACAATAAGAAAATTTATATCGGTCAGCCGATTCAGTTTGATAAAGATGAACTGCTCCGTTATCTCAAAAAACTGTATTATGCGGCTCACCGCAATGATAAAGAGGAAGTGGAAACGCTGATTGCGGACATCGTTCCGACTTTCCATCATGCGACAAATGAGGATCAGGAGATTCCGGAAGAGGAATCGGACAGTGAATAAACCAACCGTATGTCGGAAAATATATTCCGTCAGATAAAAAGGAGGAAACTTGTTATGCGTATCAATGTAATTGAAGGAAAGGTTGTTGCACCGGAAGGAATGCGTGTGGGCATTGTGGCTTCCCGTTTCAATAGCTTTATCGTGGAAAAACTGTTAGACGGTGCGGTGGACGGCTTACTCCGTCACGGTGTAGAGGAAGGCAATATTGATGCCGCATGGGTGCCGGGCGCTTTTGAAATTCCCATTATTGCGCAGAAAATGGCTGACAGCGGCCGTTATGATGCCATTATCTGTGTCGGTGCCGTTATTCGTGGGTCAACTTCTCATTATGAATTGGTTGTCAATGAAACGGCAAAGGGTATTGCACAGGCCGGCATGAAAAGCGGTGTGCCGGTTCTGTTCGGCGTTATCACAACGGAAAATATTGAACAGGCGATTGAACGTGCCGGTTCCAAAGCAGGCAACAAGGGTTATGACTGTGCATTGGGTGCTATTGAAATGGTTAACCTGATGAGGCAATTCTGATATGACGATACTATTTGATTTTGACGGTACCCTGCACAATACCAGGCGGCTGTATGGACAGGCTTTCCGCTGTGCCTATGCCATGCTGGTACGGGAGGGCTTTGCGCCTGAAAAAACCTATACCGATGAGGAAGTCAGCATTTATCTCGGCATGACCGCACCGGATATGTGGAATACGTTTATGCCGTCCCTGCCGCAGGAAATGAAGGAAAAAGCCGGCGCTGTCATCGGCCGTGAATTGATAGAAGGTATCCGGCGTGGGGAAGCTGTACTTTATGACGGTATCCGGCCGGCACTGCAGGTATTGAAGGAACAGGGACACCGTCTGCTGGTGCTGTCCAATTGTCGGGAAGCCTATATGAAGGCGCATCGGCAGGCGTTGGGACTGGATGAATGGTTCGAGGATTATTTCTGCGGCGAAACCTATGACTTTTGTCCGAAGGAACAGATTTTTCCGTTTATCCGCCAACGGTATCCCGACAGTGCGTATTGCATGATCGGTGACAGAGCCTCTGATATACAGGTCGGTCTGGCCAACGGTATTCCGACCATCGGCTGTCTGTATGGCTTTGGGGAGCCGGAGGAACTGTCACAGGCCACGCAGACGGTTCATGCTCCGGCAGAGATACCGGCAGTGATCGTACAAGGGACATTGGAAAAGGCCGCAAACCCTTAACGGACAGAACAATATTATGATATGGCAAAAAGAAGCCGCCGATGTGAAGGATGATAGATCCACATCGGCGGTTGTTTGTTGCTGATAGATTTTATTCGGGGCGATTGATTTTACTGTCGTCACCGAAATAGATGGTATACCAGAGGAGGAAAACGTAGATAGTCCAGACCTTGCGGCTGTTGTCCTCTTTACCGTTGAAATGATCGTCAAGATAGCTGACAATCAGATCTGTGTTGAAGAATTTCTGAGCGGTTGCGGAGGTGAACATCGTCTTGACGACGTTATAATACTTTTCATCCTTGAGCCATACACGGGTCGGCACCGGAAAACCTAATTTCGGTTTCTGGGCAGTAGCTTTGGGCAGATGACGGAGTGCGGCCTGCCGCATGGCGTATTTCGTGGTACCGTGAGCAATACGGTACTTTGTCGGAATGGTGCGGGCGACTGCCCATACCTTTTTATCCAGGAACGGTACACGCAGTTCCAGCGAATTGGCCATACTCATGCGGTCGGCTTTCAGGAGAATGTCACCGACCATCCACAGGTTGATATCCAGATACTGCATTTTGGTGACATCATCGTAGCCCTTGACACGCTGATAGAACTTTTTGCAAAGATCCTGCGGACGGGTCACGATAGACGGATCCCGAAGAATCTGACGCTTTTCCTCATCATCATACATAAAGGCATTACCGATGAATTTATCCTCCGTTTTGCGGGCACCTCTCAGAATATAGCCTCGTCCCTTGATATGCGGCCATTTTTTAGCGGATCTGGCGAGTGCATAGCGCAGTTTCTGGGGAATGAGTTTCTGATAGGTCTTGAAAACGTGCGGCTCGTTATAAACGGTATAGCCGCCGAACAATTCATCAGCGCCCTCACCGGACAGAACCACCTTGACATACTGGCTGGCTAACTTCGATACGAAATACAAAGCAATACAGGACGGGTCAGCTAACGGCTGATCCATGTGATACTGTACTTTGGGAACGGCGGCCCAGAATTCTTCGGAACCGATCAGATGAGTATGGTGTTCTACGCCGATTTCCTTAGAAAGACCTTCCGCCCAGCTGATTTCGTTATAGCGTTCACCAAAGTCAAAACCAACGGTGAAGGTTTTCTGGTCGGCAAAGTAGGTGGATACATAGCTGGAGTCCACACCGCTGGACAGGAAACAGCCTACCTCTACATCACTGATTTTATGGGCATTAACGGAATTTTCAAAGGCGGCCTCAATATTATCCACGGCCTGTTCAATGGTGAGATTTTTGTCCGGCTCAAAGGTGGCCTCAAAGTAACGGGTTGTTTTCACTTTGCCGTCACGGAACCACAGATAATGTCCCGGCAGCAGGCAATAGATACCCTCAAAGAATGTTTCCGGCGGCACAACGTACTGGAAAGACAGATAATTGTCGAGGGCACGATAGTTGAATTTCTTATGATATTTCGGATGCTCTAAAATGCTCTTGATTTCGGAACCGTAGATGAGTTCGCCGTCCACTACCGTATAGTGCATGGGCTTGATGCCGAAGAAATCTCTGGCAATAAAGACGGAGCCGTCCTTTGTGTTATAGACGGCGAAGCCGAACATACCCCGCAGACGGTCAAGCATTTTCTCGCCCCATTCCTCAAAGGCATGAATCAGCACTTCGGAATCTGTTTTGGTATAGAACCGGTGGCCGCACTGAATCAGCTCTTCACGCAGTTCCTGATAGTTGTAGATTTCACCGTTGAAAGTGAGTACCAGACTTTTATCCTCGTTATAGATCGGCTGGTGTCCCTGTTCAAGGTCAATGATGCTCAGACGACGAAAGCCCATGGAAATATGGTCGTCCTTATAATAGCCCATGCTGTCGGGGCCACGGTGTGTAATGACATCTGTCATATTTTCAAGCACCAGATCACGGTCTTCGACCGATCCGGTAAATCCGCATAATCCGCACATATTATCAGCGTCTCCTTATCTTTATGTTACAGGCTCCTTTTTCTTACGAACATCCACATTGTACCACACCCCACTGTAAAAATCAAGCTGTCGGCTGTTCCTGTCACGGAAATCAACTTTCTTTTCCGCAATATTGGGGCGCTGCCCCAGACCCCTTTCCTAAAAAACTTGTGTTGATACTGCTAAAGTTGATAACAAAAAGCATACCCCCAAACCCGGAATGAAAGAATAAAGAATAGTGAATAAATAATAAATAATAATGTTTGTATGTATCGCAATCGGGTACTTTCTTATTTTTTTTATTTATTATTGGAGTGAAGCGCTTCCCCTTGCTGATAGGGTTATTTTTGACAGTGTATTCCCAATTTTATACAAAAAATTAGTTAAAAATAAAAAATATGTATTGAATATTTCGGAAGTTTATTCTATAATGAAAGTGGTTAGTTATCGTTATGCTATCGGTCAAGGTACAAATACTAAAAGAACGGAGAAATGATTATGAGAAACATTTTGTTTGTGGCTTCTGAATGCTATCCGTTTATTAAAACAGGCGGATTGGCGGATGTTGTCGGCGCCCTCCCGAAAATGCTGGACGAAAAGGAATTTGATGTGCGTGTGGTCATTCCAAAATATATGTGTATTCCGTGGGAGTACCGTCAGCACTTTAACTATGTAACCAGTTTCTATATGGATTTGGGACAGTTCCCCGATCATAAATATGTCGGTATCATGGAGTATATCCATGACGGCATCCATTATTATTTTATCGACAACGAGGCTTATTTCGGCGGCGATACTCCCTACAGCAATAACCTGAAATGGGATATTGAGCGTTTCTGCTTCTTCAGCAAGGCGGCTCTGGCGATTCTGCCTGCCATCGGCTTCAAGCCTGATCTCATTCACTGCCATGACTGGCAGGCGGCTCTGACACCGGTATTCCTCCGTACCCTGTTCCGTGATAACAGCTTCTTCTGGGGTATCAAGACCATGCTGACGATTCATAACCTCAAGTTCCAGGGTATTTGGGATATTCCGACCATGCGCCGTTTTACCGGTTTTCCGGAATATGTTTTCACGCCCGATAATATGGAATTCAAAAAGGATGCCAATATGCTCAAGGGCGGTATCGTGTTCTCGGATTATGTTACCACCGTTAGTGATACCTATGCCAACGAAATTCAGATGCCTTACTACGGCGAAGGTCTGGACGGCCTGATGCGTCATAAGAATCCGAATCTCTGCGGTATCGTCAACGGTATTGACTATGAAGTATGGGCACCGGGTATGGATATTCAGATCTACCATAAATATGCGACAAAAACTTTCCATCAGAAAGTGTATAATAAGCGTGGCCTGCAATATGAACTGGGTCTGCCGGAAGATGACAACAAGTTCATGATTGCCATTATTTCCCGTCTGACAGACCAGAAGGGATTGGATCTGGTTCGTGATGTTATTGAGAATATTACGGATGAAAACACCCAGTTCGTTGTTCTGGGTACGGGCGATCCTGAATATGAAGACCTGTTCCGCCATTATCAGTGGAAATATCCGCAGAGAGTTTCCGCTAATATCTACTATTCCGATAACCGTGCCCATAAGATTTATGCAGGTGCCGATGCTATGCTCATGCCGTCCCGTTTTGAACCCTGCGGTCTGACACAGCTGATTGCTCTGCGCTATGGTACTGTGCCGATTGTCCGTGAAACCGGCGGTCTGAAAGATACCGTACAGCCTTATAACTGGTATGACAACAGCGGTACCGGCTTCTCCTTCTCCAATTACGATGCCGGCGAAATGCTCAACACCATTAACTACGCCAAGACGATTTACTTTACCCAGCGTGACCGCTGGAATGAGATCGCTGTGCGTGGTATGCGTGCCGACTTCTCATGGGCGAATTCCGCCAAGCGTTATCAGGACCTTTACCGCTGGATCATGTCCTGGTGGTAATAACAGTGTGGAATGTGGAATGTGGAATGTGGAGTTGTGATGTGCTTCAGGACTTTTTCACAAATTCACAAGGGATTCTGTGCGCTATCTGACTGTTGAAAAAGCAACAGAGATGTGTTATAATCATGAAGGTTGATGTAAAAAGCTTTGTGCTGTACAAAAACCGCTTATCATCATCAATACGGCTTTCTGACACCAAAGGGAAGAAATGCTTTTGTACCTGCGGTGGAAGGGTGAACAAGATACTGACAATTTATCCGGACACACCCTTGTGGGGGTGTGTCCTTTTTTCGGAAAGCTGCATCATCAAAGGAGGATTTTTTATTATGGAAGAAAGAGTATCAATGATCGGCATTATCGTGGAAAATATGGATTCTACCGATAAACTCAACGCCCTGCTGCATGAATACGGTTCCTATATCATCGGAAGAATGGGTATTCCCTATCCGAAAAAGAACCTGAATATTATCAGCATTGCCCTCGATGCGCCGATGGATGTTATCAATACGCTGTCGGGCAAGATCGGACAGTTGGACGGCATCAGCTCCAAAGTTGTCTGTTCCAAAGGCTGACCGTATGAAAGAATTGATCGACAAACTGCGGCGGCAGACCTTCCTCACCAAAGAGGAATACATGACGCTCATTGACAGCCGTACACCTGCATTAGCGGAGTATTTATCTGAACAGGCCAGAGCAGTGCGGCATCAGCATTACGGCCATGATGTTTATGTGCGGGGACTGATTGAATTCACGAATTATTGTAAGAATGACTGTTACTACTGCGGTATCCGGTGCAGTAACCGACAGGCACAGCGCTATCGGCTGACGGAAGAGGAAATTCTGTCCTGCTGTGAAAGCGGTTATGCGCTCGGTTTCCGGACATTTGTATTACAGGGCGGTGAGGACCCGTATTTTACCGCCGACAGAATGGTAAAACTGATTCGAAGCATTAAAGAACGGTATCCGGCTTGTGCGCTGACGTTATCGGTCGGGGAAAAGAGTCGGGAAGAATATCAGGCCTATTATGAGGCCGGCGCTGACCGCTATTTACTGCGGCATGAAACCGCCGACAATGCCCATTACCGTCAACTGCATCCCGACAATCTTTCGCCGGACAACAGAAAGCGCTGTCTGCGTGACCTGAAAGAAATTGGTTTTCAGACGGGATGCGGCTTCATGGTCGGTTCACCCGGACAGACAACGGAATGTTTAGCGGAAGATATGCTGTTTATCAAGGATTTACAGCCGCACATGGTCGGCATCGGACCGTTTATTGCCCAGCATGATACGCCGTTCCGTGACCGGCCGAGCGGTACGCTGGAATTGACCTTGTTTATGCTGGGACTCCTGCGGCTGACCTTGCCGAAGGTTTTACTGCCCGCTACGACAGCACTTGGTACGATTCACCCGCTGGGACGGGAAAAAGGTATTTTAGCCGGCGCTAATGTGGTAATGCCGAATTTATCGCCCGTATCGGTGCGGAATAAATACCTGCTTTATGACAATAAAATCTGTACCGGTGACGAAGCCGCCGAATGTAAAAACTGCCTTTCCCTGCGGATGAAGGCAATAGGCTATGAGGTGGTCGTCAGCCGTGGAGATTATCCGACAGAATCATCAGAAAGGAAAGAAACAACATGAGTTATGATGTCAAATCACTGAAGGCAGAGGATTTTATCAACCATGAGGAAATCCTTGCCACGCTCGAATATGCCGAGCAGAACAAGCACAATAAGGAACTGATCGAGGAAATTCTCGCCAAAGCGGCTCCCAGAAAAACAGGCCGTGGTGTAGAATGTGCCGGCCTGACACACAGAGAAGCCAGTGTGCTGTTAGCGTGTGACATTCCCGAAATGACCGAGAAAATGTATGACCTCGCCCGTCAGATCAAGGAGGCTTTCTATGGCAACCGTATTGTCATGTTTGCGCCCCTGTATCTGTCCAACTACTGCGTGAATAAGTGCGTATATTGTCCGTATCATTATCAGAATAAGGAGATTCCCCGTAAAAAGCTGACACAGGAAGAAGTAAAGCAGGAAGTCATCGCCCTGCAGGATATGGGGCATAAGCGTCTGGCGATTGAAAGCGGTGAAGATCCGGTCAACAATCCGATTGAGTATATTTTAGAGTGTATCAAGACCATCTACAGTGTACAGCACAAGAACGGCGCTATCCGCCGTGTCAACGTCAATATTGCCGCCACGACCGTTGAAAATTACCGCAAACTCAAAGAGGCCGGTATCGGCACCTATATCCTGTTCCAGGAAACCTATCACAAGGAAAGCTATGAAAAGCTTCATCCCGCCGGACCGAAGCACAATTATGCTTATCATACCGAAGCCATGGACAGAGCCATGGAAGGCGGTATTGACGATGTCGGCTTAGGCGTTCTCTTTGGTCTGGAACTGTATAAATATGAATTTGCCGGTCTGATGATGCACGCCGAACATTTAGAGGCGGTTCATGGAGTAGGCCCCCACACCATCAGTGTACCGAGAATCAAGCGTGCGGCGGATATTGACCCGTCTGTATTTGATAACGGCATTGACGATGATACCTTTGCGAAGATTATCGCCTGTATCCGTATTGCCGTACCCTATACCGGCATGATTATTTCCACCCGTGAAAGTGAGGAATGTCGTGCAAAGGTCATGGGACTGGGTATTTCTCAGATTTCCGGCGGTTCCCGTACCTCTGTCGGCGGTTATGCCGGTTATTCTGCCGATGAAAGACCGCACGATACCGAACAGTTTGACGTATCCGATCAGCGTTCACTGGATGAAGTTGTCCGCTGGCTGATGGAAAAGGGCTATATTCCGTCCTTCTGTACGGCTTGCTATCGTGAAGGCCGTACCGGTGACCGTTTCATGGCGCTGTGCAAGGTCGGACAGATTCAGAACTGCTGTCATCCGAATGCCCTCATGACTTTGCAGGAATTCCTGACAGACTATGCTTCACCCGAAACAAAGAAGATCGGTGAAGAACTGATTGCCCGTGAAATCCTGAATGTTCCGGATGAAAAGCGCCGTCAGAAGGCGATGAACTATCTCGAAGAAATCAAGACTGTCGGCAAGCGTGATTTCCGTTTCTGAGTAAAACAAACAATCCCCGCCGATTCCTTCCAAGAGTCGGCGGGGATTATTTCTGCACTTTGACAAAGGACATATTCTGTGATAGAATAGTCCTGCAAGACGAACTGCTGTTTAACGGTAGGCGGTTGGCTCCTTCTTTCCACAGACGGAGCAAACTTCTTTTTGGTTCGCTCCGTATCTCAACAGAGAAAGGAGCGATGTGCTATGTACATAACCGTATCTGACGTGTGCCAGATGTCCATGGCTTCGGCTACATGGGTCATGGCAATTGCGACAGTGATTGGTGTCATCATCAGCATTTACTACCACCATAAAAAGAAGTAACCGCCCCCACGCTCTAAATGGTGCGATTACTTCTTTAGCACTGGGAGCCAACCGTTTACTGTGCGGCTCGTCTTGTGCCTTTATTATACAACATCTTTCCGGTTTTGTCAAATAACCGGACACTATAACACGAAAATCAACTTTCTCTAAAAGAAAATAAACAATATGTCATCCTGAGCATAAGCGAAGGATCTTTATCATAAAAGTGGTATAAATGTAAAGATTCTTCGTCGCTTTGCTCCTCAGAATGACAAATCGGACGGCATAAAAGCTGATTTCCGTGACACTATAAAAATAACAGGAGGAGTAGTGTATGAGCCTGAATGCCACGCCAAGCGGCGAAAGAGTGCATATCGGATTTTTCGGCCGGAGAAATGCCGGAAAATCCAGTGTCGTGAATGCGGTCACGGGACAGAATTTAGCTATCGTATCGGATGTGCTGGGTACAACGACAGACCCCGTCCTTAAAGCGATGGAGCTGTTGCCGCTGGGACCGGTTGTTATCATTGATACACCGGGGATTGATGACGAAGGTGAATTGGGCGCTTTGCGTGTCAGGCGCAGTTATCAGATGCTCAATAAAACCGATGTAGCAGTGCTGGTGGTGGATAGTGCCGTCGGTCTGACGGACGAGGACAAAAAACTGTTGGAAAAGATTCGTCAGAAACGAATTCCCTATGTCATAGCTTATAACAAGAGCGATAAACAAAAAACGGAAACGGCGGATGAACATGAAATCAGCGTAAGTGCCGCTACAGGGGAACATATCCATGAACTGAAAGAACTGATGGCCCGTTTAGCCAAGCCGGTGGTCAGCGATAAGCGGATTGTTTCGTTTATGCTGGATAAAGAGGATATAGTGGTGCTGGTGGTGCCGATTGACAGTGCTGCCCCCAAAGGACGGCTGATTTTACCGCAGCAGCAGACCATTCGGGATATCATCGACGCTCACGCCGTATGTATGGTGACACAGCCCGAGGAACTGCCGCAGACTTTGAACGCTTTAGCGAAAAAACCGAAAATGGTCATTACCGATAGTCAGGCCTTTGGGGTAGTCAATAAAATGGTGCCGCAGGATATTCTGCTGACATCCTTTTCGATTCTGTTTGCCCATTATAAAGGCAATCTGCGGTTAGCTATGCAGGGAGCGGCCGCACTGGATACCTTAACGGACGGGGATACCATTCTTATGGCGGAGGGCTGTACCCATCATCGGCAGTGTGATGATATCGGTACGGTGAAAATTCCCCGTCTGATTCGCCGCTATACCGGCAAGGATGTACAGTTTGTCTGGACATCCGGAACGGAATTCCCCGATAGTCTGCGGCCGTATAAAATGGTAATTCATTGCGGCGGCTGTATGCTCGGTGAACGGGAAATGCAGTACCGTCTGAAATGCGCCGAGGATGAGGGGATACCGATTACCAATTATGGCATTGCTATTGCACACATGAACGGTATCTTATCCCGCAGTACCGAATTTTTGGCGCATATCTGACCGTCAAGCACTGACCCACCGTATATTCTGCCGTCATTTTGCGGCGGAATATACGGCTTTTGGCTGGTGCTGGCAATCAACGTAGTTCTGCCTGCCTATATTTTTTCTAAAAAATATAAAAAAACTCTTGACATAAGCCGGGGACGGTGCTATAATAATAAAGCATTCAAAAAACTTATATATCGCGGAGTGGAGCAGCATGGTAGCTCGTCGGGCTCATAACCCGAAGGTCGTAGGTTCAAATCCTGCCTCCGCAACCACACTTGATTAAAGGTAAAGA
>ONYQ01000082.1 GCA_900322145.1 uncultured Eubacteriales bacterium
CCCTACAGGGGAGGTGCCGAGCGTCAGCGAGGCGGAGGGGTGCCCACGTTGCACGCGCGTTTTTTGTTTTTGGAAAAATCATTCCAACCGCTCAGGTAGTGTCTTTTTGTATCAACCTCAGCGGTGCTTGAGAATTTTATATTTGATATAGAGCAAGGTTTTTTCTTCGCCGTTATCCCGCAGCATTTTCAGCAGAAAAACCAATAGACGGGCTGTTTCGGGATGAATCAGGTAATGATCCTTAGAATGCTCATAATATTCATAGGCATCGGCATCCGTATAGGCAGCGCCCCGATAATTCTTACTGGCGGCCACCCTGTCGCAGAACATTTCCACGACATACCGTACCGGCATTTTCATGCCTGTCATGGCATGATCGCCCTCCAGACCATAATCAATCCAGTATTCCAAATGATGCTTGTTGCGTCCTTTATGGTGCAGCCAGGCAGTGCTGTAGTCTTTCTGCTCCCGTTCAGCCGCATTCGGGCTTCTGTTACCCTGATAATACTTTGCCCCGACCAGAAATTCCACCGGATGATATTTTGATAAATCATGCAGCAGTCCCTGACGGTACAAGCCGACCTTGAAACACAGTTCCATCACCAGCTTTTTATGATGATTAATGGTTTTTAAATGCTCTGCCCATTGCATAATAAAACTCCCTTCGAGAGAAAATAATGCGTCATACGTTTGTCAAAGCGGATTCAGGCTGATAAAATAGCCGGGCACCACCACAAAGGCGAAGAAAAGCAAGCTGATAAGCGTAAAGACAAGAATGAACCGGCCGCCCTTGCCGGGATATTCCCTGACATAAATACGATAATTAATCACAGAGGCCAGCGAACCGATCAGCGAACATAAGCCGGCGGAATCCAGGCCATACAGCAAAGCGCCCTTATTGACCGCAAAAGGATACAGTACAATGCCGGCAGGTACATTTGAAATAAGCTGACTCAGCAGGATACCCCATAAATACTCATGCTGTGCCACCGCACCGCTCAGAAAAGAAGCAATCTGTTCATTGGCCGCAATGGAAGAGGAGAAGATAAAAAAGCACAGGAAGGTCAGCAAAAGGACATAATCCGTTTTGATGAGAATTTTTTTGTCGATGATAAAGACAGCCGCCGCCACAAATATGGCCACATAGCCCCAGTAGTCCGTCCGGCTGACAATCGCAGCAATCACGACCGCAAACACGACCAGATAGGCAATCCGTTTAACCTTGCCTTCCTTCTGCCAGACACCGGCGAATTCCGTTCGGACAAGGCTGGTTTTTTCACGGAAATCCTTCCGGTACAGAAACACCACAAAGCCCACCAGCAATACGCCGGACAGTATCCAGATCGGCATCATATAAGTAATGAAATGCCATGCGGTGACCCCTGAACGACCATAAATAAACAGATTCTGCGGACTGCCAAAAGGTGTCAGCAAAGACCCCCGTATGGCGGCAATGTTTTCCATCGTAATGACCGGCAGAATATAGCGTTCCTTATCGCCGGCACGAAATAAAATAATCGTCAGCGGTACAAAGATAATCAATGAAATATCATTCGTCACGAACATGGACGAGAAAAAGACCGCAAATACCAGAAATAACGAGAGTCCCACCATAGAACGTATTTTACCGGCTAATAACAGCAGGGGACGGAAAATATTTTCCTTTTTGAAGCCTTCTAATACGGTCAGCATCATAAAGAGGGTAGCGAGTGTGCGCCAGTCAATATGGGATACCAGCTCCCATGACGGGGGTGTAATCAGCAGGGAAAGCAAGGCTGCCGCCACCGATACCGTCAACATCAATTCTTTCTTCAAGAATCCCAATACTTTTTTCATGTGCCGCACCTCCCTGTATTTTCTCCGTTTTTACGAAAAATATCGGTTTCTTTTCTTATTGTACTTCTTATGCGCCGTCTCTTTTTTCTTTCAAGGAATAATTCAAAAAAGAATCCTCCTGTTCCATCGCCGCATAGCAGTAGATATCCTGCGGCAGTCTTCCGTTTTCCGTATTCATTTAGAAAATCCTGTCACGTTTTACTGAAAACTGAAAACTTAAGAACGAATCATACAAAAGCGAAAATCCCGCCACTTGCGTGACAGGATTTTCGTTTCTCGGAGTGAAGGGATTCGAACCCCCGACATCCTGCTCCCAAAGCAGGCGCGCTACCAGCTGCGCTACACCCCGTTTTATTTTTGCTGACCTGTTTATTATAGTATAACTCTCTCCAAAAGTCAAGACCATTGCCAAAATTCAGGACATTCCATAACCGCATGAAAACAGCCGTACCGCTGTATCGCACAGCGTATACGGCTTGTAAGGTCTGTTATGCAGAAATTTACTGATATTTAAGCCGCACACGCAAGGTCATATCAGACTCATTTCTCAGAATAGAAAGGCTGCTCATATCCAGTTTATGCTGTGCATCCAACTGTGCATTGGCATTTTCCATGCAGACATAGAACATATAGGGCACTTCATAGAACAGCTTATTGACATAAGTACCGAATGTCATCCGTGTACCAAAACGCAGCGGAATATATGCTTCCTTATTGCCGGCCCGCTCACAAATGATTCGTGTCAGCAGTTCCTCTGTCGGCACATCCAGCTGTTGAATCAGCGTACCCTCTACATAATAGTAGTTCATCGCCTTTTCTTTGCACATCGGCACATAGAAATTATACCGCACCAGCGGATCAATGTCTTCTACCTCGGCAGCTTCCATAATATTGGCAATATTATCACAGATCGAATGATTTCTTTCGATGGCATCCCTCGTAAGGTTAAAATACTCATAGCTGATATTGCCTTCGGCATCATTATCGTCCCAGGTAGCATCCAATTGATACCATTCACCGCCCAATTCTACGACATTCCACATATGCGCCACATTTTCCGCATCACCACGGATCATCAGACACGGAATACCCACTCTGGACAGCAACAGCTGCATGGATTTTGCATAGCCCTCACAAACGGCTTCTCCTTCTACCATTGCGCCGTAGGAAGTAAAATACTGCCAACCGTCCGCCGTAGTGGTTACGCCTGTTTTATAGCTGCAAGCACCCAACAGCGTATCGTGTATATGTTTTTCCCGCTGGTATTCGTTCAGACCGTCCTTGACCGTGGATAATATCTCTCTGATACGAGTGTTAAACCGCCGGATGTATTGGTCGCAGTCAGCCGCCGACAAAACGGAATAGAATTCCACGATGGTATCTTCATCGGAATAGGCATAGCCGAACAGATTTTCTATCCAGAAATATTCGGGATTATCATTGATAAAGGCATTCACAACCTCACGGATATCAAATTCACTCAGCCGCCGGCCACGCACCCGTATGCGGGAAATGCGGTAATGACCGTTTTCATCGGCTTCTTCCGAAATACTGTAAACACTTTCCATCAGACTGTCATACAGGTATTTCTTTTTGTCATTTTCCAGCGCATCATAGCCATAACGGTTCTGCATCGGCATAAAGCCGCCGAGCGTATCACTACATACCGTCAGCTTGACATTTTCATATTTAATTTCATCCTCCGTTGAACCGCTGAGCCGCACCGCTTCTATATCATGGTAGCTCTGTCCCTCACCCCGTGAAACATGGATGACCAACAGCACACAGGCAACGATCAGCGTCAGCGCAAAGCCAAAAAACAAAACATAAAGGGCATTGGATACGATCTTTTTCATCGTGTTTCACCACCATTATTGTTGCAGAAAGTACCGAGTGTCTTTAACCGACCGTTCTGTTCCGCCGGAAATATTACTGCTTATCTCCGCCGTCCTCATGATTGCTGTCACGCTTGGCAGTTCTGGCCGTTCTGCCGCCGGATTTGCCGGAAGATTCATTTTTCGTCTGATAGGTTCTCAGGTTCTGTCTGGTCTTTTTGAGCGCCGCTAAATTCAAGGACAGGTCATCATCCGCCTTTTTCATGATATGCTCAATATAGCGGTTGGCCGCCTGCTTGACCTGCGTAGCTTCTTCCTCGGCTTTCGCTACAATTTCGGTTGCCTTCTGCTGTGCCTGACGGGTGATTTCATTACGCTCCACCATAGCCTTGGCTCGTTCCTCTGCCTGCTGTACCACCATTTCGGCTTCCTTTTTAGCCTTGTTGATAATATTGTTACGGTCGGCTACAATACTCTTTGCCTGCCGTACTTCCTGCGGCATATTGGTACGCATTTCCTCGACGATTTCCTGAATACGCTCAGCATTCACAACCTTCTTGCCGCCGCTGAACGGCATTTTGAAGGCACTGTCGACAATTTCCTGCAATTCATCTATCAGCATTTCCAACTTCATTTTGATTGACTCCCTTTCTTTCGTATGAAATCTATCTTCATCCGGCTCACCTTGTCCGGCCCGTCAACGATGTACTGTATTGAGCACCCATGACACACAGGGAAGATGAATAGAACGGTGTACACCGTTCCGCCTGCAAACGATGTACTTTTATTTAGCACCCATGACACGGGGCGGCAGTTTGCGGCACCGGTCAAGGATATCCTCCTTGATACACGCCGGCACAAACGGAGAAATATCTCCGCCAAACAATCCCACCTGCTTGACGATACTGGAACTGAGATACATATTTTCGGCACTGCTGGTCAAAAATACCGTTTCGATAGAATCATCCAGTTTACGGTTTGTCAGCGCCATCTGAAATTCATATTCAAAGTCGGAAACCGCACGAAGTCCCTTGACAATGGCTTTGGCATCCCGTTGGGCGGCAAAATCCACCAACAGACCATCAAAGCCGGCAATTTCCACATTTTCCATATCTGCCGTTGCCTTCCGCAGAAAATCGGTGCGTTCCTCTATCGTGAACCACGGCTTCTTTTCCATATTCACTAAAACGGCAACAATCACATGATCGAACAGATGTGCTGCCCGTTTGATGATATCCAAATGACCGACGGTAACGGGGTCAAAGCTGCCGGGATAAATTGCAGTTGTCATATTCCATCCACATCCTTATCGGAATAAACGGTAATCATAATCTTACCGTATTTATAGTGTTTTTTGGCGGCAAAATTTTCCACTGTTTCCGGCAATACTTCGTCCGCCGGATGTTCACAAAGTATCACACCGCTTTTTTGCATAACCTGCGGCAGAAGAACCAGTGCCTTTTGCAGCAAGCCCTGCTGATAGGGCGGGTCCAGATAGGCAATATCGAATCGTTCCCGACACGAGGACAGATACGATAAGGTATCCGTCTGTATCACTTTGGCCCGTTCCTGTAATTTTGTCAGCGCTAAATTCTGACGGACAATGGCTAAAGATGCCTTGCTGTTGTCCAGAAAGACCGCACCAGCCGCACCACGGCTGAGGGCTTCAATGCCCATCTGACCGCTGCCGGCAAAGGCATCTAAAAACTGCCGTCCCTCTATCGAAAACTGTATAATACTGAACACCGATTCCTTGACATTATCGGTCGTAGGCCGTACCGCATCGCCGTTCGGTGTTACAAATCTGCGTCCCCGTGAGGAACCTGTTATCACTCTCAGATTTTCACACTTTCCTTTACGCCTGAACAGCCAGCAGCAACACACATCATGATGCATTTGCCCACTGCCACATTATTTATTATAAAATATTGCGTTGAATTGTCAATCGACTTTTTGCATAACATTACAAACATTTAATCAGGATTTTCGTCAGCATTTTCTTGTGCGGAATGAAAACAGCGATAAACCGCCTCTGCCGCCGGACGGGTCATTCCCGGCACCCGTAACAATTCCTCGATATCCGCCTCCCGAATACGCTTCAGGGTTTTGAAGTAGGATAACAAGGCTCTGGCACGACCTGTACCGATACCGTCAATATCTGTCAATGCAGAGGACATGGTATGCTTCTTGCGGGCGGTACGATGATAACCAATCGCAAAACGATGTACTTCATCCTGTATGCTTGATACCAGCGTAAACGCCTGCCGCTTGGCTGTAATGGCAATTTCCGTTCCCTCGTCGGTAATGGCTCTGGTTCGGTGATGACCGTCCTTGACCATACCGTAAAGGGGGATATCCAGCCCGAATTTTTCCAATACCGGCCGCACCGCTGATACCTGTCCTTTGCCGCCGTCTAAGAGTATCAGGTCGGGCAGTTGTCCGAAGCCTTCTCCGCTGTCCTTATTTTTGAGATATTCCTCAAAACGGCGTGTCAATACTTCCTGCATGGAAGCGTAATCGTCCTGTCCGACAAAACCCTTGATGGCAAAACGGCGATAAGCGCTCTTATACGGGCGGCCATTCCGGAACACGACCATACCCGCCACATTTTCGCTCCCCATCAGGTTGGAAATATCATACGATTCAATGAATTCCGGCGGTTCGGGCAAGCCTAACAGTCCGGCTAATTCATCCAGTGCCGATAATTCATACCCTAAATGTCCGTGACTTTGTGCCAGACGTTCCGCCGCATTCTGACGGCACATTTCCAGTATTTTCTGACGCTCACCCTTGTGCGGATACACAAACCGCACTTTTTTTCCTCTCAATTCCGACAGCCATTCCGCCAGCAGTTCCTCATCCTCCGGCGGTTCATCCAGTGTAATATACGGCGGCGGAGTACCTCGCATGGCATAATAACGCTTGATAAATTCCGCCCGCAAATCGCCGTCCTGTTCCTCCTGTACACATTCCTTGAGCAGAAAATCCTCTTTGTCATACAGTCTGCCTTCCGCAAAACGCAGTACCGCAAAGGCCGCATCTTCTTTTTCTGTCATCAGACAGATAACGTCCTGTTCCGGCAAAGTAGTCGCTACCACCTGCTGCTTCTGCGTAATTTTTTTGATAGCATTGATTCTGTCACGCAATCGTGCCGCTAACTCGAAATCCAGATTTTCCGCCGCCGCATTCATCTGCTCCGTCATACGCTTAATAGAAGTCCCGTCACCTTTTTTAAGGAAGTCTACCGCCGCTTTTACTCTTTCGGCATAATCCTCCTGTGATACTTTACCGCTGCACGGCGCACAGCATTGCTTGATGAAGTAATTCAGACAAGGCCGACCCTTGCCGCAGTCTTTCGGAAAAACTTTCCGGCACGTTGGCAGACCGAAAATTTTCAGCGCACCATCTACCGCATTCCGGGCATACCATGCGCTCATATAAGGGCCGAGATATTCTGCATCGTCATCGGCCTTCTGCATGGTAAAGCTGATTTTCCGCCATGCCTCATTGGAAATACGGATATAGCAGTAGCCTTTGTCATCTTTCAGCAGAATATTATATTTCGGCTGGTGCTGTTTGATCAGACTGCATTCCAGCACCAGCGCTTCAAATTCACTGCTGCACAGAATATATTCAAAATGATCGACATGATATACCATCTGCCGCACCTTTTCAGGATGATGCTTTTGTGAGCCAAAGTACTGGCTGACTCTGTTTTTGAGTGCCTTTGCCTTGCCGATATAAATAATTTCGTCCCTGCTGTTTTTCATAATGTAAACACCGGGCAGCAATGGCAGTTTCATCGCCTTTTCCCGCAGTTCTTTTCTCTCCATCTCTCTCCTCCTTTATTGTTAGGTTCCATTCCAAACTCCTGCCAGCCTTCTCAAAGGTTTATGAAAAACTTTTCTGTAGGGTAT
>ONYQ01000153.1 GCA_900322145.1 uncultured Eubacteriales bacterium
TGATGTGAGCCTGAACTTTCGGGATAACGAATTTGTGGCAATACTGGGGCCAAGCGGTTCCGGAAAAACAACGCTCCTGAACGTGATCGGCGGATTGGATCGTTATGACAGCGGTGACCTGATTATCAACGGAATTTCTACCAAAAAATACAAGGACAGGGATTGGGATTCCTACCGCAATCATACTATTGGCTTTGTATTCCAGAGTTATAACCTCATTCCGCATCAGACCGTACTTTCCAATGTGGAATTAGCATTGACGATTTCGGGCGTTTCCCGTTCCGAACGTAAAAAACGTGCCAAAGAAGCCCTGCAAAAGGTAGGTTTAGGCGATCAGCTCCATAAACGGCCGAATCAGATGTCCGGCGGTCAGATGCAGCGTGTAGCGATTGCCAGAGCTTTGGTCAACGATCCGGATATTCTCTTAGCCGATGAGCCGACCGGTGCGCTCGATTCCGAAACCAGTGTGCAGGTCATGGATTTGTTGGCGGAAGTAGCCAAGGACAGACTGGTTATCATGGTAACGCATAATCCGGAACTGGCGCATCAGTATGCGAACCGTATCGTAAAGCTGAATGACGGAAAGATTACGGATGATTCCAACCCTTATACGCCGGATAACGGACAGCAGGAAGAACCACAGCATAAACGCATGGGAAAATCCTCCATGTCACTGCTGACTTCTCTTGCCCTGAGTTTCAATAACCTTCGCACGAAAAAGGGCAGAACGATTCTGACCTCCTTTGCCGGCTCTATCGGCATTATCGGTATTGCGCTGATACAATCGCTTTCCTCCGGTGTCAATGCGTATATTTCGGATATTCAGCGGGATACAATGTCCTCCTATCCGATTACGATTGATGCCGAAACGATTGATATGGCAAGCTTTATGCAGATTGACGATACTCCCGAAGCCGATATCACCCATGATCGGAATGCGGTTTATGCGAATTCCCGCCGGATGCAGATGTTGGCGGATATGTCCTCAACGGTGACGAGGAATAATCTGACGAAATTCAAGCAGTATTTAGACGATAAAAACAGCCCTATCCATGAGTATATCGGCCATAACGGCATTGTATATTCCTATGCGACAAAATTCAGCCTGTACAGCTATGACGATGACGGCTATTTTGTCAATGCAGACGGCAGTACCCTGATTGATGACGAACTGCTGAAAACCAATATCGGCATGATGATGTCCTACGGCAGCACCGAAGCTTTCAATTCCACAGCGGCTACAAATATGTTCGGCAGCAGTACAACGGTCTATACACAGCTGATGCCGCAGTCGGACGGTACGGGTATCAGCAAAGCCATCACGGATAATTACGAAGTTGTCTATGGTACGCTGCCGAAAAGCTATGATGAATTAGTGCTGATACTGGATAAGCATAACGAAGTGCCGATACAGGCACTCTATAAACTGGGTATCCTGAAAACCGAGGAATACCGTAGTATCCTGAAAAGCATTGATAAAAGCGAGGCCGTACAGCTTCCGTCCCATCAGCTGAACTATTCGGATATTTGTCAGCGGGAATTTTATCTCCTGCCGGCGTGTGACCTTTATGAGGAAAACAGCGGCGGTACTTATGACAGTATTGCAAAAGATATTCTCCGAACCGAGCAGAAAGCCAAGCAGGGAATGAAGCTGCATTTTTCAGCGATCATCCGTCCTAAGGAAGATAATGACCAGCAGCGTCTGATTTCTGCGCCGGTCGGCTATACTAAAGCGCTGACGGATTATCTGATGAACTATACAGAAGCAAGTGCTATCGTACAGAAGCAAAAGCAGACCCCTGACGTTAATGTCCTGAATGGACTCTCGTTTGTAGCGGCGAATGATGAGGAAAGGGCAGAGGGCGCTAAAAAATATATCCTGTCGCTCAAGACCAGTGAAAAAGCGGCTCTCTTTTCCGTGATTTATGCCGATATGGCGCAGAGCTATTCTGTCCAGAAACCGTCCGCTCAAAAACCGTCTGCGACAACGCCTTCACAGGAAATTGACCTGAAAAATATGAACGAGGAACAAATGGCCACTATGGTCGATCAATTCCTGCTCAAGAATAATACCCCCGCCGTCAAGGAACTGCTGGTGCGTATTTATAACAAATATATCTCTTCCGGCAGTTATAACGATAATTTAGCCGCCTTTGGCGTTGTGAGTAAGGATGCCCCTTCTTCGATTGCGCTGTATGCTGACAGCTTTGAAGATAAGGAAAAAATCGCCGGATGTATTGAGGAATATAACAAAACCGCCGACAAAAATGATAAAATCACCTATACGGATCTTGTCGGTCTGCTGATGTCCTCCATCACCACCATTATCAACGTGATATCGTATGTGCTCATGGCGTTTGTGGCGGTTTCCCTGATTGTATCTTCCATCATGATCGGCATTATCACCTATATCTCCGTATTGGAACGTACTAAGGAAATTGGTATTCTGCGTGCGTTGGGTGCCTCGAAAAGAAACATTTCCAATGTTTTCAATGCGGAAACGTTTATTATCGGTTTGCTGTCCGGCGTAATCGGTATCGGAATATCACTGCTGATGCTGATACCCATCAATGCGATTATTCACGCTATTGCCGGTATGGACACGGTCAATGCTTTCCTGCCGTGGCTGAATGCCCTTCTGCTGGTGACGCTCAGCGTTCTTCTGACTTTGATCGGCGGTATTATTCCTTCCCGAAAAGCCGCCAAAAAAGACCCCGTCACCGCTCTCCGTACTGAATAATGTTGATAAGACAACGCTCCTTTATCACGCATTTGGGAGCGTTGCCTTTATTTTTGCCTTGTCCGACAAAAAATTACGGCTGGTTTCTTGACGAAAGTGACCGATAATGCTATAAATAAATATAAAACTATAAATGAGCAAATTTGAAAATTGCACAAAAACAAGAACCCCTCCGCCTCGCTAACGCTCGGCACCTCCCCTGAAGGGGAGGCAGGAAACGTT
>ONYQ01000018.1 GCA_900322145.1 uncultured Eubacteriales bacterium
TGGTACTATCAACAAGAGCAATCCTGGCAGCATCACCACAAAGGGTACGGCTAACAAGGACGAAGAACTGCCGGCTGCTGACGCTGCTGCTTCCACCAGAAAGGCTGTTGCTCTGAACCTCAACGTTCAGCAGGCTCTGGAGTATGCTGGTCTGACCAATCTCGCAAACAAGGTTGGCGATTTCTGCTACAAGGCTGACAAGACTGACACAACCATCTATGCTAAGGTTGACAAGTCCAAGCCCGGTGATTCTGATAAAGATTACACCGAACTGACTACTACCACCATTATGAGCCAACTCGGCTACAAATAATTAGTGAGCGGTTAACCGCAAACAAAAACTACATAAACAACAGCCCGAAAGACAAGTGCTTTCGGGCTTTGTTTTTGCCGGAAACAGAAAGGCCCGCTTCTGACAGTACGGAAAATATACAACGGTACAATTGCATAAATATCGGCTTGAAAATCCTACTATCTGCACAAAATATAACGATTTATAAAATAATGATTGAAATATACGCTTTTTTGTGATAAAATGACAAAAGGAATATCATTGCGGCGGTGGACCCAAAAATTTTTAAGAGTGTGGTGTGTTTATGAAAAGTGTAGCAACTGTTATGCAGGTAACGCGCAGCCTGCTGATCCTGACGCCCGCTGAGTATGATAAGCCGGAGGGCGGTTTGTCCGGCAAGAAAAAAGGCGGAATGCCGACAAATTTCAGCGTACCCCAGATCTTTGAACTGAACGAATCACTGAAAGATCACCCCTTTGAAAAATCCGAAGAATTGGCGGCTTTTGTCAAGGAAGATATTCTTATCACAAAGGAATATAAGCACCACGCAGAAGCAAAGGAAAAGCTTTTGCAGACCTATGCCCGTGTCGAGGCAGAATCGGTACTTCACGCTGATGCAGAAAAGTATACGATTCTGAACTTTGAATATGGCCAGCAGTATGGCAAAGCCAACAAGAGCGAGGATGTTTCAGCTTCTTTGTTTGCCATGAATACCGCTTTGCTGACAGATATCCGTGCCAATTTTGCCTCAGCCGGTCTGAAGCTTATCAAAGTAACACCGCCGATTGCCGGTATGTTGTATACCTGTAAGGCAGACCTCAACTCCGCTACCCGTGCCATTGCTGTTATCAGCATGGACTTTGCCGCTACCAGACTGGTTGTACTGCATAACGGTGCTCCTGTTTTCCAGCAGGCCTTTTCCAGCGTATTGGAGGATATTGCCGAAATGCTCATGCTGGAATTCGGTGTGAGTAAGCTGGGCGCTATTGACCTTATCCGTCAGGAAGGTCTTGGCGTATGTAATAAATGTAATTCTGCGACTACCCGTAAGCAGACCATGTCTATGCTGGAAAATGCGGCCGGTGAAATTCTCCGTAACCTGCGCATGGTTATTTCTACCCTGCGTCTGGATATTGACCAGATCGTTTTGTGTGATGCTCTGGCGAAAATTCCGAATATCAGTGCTTTCTGCCGTCAGGTAGGTCTGACCGCTCCTATGGAGAAGGTTACCAACCTGTTCTCCGGTCAGAGCCAGCCGCCGACAGTAACGCAGAATGCTCAGCAGAGAGGTTTTGATGCCGTTTCGTTCATTACGCTCAATGGTTTGCTGACCATGCCGATGACCGAAGCTAACCTGCTGCAAGGTCAGACCAATATCCTTTCCGCTATGTCCAAAGAGGGCGGCAACAAGCTCGGCAATTTAGCGGCCGGTGTATTGGGCTTTATTGCAGCCGTATGGATGATCGCTATTTCCGCCTGGTGGATCGCTTTGCAGATTCAGCAGAACAATGATGAAAATACGCTGAAGGATGAACGTTATAAATATGCGGAAGATTTGATTGCCCGTGAAAAGAAGTATACGGAATTGACGGCTAATATGGCGACTAACCTCCAGATACTGCCGACCACCAAATATAAGATGTCGGTGCTGGTAGACCATGTCTATAAAGAAGTGGTGGATGAGGCCTTGTCGATGGACGGCTTTACCGTAACAAAGACCAATAATAACGGCGTAGAAAGTGTTACCGTTCCGATTAACTGCGTTGTTAAGACCTATAACGATTTTGTTGCCCTGCGTGATAAAATCAACGACACAGGCTTCTTTATCGTATGGGAGGCGCTGTCAGTAGCACGTAATGATGAGGGCGGCAGAGCAGAAGCTTCCGTTGTAACTTACAGTGTAGATATGACACTGAGTGTAACAGATAAGGGCTTTGAGCAGGCAGGACTGACAGAGAAGGAACAGCAGGCTCTCCAGGAGAAGCTGGAAAATGGCGGTAAGAAGAAGGCGGAAACCTCCGGTAGTGACAAGGAAACCTCTCAGACCTCTCAGACCTCTCAGACTTCCCAGGCTTCCCAGACTTCTAAGGCTTCCGCTTGATGTCGGATGCTCACTACACCGCAGGAACTGTAAAAGAGTTCACATTATGACGGAGGTAAACAGATTATGAACAATAAAAAGCAGCTTAAAATTTCCGGCTTTATTATCGCTATTGCCGTGATTCTGGTTATGAGCATTGTTTTCCTGATTGCTGTGCAGGTACCTTTCCTGCAGCAGAAGGATGGCTTTGAAAAGAAACACGCTTCTGCCACCAGCAAGATCAATTATTACAATTCCTATCTCAGCAATGCCAGTGCGATTGAAAGCAATATTGCCAGCATGATCGAGGAATATCAGACCAAAAACCCCATTCTGTATGATAACGCTACCAAGACCCCGAATGAAATCCGTACCGTTCTGGAAAAGATGAAGTATGAACTGACTTCCCTTTCCATCGCTACCGGTGTGGCGGATTCACAAGGACGCAAGACCGTCGAAGGCGGCAAGCTGATGTACACCAGTGTTAACTTCCGTTTCAGCGGTACCAAGGACGATCTGAAAAAGTCTTTGGACTACCTTGAAATGGATGCAGACGGTACCTACTATATTATCAGTGTTGCGGCTGACCCGACCATTGAGTCCGGCTCAACGACAACTACCAGTACGAAAGGTGTCGCCGGCAGCGGTATTAAGTATGACTTTACCATCCAGATGGCACTGTACTACTTTGAGAAGGTAGAAATTGCTACTACTTCTTCCACTGCTTCTGCAGCTTCCAAGAAGTAAGCCCATACCATAGTGAAGGACTAAATTACTATGCAGCCTTTACCCTATCTGATGACGACAGGCGGTCTTATCTGGACAGCCGCCTGTGTCCTGATCGGCATCGTTATGACATGGCTGGCTTATCGGATCATCAATACGATTCCGGCATCATGGCTGTGTGACTATAACGAGACCCCTTCCGCAGAGCTGCTCTCCGGTCAGCGGGTGAAATATGTCGGTTCAGGCATCTTTGTATCCGTGTGCGCTGTGGTCGGTCTGGTTTTCTGCCGGCTGCAGTTCAATAAGGGCTATGATATCTATTTTGCGGCGTTTGCCCTCATGATTATGATAGCTCTCATGATCGCTGTCTGCGATCTGAAATATACGATCATTCCCGATCAGTTTACCATTGCCTTGGCCGTGATAGGATTGCTTATCAGTATCTATGACCTTGTCAGAGGATTCCATATCCTGCATATTGCCTGGTGGTCTCCTTTGGCAGGTGCGGCGATTGGCGCCGGCGCTATGCTGCTGATTGATTTTATCGGTATGCTTATCTATAAGCGTACCGGTATGGGCTTCGGCGATGTAAAACTGTTTGCTGCCATTGGGTTGGTAACGGGCTTTCCCGGTACCATATTGGTGTTGATTCTTTCTATGATCACAGGCGCTGTGTTTTTTTGCGGGATCCTCCTCATCTCCCGTTTGCGTTCCCGCAGCAGCGCAAAAGAAGATGATGCCCCCGCTGCAGCTGATGCGGCAGTCAACAATTCTGCGCCGGCTGTTTCCGATGCGGATGAAATCTCCGCTTCCGAAACAGAGGCAACGTCCGATCAAGCGGATGAAACCGGTTATCTGGCATTTGGACCGTATATTGCACTTGCGCTGATGGCATATCTTTGTTTCTTTGATATTATCTACTATTTAGTCGGACTATATCTGCATTTATTCTGATAGAGGAGCTGAAACCATGAAAGCCGGTAACTTGAAAATCGGACAAATACTCATCAATTCGGGAGATATTACGGAAGAACAGCTCGAGGAAGTGCTGGAAAAGCAGCGCAACTCCGACACGAAAAAACGTATCGCCGACATACTCATTGAAGATAAGATTGTTACCGAACAGCAGGTATGCCGTGCGCTGGAGAAGCAGCTCTTTATGCCTTATGTTGATCTGGATACGATTGCCATTCCCGATGAACTCAGTGGACTGATTCCTGAGGAAATGGCGCAGAAAAATATGGTCGTTCCTATTGAACAGGATGGACGTTTTCTGACGGTGGCGATTGGTGACCCGCTGAACTATAAGGGTCTGAAGGATCTTTCCATTACCACCAAAATGAAGATCATGCCGGTTATTGCAGAACCTTCCAAGATCGCTGCAAAGCTCCGTGAAATTTATGCCGCCCAAAAGGCTATCGACGATGCAAAGGAATTCCTTGAATCGAAGGGCGGCAAATCAAAGGCGCAGCAGGAGGCGGAAGAGGCTG
This sequence comes from uncultured Eubacteriales bacterium, assembly GCA_900322145.1. Classification (GTDB taxonomy): domain Bacteria; phylum Bacillota; class Clostridia; order Oscillospirales; family Acutalibacteraceae; genus UBA1213. Next base: position 4,589 of record ONYQ01000018.1, read on the forward strand.
CCAAACAGGATGCCAATGCCAATGACCAGCCGATTATCCGTTTTGTTAATACGATGATCGAAGAAGCCATTTTTGCCAAGTGCTCCGATATTCATATTGAGCCAATGGAAAAATGCCTGCGTATCCGGTTCCGTATCGACGGTAAGCTGCAGATCTATATGGAAACCAGCCCGGAACTGATTCCTTCGGTAACCTCCCGTATCAAATTTATCGGCAATATGAACATCGCCGAAAAACGTATCCCTCAGGACGGCCGTATTAACTATCGTGTGGCCGGCAGGGATATCGACTTCCGTATTTCCGTTCTCCCCAGTGTGTATGGTGAGAAGATCGTAATGCGTATTACCACCTCCCTCGGCATGGAACTGAAAAAAGAGGCCATCGGTTTCCTGCCGCAGAATCTTGAAAAATTCAATCACCTGATCAAGAGTAACCGTGGTATCATCCTCGTTACGGGTGCTACCGGTTCCGGTAAATCCACCACGCTTTATACAGCGCTGAATGAAGTAAAATCAGAGGATATCAATATCATCACCGTAGAAGACCCTGTCGAAATGCTCCAGGAGGGTATCACACAGGTACAGACCAATGAAAAGGCAGGCATGACCTTTGCGGCGGCACTGCGAAGCATTCTGCGTCAGGACCCCGATATCATCATGGTCGGTGAGATCCGTGACGGTGAGACCGCCGCTATCGCCGTACAGGCTGCTATCACCGGTCACCTGGTGCTTTCAACCCTGCATACCTACGATGCGCCCAGCTCTGTGGCACGTCTGGTGGATATGGGTATTGAACCTTACATGGTATCTTCTGCATTGCTTGGCATTATTGCCCAGAAGCTGGCACGCCGTCTTTGCGTAGAATGTAAAGAGGCCTACAGCCCCGATCAGAATGAGCGTATCTCTTTGAAGCTGGATCCGAATGAGGAGATCACCCTCTATCGCAAAAAGGGCTGTGATAAATGTAACAAAAAGGGTTACAAGGGACGTATCGCTGTTCATGAGATCATGCTGCTGACCACTACCCTCAAACGTGCGATTACGGAAGGTAAGAGTACCGATGAGGTGCGTGAACTGGCCGTCAAGGAAGGCATGATCCCGATGAAGGAGAATGTCCGTATCGATGTTCTCAAGGGACTGACCTCCTATGAAGAATTTATTGATATGACAATCAATAACGAGTAAGTCATGCATTGATGCAAATTTATAAAATGAATGGGGTAGATGAAAAGTGGATTTTTACAGTCTTGTAAAAGAAGCCGTCACAAAGGGTGCTTCCGACGTACACATCGCTTCGGGTAACCATCCGGCGTATCGTCTTCATGGTAATGTTTTCTTTACAAACGATCCGGCTTTGAATGAAGCTGAGGTCACCGCTATTATCAAGGCGGTACTCAACAAATCGAGATTTGAAACCTTCCTGCAGACAGGTGAAGCGGATGCCGCCGTTGAAATCGGTGAATGCGGCCGTTTCAGAGCAAATGCGTTCAGACAGCGTAACGGTACAGCGTTGGTACTGCGTGTTATCAACAGTGTCGTTCCGGAACTTTCTACTCTGAGCCTGCCCAACTCTATCCGCAAAACACTGGATCTGAACTCCGGTCTGGTGCTGGTGTGCGGTCCTACCGGTTCCGGTAAGTCTACTACCCTGGCCGCTTTGATCAATGAGATTAATAAGTATAAGAGCCGTCATATCATTACCATTGAGGATCCTGTTGAATTTTTGCATACCCCCAAGCGCTGCATCGTAAACCAGAGAGAAATCGGTCTGGACAGCCGTTCCTATCCGATGGCGCTGCGTGCCGCCATGCGTGAGGACCCTGATATTATTCTCGTCGGCGAAATGCGTGACCGTGAATCCATTCAGATCGCTCTGACGGCTACTGAAACCGGTCACTTGGTATTCTCTACCGTACATACCGAGGGCGCTGCAAAGACCATCGACCGTCTGGTTGATATCTTCCCGCCGGATCAGCAGCAGCAGATCCGTGTACAGCTTTCTACTTCCTTGAAGGCGGTTATTTCCCAGCGACTGTTGCCCCGTGCTACCGGCGGTCGTGTGGCAGCCTTTGAGATCATGTTCGTTACCAGCGCTATCAGTAACCTGATTCGTGAAAATAAGGTAGCCAACATCCAGCAGTCTATTCAGTTGGGTCAGCAGTATGGTATGATTACCATGAGCAAGAGTATCGATAACCTCCTGGCACAGGGTCTGATCACAGAGCAGATCGCAAGAGCCTGGAACTTTGATATTGGCGATACGGATGCGAGAAGATAAGGGAGTGAACAATATTGAAGTATAAATATACAGCGCTGAACGGCCGAAATCAGAAAAAAGAAGGTGCCATTGAAGCTGATTCTCAGGCGGAGGCTACCAACAAACTCCGTGAAAAAGGCTTGATTGTGCAGGATCTGATCCAGCTGGGTAAGGACAGCGATGAACCCACCAGTATCTGGCAGATGGATCTGGGCGGAGATATCCATACCAAAAAGATCAAACCCAAAAAGCTGCTGATGGTACTCAGCCAGCTCGGTATGATGATGAAGGCCGGTATTAACCTTTCGCTTTCGATGCAGATCATGATCGATTCCGAAAAGGATATCAGCATGAGAAAAATTCTTCGTGAAATTAACGAAAACCTTTACAGCGGCTTCACGCTTTCACAGTCCATGAAAAACTTTGCCGGTTTCCCGCAGGTTTATATCAGCATTATTGAGGCCGGTGAAGCGAACGGCCGTTTGGATGAAGCTTTTGAACAGTGCGCCCTCATCTGTAAAAAGGATATGGCGCTGTCCGGTAAAATCAGAGGCGCTTTGATGTACCCTGCTTTCCTGATGGGTCTGGTTATCGTGGTTGTTATCATCCTGACCGTATTCGTACTGCCGACCTTCGCCGGTATCTATACCAGTTTCGGCGGCGACTTGCCAGGATTGACGAAATTCATGATGGGCTTCTCCGATGTATTTATCCACTGGTGGTGGCTGATTATTATTGTCATCGGAGGTATTGTTTTCGGTCTGAAAACTCTCAAAAAATCCAATGCCGATTTTGCCATGTGGTGGTCACAATCCGCTGGTCGGCCCGATTATCCGTCAAAGCTCTTTGGCAAGATTCTGTCGTTTGATGTCCACACTGACAGATGCCGGTATCCCGATTCACAGAGCGATGGGATTGGCAAGAGATGCGGTTCCCAACCTCTTTGTACGTGAAAAGGTACAAGCGGTACTGGACGATGTACAGATCGGTGTTACTATTCATGAAGCAATGGGTAAGCATCCGGTTTTTGACCCAATCCTCGTTTCCATGATCCGTGTCGGTGAGGAATCCGGTATGCTCGGTGACTCTCTTTTCAAGATGGCAGAGCTGTTTGAGAACCAGACAGATGAGTCTACCCAGAAGCTGACCGACATGATGACACCTATCATGACGGTTGTTATCGGTGGCGTTGTTGCAACGTTGGTTATCTCCATGATTCTGCCGATGTTCGGTATGTACAGCCTCGTTGGCAGTGCTTCCGACAGTGCAAAACAGGCTACAAAAGCAGCAGGCGTATAAAAAATGCCCCCTGCCAGATCGTTCCTTTCAGGACCGGGAGTTACTCCCGGTCCTTTTTTGGCGGCTGTTTGTATTTGTCAGAACTATCTGACCATTTCATTTCGTTATTCTGTATACCAATGACGAGGTATTTTTTACAGGATGCTTTGCTGTGTTCAGGTGTTGAAAAGGACACAAAACGGTGTTTCATACAGGATAATGACGGAAAAAGTCATTTACAAAAACAAGCATAGAATGTAGATGATTTGACAGTATTTATAGTACATTTTTACAAATTGTATCCTGTATGATGTACAATATGAACAAAATAAAAAGGATAAATTTGTCAGGAAAAAACATGAGAAATATCTTGCATTGATTTCTATTTATAGTATAATAATAAATGAATAAATATAAGGCGGAAAATGCTTTGTTGCGGCACAGAGCATTTAAAAGGAGGAAGCAATTGATGAAAAAACGAATGCGGCAAAAAATTCCGAAGTTCCACTCCAAAAAAGGTATGTCCCTTGTTGAACTTGTGGTCGGTATTACGATCATCGTCATTGTCTTCAGTTCTACCCTTTCAGCGATGACACAAGGCTTCACGGATACCCTCTATAATGCTCAGGTGAACAAGACGGCGGCAGAGGGCGGTTCGCTGAATGAATTGATGATGGAGGCGGCTATCCGGAAGGAATTGACTTCCAAATCGGATGTGGAGGCGCTGTTCACAAACGGACAACCCAATGCAGACAATACCATTGATGCTGCGGCAAAGTCGTTCATGAGCGATATTGAGTATGTTCCCGCTGCTGCTTTTCCCAAGGCGAATGTAGCCAACCAATATACGATTTATACGGATGTGGGACAACCGGTCGAGGGTACGGCCTCAAACGTAAAGGGCATTGAAATTCAGACATTAGTTACCAGCATCAAGGGTACTTTGCTGAATCGTTCCTTTGTGGCCTATACGTCTCAGTCCTGACGGGAGGTGAAAGCTGTATGAAAAAATTACGATCCAAAAGGGGCTTTACCCTTGTAGAACTGATTGTGGCCGTAGCAATTCTCAGCATGGTAGCCGGTATGGGTGCCGGTATTGTCGGACAGGCGATCCGCAACTATTCTACAGCACAGATCACTTCCTATGAGCAGGAAACTGCCATGAGTGTGGAATCCTTCATTCTGGGAGGAGCCAGAGTGGCCAGCAATGCAACAAAAACAGACTCCATCAATATCAATGATAAGGAGCATACTGCGTTCTATTTGCACTTTGATGAGGACGGCACATTGCAGACTATCCGTAATGATGCGGTGGCCAAGGACAAGGATCCGGTAGTCAGTTATGTTTCTTATAAGGGTGTCCGGAAAATTTCTCTTCAGATGAAGAAGCAGAAACCCTCAGAGGACGAAAATTACAAAGGCTTTTTCTTTTTGGAGTATACCATTGAAATGCAGGAAGGGTATATACTGAGAGGTTCGGCTGTCGTGAATAATGCGGATACGGCACTGAGTATGTCAGATACGCCCAATCCGCTGATAGATGCGGCAGATAAGATAGAAATTACCAGCGATAATTCAGATTACACTCTCTGCATGGCAAAATGATTTTGAAGGAAAGGAGTTTTAAGGAATGAATAAACCCGGCATACAAAACAGCAAAAAAGGTTTTTCGCTTCCTATGGCGCTGGCGACTTCTCTGTTTCTGATTATTATTTCAACTTCCTTGATTTTTATCGCTTTGAATAGTATGTCAAACACCAGTGTAGACGTGAGCGGAAGACAAGCCTATCTGAATGTCAGAAGTGCGCTGGAATATGCACAGGCCTATTACAGTCAGATCGATGACTTTTCTTCGATCGGCAAAACCAATAAGGATCCTGCTACCGGTGCGCAGACAGAGTATATGCTTATGAAGGATAGCGGCGGTACCGTTAACGATGGTGCGAGTATTACCACACAGGTGGCCAATACGAGTAAGTCGGATGTGACGACCTATGTGGAGGTTATCTATACACCTTCTAAGGATTCCAATCCTGCCACTGTAAAAATGACTGCCTTTTCCAAGTATTCCGATGCTTTTGGCAATAAGGCAAAAATGGCACGTTTGTCGGTTACCTTTACCGTTGGCGGCACAGGTCCTAACCGTCTGACCATTATCAGCGGCAGCGGTACGGGTTCTTCTGTCATTACAACCGACAGTATTACCCTGAATGTCAAAAAGCCGGCCGGCATGGATTATGAACTGACCTATTACGTCTGGACTTATCCGGACTTGGGTGCTTATGCAGACTATGACGAATCAAAGGGCCATACTACCTTTACTTATGATGAGGATGTCATTGTCAAAAGTACCGATCTTGTCGATAAGCTTAACGCATCCACTAACCATTCCAGTATCAAGCCGAACGCTGAATGGAGAACTTCGGACGATGAAACCAAAAAACTGCAGCAAGGTCCGAACGGTATTATGGCTGATATGGGCAACGGCTGGTTTGCCGGTGAATATTTCATCCGCAGCGGCCGTGTTCCGTGGTTTAATATCATCTTCGCTAAACAGGGTTCTATCCTTTCCCCGAAAAATTCGAAGGGTTATACCGGCGCCTGGAATATCTACGATTCACAGGCGAATGAAATCTTCCACCTTTGGTATCTCGATCCCGGTGACAAGAATATCTATTTTGAATTCTTTGATACCAAAAAGCTCGATGGCAACAGGAGCTATTATACCAAATATTATAAGGGCTCCGGCTGGAACGGTACCGATGGTTTGGAAGATAGCGTACTGGTCTATGTCAAGAACCCCAAAACAACCATTCACTTCCGTATGAAAAGCTTCGATGCCTGGAATACCCAGACATCGATTGCAGCGGACAAACAGCCGAAAATTACCCTTGTTGAAAATGTGGACGGTACGCCGATTCAGGGAGACAGCTACCTGACCAATGACAAGGATGCATCGGGCAAAAAAGTACAAAAGCAATCTACGAATATTCCCATGGTCTATGAAGGCTGCGGCTGGTGGGTTGCCAATGTAGAAACGAACCGTACCTTTAACCTGACAATGTCGTTCCTGGGTCTGACCAACAAGAAGGTTTACAATATTGATGCCAATACGGCCAATAATGAATTCTGGCTGGTCTACCATGATGAAATTGCCAACAGCCTTATCAATGTACATACGACCGAAGAAACGGCACTGTATGATCTGGATGTCAATCCGGATTCTTATGTGACAGTTCATGCAAAGGTTTATGACTATAAGGCAGGCGCTACTCCTTATGTTACTTTCGGCGGCATTGACCTGAGTTCTTCTTCCGGCCGTTCAACGCTCCGCAGAGAGTATCTCAATGCGCTTTCTCTGAAAGCAAGTGCTTATACTGAAGAAACCTATAAAGAGGTAGTCAAGGCGCTCAACGGTAAATGGGAAAAGAAAGATGACAGCGGTAATGTGATAGCCACAGAGCTGCTGCAGGATGCAGCAGGTAATGCTTTGAAGAGTGCTTATGAACTGCTGGATGATGCGGACTTTATCCGCAATCAGGTCGGTCCTACCGATTCCCAGAGAATCGCACAGGCTGACATTGAGTATAACAAGGCAACGGAACGTATCAGATACGCTGTTGATCATCTTGAATCTGCACCGGTAACACCGGATTCTCCGGAAGTTCAGGCGCTGAATGAGCAGATCGCTTTGGCCGATGGTATGATCGCTGACCATAAGAACAACAAGTATGTCGCTTATGGTACCTATGAAAAGAATGCCTATGAGCATTTCATTCGTTCTGCTGGTCCCTATGACAGAGCGAAAAAATTGAATCAGAATGATCCCAGCCTGACTGCGGCCACTGTTATTGCCATGACGGATGCGCTTTCGGATGAGATTGCTATCCTGAATGCCAATAAATTAAACAGACAAGCTTTGGCCGATGTTATCACTTCCTACAGCAGCTTAGATCGCAGCCTTTACGAAGATGGTGCATGGGATACTTTCCAGACAGCATTGGATGCCGCCAGAAATACACTCAAGCGGGCTGATATTGCTAACCAGGCAGAATTGGATAATGCTAAATCAACTTTGGAAGCAGCCTTCACTGATTTGGATACCAACCACAGAAAAATCATTTTGAATCAGACAAAGCTGAATGAGTTGAAGCAGAAGGCACTGGCACTGAATCCGTCACCGCTTACAGAAGGTGCTATCCTGATGCATTGTACACAGGCTACGGCCAATGCGGTCAAGACAGCTTATAATAATGCCGTGAATGCTTCCCCGACATCACAGGCGGATATCGATTCATTGGCTATGGCTCTTGAAACGGCTTTGGATAACTATCAGATCATCAAGCCCGGCGTGAGCTATGATGACAGCGGCAAAGATGTTGCACCGGTGTCTGACTGGACCAATGATAAGCTGCACGCTGCTCGTGTGACCCGTCTTTGGGTGGAAAATAAAGCGGGCTATGATTTCAATATTCAGGCAGAAAACGCTACCAGCACGAGTACCACTGGTATCCTGCCCTCTAATAACTTCACGAAGTGGGGCAATTTCTATGATGCCGCTGCGGAAGATTATAAGACAGAAAGAGATACCAATCCTGCCTTCTACTACTATGATATCAACAGAGACAGCTATGCGAAGGTAACGGTAACGGTTATCAAGAGTACCGGAGAGGGAGAAGTACAGGAAACCGGCAAACTCGAAATTTTACTGCCCACTGCGGTAGGAGAAGACAACAATCTGGCCGTTGCGATTGATAACAGCGGTAAACCCAGTCTGAGCCAGATGGTAACGGTTTATTTCCCGGTGGTTAAGAATACCTCCTCTACTACTTACAATCTTTTGACCAAGTTTGATCGTCTGAAGGGTAAGATCGGTTCAACCGGTGTTTCCAGAGATGATATGTATTATTCAATCTATAAGTATATCATCACCGATGCCAATAAGACGCAGAAATTTACGGTGATCGGTAAGTCGATTAGCTTCGATGCCAGCAACAATAAAGTGGAAACCCTGACAACCTTCGATCTTGGCACCTTGTCCGCCGGACAGTATGTTGCTACTTATACGGCGGAAGATATTGAAACGGCCATTGAAAAGATCGATGCCCATCAGGCTTCTACCGTCACCTGCAATCCGGTCAATGTGAAGGATGTCCTTCCGGCCTATGTGTTGTCGGCAACTCAGCCGACCGGTTCCGGTGACGACCCGCAAACTCAGCCCTCGATGGCTACCGGTGAGCTTTCCTTCATGAATCTGGCAACTACCAAGCATCTGTTCTTTACCGATAACAAGAATTTCAGCGGTTCCGGACAGAGCGGTAAGATTTTTGCTTACTTCTATAACAGCGACAGCGACAAGTACAAAGCCTGGCCGGGTGCAGAAATGACCTATAAGGGTTTAGGCGGCATGAATAATTCGCAATCCATCTACCAGATTGATGTTCCGGAAGGCTATGCCAACGTTATATTCAATGATGGTAAGGGTAAGAATGAAGGCGGTCTTCAGACCGCCAGCGAAACTTATGTAGTCGGTTCTCGTTATTGGTGCGATACGACAAAGTCGGCTGGAGAATTTACTTTAGGCTCCTTAGTAGAAGAAACTTATGAGGAAGAACCCACTCCGACCCCGACTCCCGCCCCCGATCCTGATCCGGATCAGCCGGAAACCGCAGCCAATTATATTTACTTCACCGATTCCGAGTGGGACAGCATCAAGTGGGGCAGCGATGGCTATGCTTGTTTCTATGATGCAAGTGACAAGGAAATTGGTCAGGCTTGGCCGGGCTACCAGTTGGAAGTCACCAATATGACTGACAAGAATAATAACAAGATTTACCGTGTTCTGCCGCCGACCGGTGCGGTAACGGTTACCTTCAACAATAACCATGGCAGCAAAAAGCAGCAGTCTGACGGTAAGACGGCGTTTACCCGTGGCTATGGCTATGCAAAAGGTCAGTGGGTAACGGATAATAACGGTTATGGCAGAAAGACCTTTAAGCTGACCAGCTGGGTTGTCGCTGAACCGCCCAGCAATGTCGAGTATGAAAACTACTATATCTATGTTACCAATAACTATAATCTGAGCAATTTGCATATCTATTTCTGGGGCGCTGATGGTATTGAATTTACCGGTGGTAAAGGTCCTTCCTTCCCGGGTTATACTTTCAGCAATGAAAACAACGCATGGGTCAATAAGTATAACCAGCAGGTGTATAGGATTCATCCGCCCAAGGGCGCAACAAAGTTTATTATCAGCGATGGTACCAGCACCAAGCAGTCTGTTGACGTTAACTTCCAGGCCGGCTGGCAGTACTGGATCAAAGAAACCGACAGCGATGGCTATTATGTCATGGAAAGCAAAAAGGTAGACGATGTGACCGGCGCCGATGACGACAACGGCAACGGCAACGATCCCGATGATTCTCACAGCGGTATTACGGACGAGGGTATCGTTGACAGAACCGGTGTGGATGAAGTCAATATCAGCGGTGACAGACTGAAGATGGCTTATGTCGGCGGTAAAAAGGTACGTCTGCAGAACAGATCCTATTGGGATGTATATAACTCCTTCGATGGTCAGAAAAAGAACTCTCATAACCACAACATTGGTTCCGGCAACCTCTTCGGCGGTACCGGCGGTGCCAGTGGTAACGATGACTCTGACGGCCGTCTGGGTCTGGCTGGTCTGAGCGCCTATTATGACTGGTATGAGTTCAAACTGCCTGTTTCCAAGGGCACAGAATATAACTTTGCTCTCTCCGGTATGGAAAAGGGTTATGAGTATATTCAGACAAAAGCTGTCAATGGTGCCAGAGGTGATGTATGGCTGGAGCAGCTTTCCAATGATATTGAAGGCGGCAACAAAGCAACGATCAACAATAATGTTAAGAACGGTGCGGCGGGTGCTACCTCTCTCCACTATAGAAATATCAACCTCTATACCTTTGATCCCGAACAGTCACAGATCGGTGATAAGATTACCGTTTACTTCAAATTGCCGGCAGGCTGGCAGTCAGATACGCTGGAAATTACACTGACAGGTCCTTTTGAGAGTGATACCCGTACAGTAAAGATGACCGACAAGCTGACACGTGTGCCGAATGAAACCACATATTATCTGGCTAATATTTCAAAGAGAACTCCGTTTATTGTCTTCAGGGTGAAGGATGATCTGGGTCAGGAGCATCAGTACAAGACTTGTCTGCAGGGCGGCGACTATTGCCGTTTCGTTCCTGCCAGAAATGACAGTGAAGGCTATTGGGAGCAGTTCCAGTCAGATCAGACGGCACTGAAAAACAAGATCAACCTCCTGCGTTCTACCTATTACGGCTGTAACATTGCCTCCAACTACGATGATAACGGTGAACTGCCGGATAGTGCTACTCGTCATTATTCCGACGGTCTGTTGAGTATGTACAGTAATTATAGTACAACTAAGGAAACAGATGGTGTTACCTACTATATCACGAAGAATGTTGATTCCTGGAGTGAAGCGGATGCCTATAATGGATTGGTTGACATTGAAGACAGATTGAATGCTTACAGGGCATTGTACAAGAAGATGCAGAAGGCAAGACAGTATCTTGCTGAACCTCTGAAGAACAGCGATATGTCTGATGCCTATAAGATTCACGGTAATGGCGGCGGTCGATATCCTGAGTATGTTACCCGGTCACTCAAGACCAGACAGTATACCGAAGAGTCTATTCAAGCATTGCGGGATAAGCTTGCGGAGGCAGAAGCATATTTTCTTGGCAATACCGATAAGCTTACGCTGAATGGTGCCACAGAAGCACTTGAAAGATGCATTTCCGGTTTGGAAGTAAAGAGTGAAGGTTCGATTGCCTGCGTACTCTTCGATGCACAAGGTAAAGTCAGAAATAACTACTCTTTCAAGATTCGCTACTCTAAAGTAAAAGAGCCTACTACAGCCTTCAGTCTTTCTTCCACAGAATGGGTAGAAAAGTCTGTGAAGGAATATAATCCCGAACGTTATCCGATTATCTTCCTGTCAGGTTCCGATCTCACAGAGGTGACAGATGCCAAGGGCAATAAATCCTACGAAATTTATAATGTACAGTTTGTACAGATTGATAATATCGGTCAGGAATCTGTTGTCGGTGCTGATAAGGGTAAGGCAGTGAAGTCTGTTATGAAAATGGATGAGGCATGGGTATATGTCGATACGACAAACCCCTACTGGTCGATCAACACGGCTTCTGACTACCGTGAAATCAGCGCTTCCACCTTCAAACAGTCGAAGGCAACTGAAAAGCAGATGTACAACATGGTCAATCTGAACAAGAGCGGCGATCCTACGAAGAACACATACAAGCCCATGACACTGCTCTTTACCAACGATGCGACCGTAGAACTGGTTGGCGGTGCTCAATACACCATCAAAGCCGGTTCCTACTATTTCGATAATGATGATGCTAAGGATAGTAAGTCCCCTGTTTACGGCGGTAAACTGAATTTGTTCAGTACAGAAGCCATGGCGTTCTTCTCGAAGGATGTTAATCGTGGTATCTATGCACTGGGTGAAAAGGATCTGAATGATCAGATCGTAAGACGTGTTACGGATGTTGGCAGCACCGGTACGACCACCTGGCATAACGGTGTGGATTTCACCACCGGTTCCAATGTCCTGCAATCCACTTATGTCAATCTTGAAGCAGACAAGGGCTCCCTGACAGCGTATGCACCCTATTCTTACTTCACGACAGCCGGTATGTGCTTCCGCTGGAGTTCGGAAGATCCTCTGTACACTTCTGCCAAGGTTACCCTTACCGCTAAGGAATTTATCTTCTCCTCTATGGGTACATTTGATGCCACCAAGAGAAGTACCAGAACACCGCAGTTCCTGTTGTGTAACGTAGATGGTAATGCAAATTCCCTTGTGGTAGATTTCAGAACGGATATTTATGTCCGTTATTACGATGAAATGCGTATCCTGCATACCTTTGCTATTCGTGAAGGCAAATATATCATTAAGAAGCCGAAAGATTCAACCGCTAATTATATTGCAAACATTTATGATGAAACCTATTGGAAGGGTATGGAGAACATTACCTACATTGGTCATGGTACGGCCAATGAAAACGGCACTGGTGTTCATGGCGCTCTTACCAATGGAACCTACGGCGATTAATCACGCATTTCTTCCCGACACTTAAAAAAGCGGCTGCACCATTTGGGTGCAGCCGCTTTTCGGCGTATAATATAATATTTTCAGGCACTGCCGAAAATCCCTTTACCGCTTTCAGTCGAGTAGAAAAGACGGCGCAGTTCAAAAAGAAGGGGACGATGTTCTTTCTGAGAAAGGTCAGGATCAGCAGCGAGAATCTCATGGGCGGCAGAACGAGCCTCTTCTACAGAATGCATATCGGACAGTTTGGCACTTTTCAAAACAGGCAGGCCATGCTGTCGTGTGCCGAAGAAATCACCCGGACCACGCAGCCGTAAATCTTCATCGGCAATAATAAAACCATCATTTGTGCTGCACATGACTTTCAGGCGTTCTAAAGTGGCGGAATTTTCACTGTCCGTTACCATAATACAATAAGCCTTGTCACGTCCACGCCCCACACGGCCACGCAATTGATGAAGCTGCGATAATCCAAACCGTTCAGCGTTTTCAATGAGCATGACGGCCGCATTGGGAACGTTAACCCCTACTTCAATCACGGTGGTCGATACCAGAATGTCGATAGTGCCGGCGGCAAAGCGCCGCATTATTTCCTCTTTGTCAGCCCCCTTCATTTTACCGTGCAGCAGGGCGATGCGGTATTCCCGCAGCACGGTTTTTTGCAGATTTTCGACATATTCCTCGGCAGACAGCAGCTCACTGTCATTCTGCTCCACCAAGGGACACACAATATAGCATTGGCGGCCACTGTCAATGTGTTTTTTCAGAAAGGCATAAATACGCTGACGCTTGTCACTGCTGACAAGATAGGTGTCCGTTTTCTGACGGCCGGGGGGCATTTCATCAATAATGGAAAGATCCAGATCACCGAAAATCATGAGCGCCAGTGTGCGGGGAATAGGCGTTGCTGACATGACGGCAATATGCGGATAGTTTCCTTTGGCGGTCAGGGCAGATCGTTGTGATACACCAAAACGATGCTGCTCATCGGTAATGACTAATCCTAACTGCCGGAATGTTACCGTATCAGACAGCAGGGCATGGGTGCCGATGACAATATCTGTCAGGCCACATTCCAGCGCAGTCAGGATGCGGCGTTTTTCTGCGGTGCGTGTGGAGCCGGTCAGCAGGTCAATGTGCAGACCGGTATGGCTGAATAATTCTGTCAGGAATTGATAATGCTGTTCCGCCAGAATCTCTGTGGGCACCATAAAGGCGCATTGCAGGCCGTTTTTGGCGGCTGTATAGCATAAAGCGGCTGCGACAGCCGTTTTACCGCTGCCGACATCTCCTTGTATCAGGCGATTCATTGGATAGCCTTCCCGTTTCATATCCTCTATACATTGTGCCATGACACGTCTTTGAGCGCCCGTCGGGGTATAGGGAAGATATGTGAGGAATTCTTCGGTATAATCCGTATGGATGGGGTAGGAATGTGTCAGCAGACGGTCACTGCCTCTCAGCCCCAGACCTAACTGCAATACCAGCAATTCTTCAAAAACAACCCGTTTACGGGCGCTGGCTAATGCTTCATGATCCTTCGGAAAATGGATATTCCGTAAGGCGACATCTAACGGACACAGCTCATATTCTTCCAATATATTGTCAGGAATGGGATCATTGAGTACCTCCGGCAGCATTTTCAGTGCCTGCTGCACCGCATTTTCAATTTGCTTGCTGCTCAGGGTGGCCGTTTGCGGATAAATCGGCCGGATAATTTCCTTTCCGGCGGGTTCCACCTGCGGAGCGCTCATTTCATAGCCCATTATGGTTTTTCGCAGTATTCCATAAAACAGGAACGTACCTCCCTGACATAACTGTTGATACAGAAATGCCCGATTAAAGAGCGTCACGGTCATATAATCCTTCCCGTCCGTTACGTTCAGCTTAAAAAGTGTCATGTTGTTCTTGATATAAGCCGGTTGAGAGGCACTTTCAATGGTTCCGCTGATACAGCAGGTTTTCTGTGCAGCGGCCGCTTCTCTTATGGTCATTGGCTGGCTCCAGTCCTCGTAGCTTCTGGGATATAGACGTAACAGTTCACCCACACTGTCAACACCTAATTTCCGGAACTGTTCTGCTTTTTTTGAGCCTATCTTATCTAATTGTTGAATATTTACCTTAAACAGGGATCCCACAGCGATCGCCTCCTGCTTTTCAATGTGCCTATGCATCCCATGCACGTTATGATATATCATTTTTTGGAAAAAAGTACCTGTAAGCCTATCAGGAAAAGAAAAACAGGCATATTATCAGTAAAGGATAATATGCCTGTAAATCGCAGAGTGAACAATTACTCGACAGAAAGCATGAAATAATAAACGGGCTGGCCGCCGTCAATCAGTGTGACTTCTATATCACCGCCGACTTTTGCTTTAATGCCTTCAAAAGCGGCATTCGCTTGCGCTTCGGTGATATCTTCGCCATAGATAACGGAAATATAGGAGGTATCACGGCGTGTCATATCCTTGGCCAGTTTAATAGCTGCCTTGACAGGATCCTTATCCTTATGTGTCAGCTTGCCGTTGTTCAGGGCGATAATATCGCCTTCCTTGATCTTGGTGCCGCCGAATTCGGAATTTCTGGCCGCATAGGTGACCTGACCGGTGGAAACATTTTTAGCGGCCGAAATCATATAGTCACTGTTAATCTCGACAGTTGCATCCGGTGAATAGGACAGCATGGCAACCAGTCCCTGCGGGATGGTACGGGTCGGAACGATTACAACCGTTCTGTCAGTAACCAGAGGAATCACCTGCTCAGCAGCCAGAATAATATTCTTGTTATTCGGCAGAACAAAGACCGTTTTCGCCGGTGTGGCCATAACCGCCTGATAAATATCCTCTGTACTGGGGTTCATGCTCTGACCGCCGCTGACCACATGGTTACAGCCAAGATCCTTAAAGACACCTTCCAGTCCCTTACCGGCCGCCACGGCAACAAAGCCGACATCCTCAACGGGTTCTACAGGCTGAAGCGCTTCCCGTTTTTTCTGTTCGGCCTCTGCTTTGGCCTTTTCCTTCTCATATTTTTCGGCAGCCTTGCGGTGCTGCTCCTTCATGTTTTCTATTTTGACAGTCAGCAATTGTCCGAAGGTAACAGCCTCCTCCAATGCCTGACCGGGATGCTCGGTGTGTACGTGCACCTTAATGATATCGTCATCATCCGCCACTACTACGCAGTCACCGATCGTTTCCAGAAAAGCTCTGAGCATCTGCGGATCCTTTTCTGTTTCTGTATCTCTGCCGATGATGAATTCTGTGCAATAGGTAAAGTTGATGACGGAATCAAACTCTGCGGCAGCATTGCGGAAAAATTCAGCGGCGCTGTCCTCTTTTTCTGCGGTCATGGTGACCGGTTCATCGGCTTTAATCATCACGCCGTCACGCAGCAGGGACAGCATACCCTCAAAAATGACACACAGACCTTTGCCGCCGGCATCGACTACGCCCGCTTTCTTGAGTACGGGAAGCATTTCAGGGGTACGGTTGAGCGCATCATTAGCGGCAGAAACAACGGAGCTAAAGACAATGATAGGATCGCTTTCTACATCAGCAGCTACCGCACCGGCTTCACAGGACATTCTGGCAACGGTCAGAATAGTACCTTCGGTGGGATTCATAACCGCTTTATAGGCGGTTTCTACGCCTAATTTCAAAGCAGCGGCCAGATCTTTGCCGTCAATTTCTTCCTTGCCCTTCAGACCGTTGGCGATACCTCTGAACAGCAGCGACAGAATAACACCGGAATTGCCCCGGGCGGATTTCAGCATGGCGGAAGCCGCTTCCGCCGCTACTTCGTCAATGCGTACAGCTGTACTTTCGCTGAGTGCTTGAGCGGCGGCCTCAAATGTCATGGACATATTGGTGCCGGTGTCCCCATCGGGTACGGGGAAAATATTCAGAGAATTGATCTCTTCCTTTTGCTGGATGATGTTATTTGCACCGGATATTAACGCATTTTTGTAGTAAGTACCGTTTATCATTGTTTCTTGCACTTCCTTAAAAATTATCTGATTTCAACGATCAGCTTCATCGCTGTCCGTTCAACACCTTCAATTTCAATACTGGTAAAGGCGGGAATACAAATGAGGTCGATGCCCATCGGTGCCAGATAGCCTCTTGCTACAGCAACGGATTTCAGCGCCTGATTCGTGGCGCCTGCTCCCACAGCCTGTACTTCCACACAGCCAAAATCTCTTACCACACCTGCAATGGCACCGGCGACAGAATTGGGGGTGGATTTTGACGAAACTTTTAATACTTCCATATCATTGCCTCCTGAAATAAAACTACTATACCTATTATGAAATAATAAACATACATTAATATAATATAAGCAAAGTTCATATTATTCAAGTGCAGAGTATAAAGAAATTGTTATAAATTTATGAACATTTTATAAAATTTCAATTCTTTTCAGGGCAACGGTTTTTCCGGAACGATCATCCACGGTAAATTTGATGCAATCCATTTTACAATCGCCGGTTGCCGTTTCAAAACGTACCGGCAGCTTTTCTTTGAATTTACGGATAGCTAATTCGGTTTTGACCCCTAAAACAGAAACACGGGGGCCTGTCATACCGACATCGGTAATATAACCGGTGCCGTTGGGCAGAATCATGGCATCAGCTGTGGGAACGTGGGTATGGGTACCGAAAAAGGCGGAAATTTTACCGTCGAGATAGTAGGCAAGCGCTAATTTCTCGGCAGTAGCTTCGGCGTGAAAATCCAGCACGATGATACGGGTATCTACCTTCTGCAGGATACGGTCAATCACGGTATAGGGATCGTTGAGTGCTTCCATATACATACAGCCCATTAAATTGATGACGGTGACACGCTGCCGCCCCAGATCAAAAACAGTAGAGCCGTGGCCGGGGGTAGTGCCGTCAGGATAATTGGCCGGTCGTATCAGAAAGGGCTGTTCATCAAAAGTATTATAACATTCCTTGCGGCGAAAAGTGTGATTGCCGGCCGTGATAACGTCTACACCGCTGTGAAAAAGGAAATCAGCCGAGGCCGGTGTAATACCGTTGCCATCAGCGGAGTTTTCTCCGTTGGCAATGACCAGATCAATTTTTTCGCTTTTTTTCAGCGCAGGCAGTTTACTCCGTAAAAACTGACAGCCAATGGTGCCGACCACGTCACCGATAGCCAGAATGTTCATGTTATCACCCTTTCATAGTAACATTATAATTGTAAAATTTTTCCCGTGTATTGTCAATCGAAAATCGGAAAAAAACTGCTTTTTTACGAAAAAAATTCGCACTTTCCTCTTTACTTTGTGCCGGATTTTAGATATTATTATAGTATAAGGGTGTTTGCCGCTCGGAACAGCGGAAACGATAAAATACGATGCAAAAATGATGAAAAGGAGATGTTTGTATGTTTTGTCCGAATTGTGGTAAAGAAAATGACGATTCCATAAGACATTGTCAGAGTTGCGGTTCTTTTATTCCCGACCCGTCCATTCTTGGCGTTGACAATACGCCGGCTATGTCCGAAGCAAAACCCCTGACATATCAGGCACTTTCTGAGGAAAATGTTGCGGAGATAAAGAATGATGCGTCACGCTATCAGGAGTATACCATGTCTGACGTGGTGGCCAGAAAGAGCCATAAAAAGCTCATTATCTGGCTGATCGTTATTGCTGCCGTTCTGGCGCTTGGCGTGGCGGCCTTCTTTACGGTGCGTGGAATTCTTCGCTCTCAGACAATGAACAGGATCAAAGATGATCCCACCCGATACGTTTTAGCTTCTTATCAGACAACCGCCAAAAGTATATCCAGCAGCAGTGATCTTCTTGAGTCACTGACCGCACAGCAGACACAGCAGAAAACTACCAAAGTCACCACTACCGTTAATGGCATGAAACAGCAGCAGATCACGGCAATAGATGGCGCTAACAAGCGGATGTATTTCTCTCAGTCAATGGAATATGACAAGGAAGCCTTAAAGGAATTAGGCATTGACAGTATGCCGAACCAAACTTCTCTTGAATTTTATGCCACACTGGACCGTGTTGTACTGAAATCCGCACAGGATGACAAGACCACAGATTACTACCTTGACCTCAATAATCTCCGTCAGGATGCGTTGACTTCTGCCTTTGGTCCTAAGGGAGAGAATCTGTTCAAATTGAATCAGGAAAACTATGACATGATCATGGATGTCTATGAGTTTGTGTATAACAACCTCAAAAAGGATAACGATCCCTTTGGCCTGTCCTCTTTGGGTAAAAAGATCTGCGAGGACATTGACCAGTACGGCAATATCAATGTAGCCAATGAGAAGGCTGACATTGACGGTACTTCTGTGGATGCGGTTGTGATTACACATACCTTCCGCAACACCGATATCATTGTTGCTCTCTTCAACGATGTCAAAGACTGGGTCAAGAACAATGTCAACATTAATGCCAATATCAATCAGATGATTGATGAAGCGTTTGAAAAAATCAATATTACCCAGCAGCTTGGTCAGTTCAGCAGTCAGCTGGATGGCGTAGAATTGATTCTGAAGCATTATATCAATAAGGATAACGCCCTTATGCAGACGGATGTTATCTTACAGAAAGACGGACAGAGCGGCAAGCTGACTTTATGCTTTGGCGCAAAGCCGGCTGACAGCAAGAAATCTTTCCTGAAACTCGCTACTGTCGATAAGGAAGGTCATGAGATGACCGTACAGACGGTTACCCTGACCGATGACAGTACAGATGCCGAAGAAAAGCACACCATTTCTTATGTTGGTTTTGTTGTCAACGGTTCCACGACCTTCGTGAGAAATAAGGCAACCGGTGATTTCACCCTGTCCAATAATATGCAAATGGCAGCTATGGGCGGTATGCTGGGACAGCAGAACAGCAATGCCGTCACTTCGGAATCCAAACCCGATTATAATTTCACTTTTAACGGCAACCTCAAAATGACCCCTGATGCTCTTACCGTTACCTATAAGCAGCCGAACTATGACGGTACGGATATAGTAGTGGAATGTACTGTTTCCAATCAGGCGGAAATCAAGGAGCTTACTTCTCAGAATAATGTCCTGACAGCTTCCGCTAAGGATCTCGTCAATTTCGTGGCCGGCGGCGGTTTGCGTACTTCCTTCTGAGTTTGCGCTTTGAAAGGTAACTGTTTCGGGAGATAACACTTTGTTGGAACAAGGTGTTATCTCCCGTTTTTCAGCGCCTGCATGGCAGAACCGCCGAAGAAAATTTTATTGGCACAATATAAACACCCCGACAGATACCATGAATTCCGGTATCTGTCGGGGCATTTTGTTTGTCATTGATGGAAACTGCCTGCTTTGACCGGTTTGACGGTCACGATGCAGCATTCTTATCGGAGAAAGCCGTGTTTTCACACTCAGGCATTGCGTCCGCAGCACTTTTTGTATTTTTTGCCGCTGCCGCAGGGGCAAAGGTCGTTGCGGCCGACTCTGGCGGTTTTCTTAACGGTACGGCTTACGGCGGTGCCGTCACCTTCCAGATTCGTTGCGGTAGGCTTGGCTACTTGTTCACGCTGCATGAATTTAGCGGCGGCCTTTTGTACGTCCTCGTCGGAATAGGACTTTGCATCCTTTTCGGCGGCGTTATCTTCTTCGACGGCTTTAGTCTCTGTTTCTTCATCCGTTACGGAGAGGTTATCCGCTTCCGGTGTGTCATTGTCTTTTTTCAGGCTAAAGGAGAAAGTAGCGGTGGCGCTTTTCTGGTCATCACTAATGACCAACGGGGTAACCTGTGCATTTTCCTGCGCAGCCTTTTGTGCCTGCATGGCAGCCATAGCGGCTCTGGCTCGTCCGCCGGCGCTGCGCTTAACGGCCAGCTCTCTCATTTCTTCCTGTACACGCAGTCTTTCGGCCACACGCTTCGGAACGACCAGCAGCATCTTGATGGTATCTTCACGGATGCAGCGAATCATATCATCGAACATATCAAAGCCTTCAATACGGTATTCAACAACCGGATCATGCTGGCCATAAGAACGCAGACGGATACCCCGCTTCAGTTCTTCCATGGCATCAATATGTTCCATCCAGTAGCTGTCTACGTTTTTCAGCAGATAGACACGCTCCAGTTCACGCATGGTTTCCTC
>ONYQ01000021.1 GCA_900322145.1 uncultured Eubacteriales bacterium
CTGTATACAACGGCCGTCTGCCGCATGACAAAAGGCTTACTGCCGCAGGCTGTGACCGTCAGGGACGTACTCACGGCATTAGGACAGACCGTACCGGAGGAGGATTTCTTTTCAGGGGGAAAGGGATGTCCTTCCGACCGTGAAAAAACGGAGGATGACCCATCGGAACATCACCGGCAACAGCGAAAAGCCGTAACGATAGCGCACACCATCAGGGGATATATATTCAGAGGGCTGTTATTGACGGTGTGTGTGATATCCTTGCTGTGCTGTGCCGGTGTGCTGACAGTGCCGATACTGTCTGACTGGCCGGCGGTCAGCTATGGCGTATTGTTCACGGCGGTAATACTGTTTCTGATGGTATCGGTGAAGGGTAAAACGCTTCTGCCGGTGACAGCCGGTAAACGGCGATTCCGTTCCGAAATGGCCGCCGCCCTGACCGTTTTTCTTATTGTACCGCTGACGATAGCAGGGGGGTTATGGCTGTTGGATGATACGAAATACCTGTTCCTGTCACTGTTGGTACTGCTGGAAAGCACCATCCCCTTTTTCTGGCTGTTTGAAAAGAGAAACATCCAGACCCGTGAATTAGTCCTGATAGCGGTACTGTGTGCCATCGGTGTAGGGGGCAGAGCGCTGTTTTATATTCTTCCTGCCTGTAAGCCGGTCACGGCACTGGTTATTATGTCTGCGGTAGCACTCGGCAGTGAAAGCGGTTTTCTTATCGGTGCAACGGTCATGCTCGTATCGAATTTTTTCTTCGGGCAAGGTCTCTGGACACCGTGGCAGATGATGGCAATGGGATTGGTCGGTTACAGCGCCGGAAAGCTGTTTCATCGGGGATTCTGTCCGGCAAGCCGTGCGGCGGTGGCTGTTTACGGCTTTGCGGCGGCTCTTATCATTTACGGCGGTATCATGAATCCGACCACAATTTTACTGTCCCGTACACCGCTGACATGGCAGGCGCTATTAGCGGTTTATGCGGCAGGTCTGCCGTCCGATACGATTCATGCGGCGGCTACGGCGCTTTTTTTGTATTTCGGTGCCGAACCGTTATTGTATCAGTTGGAACGCATTAAGAAAAAGTATGGGCTAATGCGATAAAAAAAGTAAAAAAGTCATGAAAATTGTATTTTCATTGTTGCTCCGATATGATATAATATACCTGTCATATCGGAGCAAGCTATATAATAATGTACAATGTGCAATGTACAATGTTGGACGGCGGAAGCGGATGAATTCCACATTCCACACTCCACATTCCACATTCAATAAAAGGGGTGATTCCTATGTTGTTTTTACAGTATCCGAAATGCAGTACCTGTCAGAAGGCAAAGAAATGGCTGGACGACCATGCTATCACTTATACGAACCGGCTCATCAAGGAAGAAAATCCCACTTTCGAGGAATTGAAGGCATGGCATACGCAAAGCGGTTTACCGCTGAAACGTTTTTTCAATACCAGCGGTCTGCGCTATAAGGAATTACAGCTCAAAGATCAACTGCCGATGATGAGTGAAGAAGAACAGCTCCGTTTGCTGGCTTCGGATGGAATGCTCGTCAAACGGCCTTTGCTGATTACAGAAAATGCCATACTGGTGGGATTCCGACAACCTGAATGGGAAGAAGCTCTGTTAAAGTAACACTCGGAGAGAAGATTATGAAAGATTTTTTACCCATTTCACGGGAAGATATGCACAAAAGAGGATGGGATGCCGTTGACTTTACCTTTGTCATCGGAGATGCCTATGTCGATCATCCGTCCTTTGGCCCTGCTATTATCAGCCGTGTATTGGAAGCGGCCGGCTATCGTGTCGGTATCATTTCACAGCCGGATTGGAAGGACGAAAACAGCATCAATGTTTTCGGGGAGCCGAGATTAGGCTTTCTGGTTTGTGCCGGCAATATGGATTCGATGGTGAATCATTACAGTGTATCGAAAAAGCGCCGCAGTAAGGATTTTTATACGCCGGGCGGCGTGATGGGCAAGCGTCCCGACCATGCTACGGTGGTTTACGGCAATCTGATTCGCCGTACCTATCCGCATAAGCCGGTCATTATCGGCGGCATTGAAGCCAGTCTGCGCCGTATGGCACATTATGACTACTGGGATGATACGCTCAAACGCTCGGTACTGCTGGATGCACAGGCGGATTTGTTATCCTTCGGCATGGGAGAACGCTCGATGGTGGCGATTGCGGATGCCCTCAACAGCGGTATTCCCGTCAGGGATATTACTTTTATTCCGGGAACGGTTTATAAATCCAAAAGTCTTGACGGCCTGAACGGTGATTATATTGTTTTGCCGTCCTATACTGAATTAAAAGCGGATAAATTAGCGTATGCCCGCAGTTTTTATATCCAGTATACCAATACAGACCCTTTTTCGGGCAAGGTGTTGTGTGAACCGTATCCGGACGGCTATGTAATACAGAATCCCATGTCCAGACCGCTGTCACAGGAAGAAATGGATGCGGTGTATGCCCTGCCGTATATGCGCACCTATCACCCGTGCTATGAACCATACGGCGGTATTGATGCTATCAAGGAAGTTAAATTCAGCCTTATCAGTAATCGGGGCTGTTTCGGCGGATGCAGTTTTTGTGCGCTGACCTTCCATCAGGGACGTATCATTCAGACACGCAGTCATGAATCTATCATTGCAGAAGCCGAGGAAATCATCAAGGACCCCGAATTCAAGGGTTATATTCACGATGTCGGCGGTCCGACAGCCAATTTCCGTCACACTTCCTGTGAGAAACAGCTGAAATACGGCGTTTGTCCTCAGAAACAATGTCTGTTTCCGAAGCCCTGCGCCAATCTGACAGTCGATCATACGGACTATCTTGAACTGCTGAGAAAACTCAGAGCTTTGCCGGGTGTTAAAAAGGTATTTATCCGTTCGGGAATCCGTTTTGATTATATCATGGCTGACCCCGATGACACTTTCCTGCGGGAAATGTGCCAGTACCATATCAGCGGACAATTAAAGGTAGCTCCCGAACACGTTGCCGATGCGGTGCTGTCTAAATTAGGCAAACCGCCGAACAGTGTTTATCAGGCTTTCTGCAAAAAATATGAGCGCATTAACCGTTCCTTGGGCAAGGAGCAGTATTTAGTTCCTTACCTGATGTCCTCGCATCCGGGTTCGACACTGAAAGAGGCCATTGCGTTGGCGGAGTATCTGCGGGATATCGGATGCAGTCCGGAACAGGTGCAGGATTTCTATCCGACACCCTCTACCATCTCAACCTGTATGTATTATACCGGCGTTGACCCCCGCACGATGGAACCGGTTTATGTTGCCCATAATCCGCATGAAAAAGCTATGCAGAGAGCGCTGATACAATATAAGAACCCGAAAAATTACGATTTAGTGTATGAAGCACTGGTGACGGCGCACCGTACCGATTTGATCGGCTTTGATAAAAAATGCCTGATCCGTCCTAAAAACAAAAACGCTCCGGCCGGTACGAAACCGAAACGTCCCCTGACCGAAGCGGAAAAGAAATACGGCATTTCCTTTGAAAAATATGACAGCATCCGGCAGGCGACACAGCAGGAAAAGCAGGAAAAGCACCGTCCGGATAAGGGCAGAAAACCCCGCAAAAAGTGAGCGGATGTCTGTTTGTCTGACTTCTGACAAGAATTGATGTAAGCTTTTGCAAAGGAGGTGAATCCTTATGTCAATGATATGGGTATGGCTTATTGTGATCGTGGTTGCGGTCATTTTAGAATCCATTTCACCGATACAGTTAGTATCCATCTGGGCGGCGCTGGGCGGTATTGCGGCGCTGGCACTGAGTTTCTGCCGGGTTGATATCTGGATACAGGTAATCGTTTTCTTTGCCGTAACTATTCTGATGATTGCCCTGACACGTCCGCTGGCCAGGAAGCTGACGAAATTCAAAAAAACCGCTACCAATGCGGATATGAACATCGGCAAGATCGGCAAGGTAACGAAGATCGTCGATGAAGATTTAGGCGTTTTCCGTGTTAAGGTGGAAAATAATGACTGGTCGGCCACGACCGAAGCGAAAACCGTTCTTCCCGTTGGTACGGAAATTTCCGTACTGCGCATTGAAGGCGTGAAGCTGATTGTTGCGCCCGTGAATAAACCCAAACTCGCCAAAGCGTAAACGTAAATAATGCATAATTCATAATGCATAATGCATAATGAATTTGAGACTGCAATTTATGGTGAGAAGCGCTTGTTTTGCTGTCGGAACGGCGAAAAAATACCGTATCCGGCCAACAGGCGGATCCGTATGAATTATGTATGATGAATGATGAATTGAAAAGAGGTAATTATTATGTCACCCTTCCTGATTGGTCTGATTATTGTGCTGGCCTTGATCGTACTGATTATTATTTCCAATATCAAGATCGTACCGCAGGCCAATGCCTTTGTTATTGAGCGTTTCGGCGTTTACTACACGACCTGGCATACCGGTATTCACATGAAAATACCGTTCATGGACAGAATTGCCCGCAAGGTATCCTTGAAGGAGCAGGTTGTGGACTTTGAACCGCAGTCCGTTATTACCCGTGATAACGTATCCATGCAGATTGATACCGTTGTTTACTATCAGATTACGGATTCCAAGCTGTATGCTTACGGTGTTGAGCGTCCGATCATGGCCATTGAAACGCTTTGTGCTACCACGCTGAGAAATATTATCGGTGAACTGGAACTGGATAACACCCTGACTTCCCGTGATAAGATCAATGAGCGTATCAGAGAAATTCTGGACGAAGCAACGGATGCCTGGGGTATCAAGGTAAAGCGTGTAGAGCTGAAAAACATCCTGCCGCCCCGTGAAATTCAGATCGCCATGGAGAAGCAGATGAAGGCCGAGCGTGAACGCCGTGCCAGAATTCTGGATGCCGAAGGTGAAAAGACCAGCCAGATTCTGGTGGCCGAAGGTCATAAAGAAGCGGCTATTCTCCGTGCGGAAGCCATCAAGGAAACGAAAATCCGTGAAGCACAAGGTGAGGCGGAGGCTATCATTGCCGTACAGACCGCTTTTGCAGACAGCTTGAGAATGTTGAACGAAGCCGCTCCTTCTGACAGAGTTATTGCTCTGAAGAGCCTTGAAGCGCTGGCACAGGTAGCGGACGGCCGTGCCACTAAAATCATTATTCCTTCCAATTTGCAGAATATGGCCGGTCTGGCGACGGTTCTCAAAGAAATGGTCGTTGACGGTAATGTAGATAACACCCCGAAGGAATCGAATGCTAATACAACTACTTCTTTGCCGGGTGCGACAACGGTTTCCCGCCCGACAACGGCACGTCCGGCGGCTAATCCCGTACTGCCCGCTATGCCGAACAGCGGTGTCGGCACAGGTTTTGCCGGTACGAATGTTTCTCAGGCAGTAGATGCACAGGCACAGCTCAGAGCCCGTGCCCAGCAGGCACTCAACAATCATCGTTCCGGAAACTAAATTATTTGCTGGGACAGATATTTGAAACCTGCGGAGCGTGTAATCACTTCATGTTCAAGACAGTGCGCCATCATGATCAATTATGCATTATGAATTATGAATTATGCATTAACGCCACGCTCCACATGGCAGATAAGTTTTTGTTGGCAAGACCGGTATTATTTGATATCGGTCTTGCTTTTTTTGATGAGATAGGCTAAAATGATAAGTGGAATAATTTGTTGATTCCAAAAGAAGAAACATAAAAGGGGAGTTTACTCTATGTCTGAACAGAAAAAAGTAGCGATCATCATGGGAAGCGACAGCGATTTTCCCGTTGTATCCGGCGCTGTCAAGACACTGCATACCTATGGCGTACCGTTTGAAGTTCATGTTATGTCGGCGCACAGAACACCCGAAGCGGCGGCGGAATTTTCGGCCAATGCCCGTGAGAACGGTTTCGGCGTGATGATTGCCGCCGCAGGAAAGGCCGCTCATTTAGCCGGCGTATTAGCGGCGCATACGACCATTCCCGTGATCGGCATCCCGATCAAATCCTCTACTTTAGACGGACTGGATGCGCTGTTAGCTACCGTTCAGATGCCCAAAGGAATTCCTGTGGCTACGGTTGCCATTGACGGTGCGGATAATGCCGCTATTTTAGCCGTACAGATGCTGGCGCTTTCGGATGAAACACTGGCTGAAAAATTGGCGGCGGAAAAAATCAGCATGAAAGACGGCGTAGAAAAGAAGGATGCCGCCATGCAGCAGAAGGTACAGGAGCTTATCAGCCAGTAAGGAGTGTTGTTGTTATGTCCGAATTACACGATGAATGCGGTGTGATCGGCTTTTTCTCGACAGACCCGACGGTGGATATCGTCGAGGAAACCTATCTTTCCCTGTATGCCCTGCAGCACAGAGGACAGGTCGGTGCAGGTATTGCGGTCAATCATAACGGCACGATCGTTCATCATAAGGATCACGGCATGATTCCCGAAGCACTGCCCGAAAGGGAACTGGCACGGCTCGGCAATGGTGAGATTGCGCTGGGTCATGTCAAATATTCCTCCGGCGGTATGGCTGTCGATCATGAAAATTTAGCGCCGTTGGTCATGCGCTATATCAAGGGACAGTTAGCCTTGTGCCTGAATGGTTCGCTGACCAATTATCATGAACTGCGTGATGAACTGAATCAGGGAGCCGCTATTTTCCAATCTAACGGCGATACCGAAATTATTGCCTATCTGATTGCACGGGCAAGAATTACGGCACTGACTATTGAAGAAGCCGTTTTGCAGGCGGTGCAGCGTCTGAAAGGCGCCTATGCTATTGCGTTAATGTCACCGAGCAAGCTGATCGGTGTGCGTGACCCGATGGGTATCCGTCCGCTGTGCTACGGTAAAATCGGCAGCAGCTATGTCATCGCTTCCGAATCCTGCGTATTCGACAGCATGGGCGGTGAATTCATACGGGATATTGAACCCGGTGAAATGCTGGTGATTGACAGCGAAGGCGTTCACAGCTATCGGGATAACTGCGGCGGCAAAACCGCTATCTGCATTTTTGAATACATTTTCTTTTCCCGTCCGGATAGTGTCGTCGATGGTGTTTCCGTGAATTTGTCCCGTCAGAGAGCCGGCCGGCTGTTAGCACAGCAGCATCCGGTGGAAGCGGATATTGTCTGCGGCGTACCGGACTGCGGCATTGAATCGGCTATCGGTTATGCGATGGAATCGGGTATTCCGTATGCGACAGGTCTTATCAAGAATAAATATATCGGGCGGGCCTTCAATAACCGCAAGAAAAATTCCGAATACCTCATGCGTATCAAACTCAATGCGCTGAAAAACAATGTCAACGGCAAGCGGGTCATTGTCATTGATGACTCCATTGTGAAGGGCAAAACCAGCCGCCACATTGTTAATTTACTGCGGCAGGCCGGCGCTAAGGAAGTACACATGAGAATTGCTTCACCGCCGTTCAAGTGTCAGTGCTATTTTACCAGTGACACAACAGCAAAGGAAAATCTCATGGCGGCGGCGATGACGACAGAGGAAATGTGCGCTTATATGGGCGCTGATTCACTGGGATTCCTTTCCGTGGAAAGCCTGCGGGAACTGGTGAGAGAAAGCAAGCCGGATTTTTGTGATGCCTGCTTTACCGGAAACTATCCGCTGGACGTTTCCGATACTTCCCGTGAGGATAAATACTCCAAACCCAAAACCTGAATTGAGTGTGGAGTGTGGAGAGTGGAGTGTGGAGTGATGCCACGCACCACAAATTTCAAATATCTTTCTCAGCACACAACACAAGTTTTTTAGGAAAGGGGTTCGGGGCGGTGCCCCAACATAATTTGAACAGGAGGAACAATATGAAAAGCTATAGTGACAGTTATAAGGCGGCCGGCGTTGACGTAACGGCAGGCTACCGTTCAGTAGAATTGATGAAGGCACACGTTGCCAGAACCATGACCAACGGGGTATTGTCCGGTATCGGCGGCTTCGGCGGCCTGTTTGAAATCGACACTACCGGTATCAATAAGCCGGTACTGGTTTCCGGTACGGATGGTGTCGGTACGAAGATTAAATTGGCATTTCTGATGGATAAGCATGATACAGTCGGTATTGACTGCGTGGCTATGTGCGTGAATGATATTATCTGCTGTGGCGCTAAACCGCAGTTTTTCCTCGATTATATTGCCATCGGCAAGAACTATCCCGAAAAGGTCGCCGAAATCGTTTCCGGCGTAGCAGAAGGCTGTGTGCAGAGTGAATGTGCCCTCATCGGCGGTGAAACAGCCGAACATCCCGGTCTGATGCCTGAGGATGAATACGATTTAGCCGGTTTTGCGGTCGGCGTTGTCGATAAGGACAAGATTTTACAGCCCGATACACAAAAAGCCGGTGATGTGATGATCGGTATCCGTTCCAGCGGTGTACATTCCAACGGCTTCTCACTGGTACGCAAGGTCTTTGACATTAACGAAAAGACGATTGCTGTTCATTATGATGAACTGGGCATGACGCTCGGTGAATCCCTGCTGACACCGACAAGAATTTACGTCAAGGCCATTATGAATCTGCTTCAGAATGTGAATGTTAAATCTATTTCACACATTACGGGCGGCGGCTTCTATGAAAATATTCCCCGTTCCCTGCCGAAGGGACTCAGCGCCCGTATTCAGCGCAAGGATGTGCAGGTACTGCCGATCTTTGACCTGATTGCCAAAGCCGGTAACGTGCCGGAAAGAGATATGTTCAACACCTATAACATGGGTGTCGGCATGACGGTTGTTGTCGATGCGGCAGATGTCAATGCGGCGATTGCTTCGCTGAAAGCCTCCGGTGAAGATGCCTATGTACTCGGTGAATTGGTCGCCAGTGACGAAGGCGTTATCATCGAATAAGGGTGAGAAAGCATGAAAAATATTGTTGTATTGGTATCGGGCGGCGGTACGAATTTACAGGCGCTGATTGATGCCCAGAAAAGCGGTCTGATTCAGAACGGCCGCATTACCTGTGTCATTTCCTCCAAAGAAGGCGTTTATGCGCTGGAACGTGCTAAGAATAACGGCATTAAGACACGCACCATTGTCCGCAAAGAATATGCGGATGTGGTGGCCTACAGTCAGGCGATTTTAGACGCTCTCCTTGAAGAACAGGCGGATTTGGTGGTTTATGCCGGCTTCATGACGATTTTGGATGAACTGGTTGTCAGGGCTTTGCCGAATAAGATGATGAATGTTCATCCGGCGTTGATTCCGTCCTTCTGCGGCAAGGGCTATTATGGTCTGCGTGTACATGAGGAAGCCTTGAAAAAGGGTGTGAAACTGACCGGCGCTACGGTGCATTTTGTCACGGAAGTCTGTGACGGCGGACCGATCATCCTGCAAAAGGCGGTAGCCGTACAAGAGGACGATACACCGGAAATCTTACAGCGCCGTGTCATGGAGCAGGCGGAATGGCAGATACTGCCGCAGGCGGTGGCGCTGTTCTGCGATGATAAATTAGAGGTACGCAACGACCGTGTGTATATCAAAAACTGATGTTGGAAAGGAAACAGTGATTATGACAGAATTAACAAAAGAAATCGCTTCTACGACCTATCCGGGCAGAGGCATTATCATCGGCAAAAGTGAGGACGGCAAAAAGGCCGTTATCGGTTATTTTATCATGGGACGCAGTGAAAACAGCCGTAACCGTGTGTTTGTGGCGGAAGGCACTGACCTGAAAACACAGGCATTTGACCCGTCCAAGTTAGTAGATCCCTCTTTGATTATCTATGTGCCGGTGCGTACCCTTGACAATGATACGATCGTTACCAACGGCGACCAGACTGATACTATCCGTGATTTCGTGCTGGAAGGCAAGACCTTTGAGGAAGCTCTCCGTACCCGTACCTTTGAGCCTGATCCGCCAAACTTCACCCCCAGAATTTCCGGTATGCTGACCTTTGCGGAAGGGAATTTCAGCTATAAAATGTCCATTCTCAAGAGCAACGAGGGCAGAGAATCTTCCGTTCTGCGCTTCTTCTATGAATATGCCCAGCCGGTAGCCGGTGAAGGTCATTTTATTCATACTTATCAGTGTGACGGCAATCCGATTCCGTCTTTTGCCGGTGAGCCGACCCTTGTTGACATCAAGGGCGATATCGACACCTTCACCGATAACGTATGGAGCGCCCTTAACGAGGCTAACAAGGTTTCCCTGTATACCCGTTTCATTGATCTGGCAACCGGTGACTTTGAGGACAGAATCGTTAACAAGAATCAATAAGGTGTGTTGGGGCGCTGCCCCAAACCCCACCAAGGGCGCTGCCCTTGGAACCCGCAAGCCTTTGAAAAGGCTTGAGCGAAACTTTTGTGTTGATGTTTCATCAAGTTTTTTTGATGAAGATGGATATAGTAAGAAAACGTTTTTTCAAATCGTTGCACATTATACATTATTTGTGAACAGGAGTGCTTATCATGAATGAATTGGAACTGAAATATGGCTGTAACCCGAATCAGAAACCGTCCCGCATCTTTATGCAGGACGGCACAGAACTGCCGGTAACGGTACTGAATGGCCGTCCGGGTTATATTAACTTTCTGGATGCCTTCAATAGCTGGCAGTTGGTCAGCGAACTGAAAGCCGCTACCGGTCTGCCGGCGGCCGCTTCCTTCAAACACGTCAGTCCGGCCGGTGCGGCTGTGGCTACGGAATTGTCCGATACCCTGAAGAAAATTTATTTTGTCGATGATTTAGAGCTGTCCCCGATTGCCAGCGCTTATGCCAAGGCAAGAGGTGCCGACAGAATGTCCTCTTATGGTGACTGGGTAGCGCTGTCCGATACCTGTGACAAGCAGACTGCTCTGCTCCTGCAAAGAGAAGTTTCCGATGGTATTATTGCGCCTGATTACACCGAGGAAGCACTGGCTATCCTCAAGACTAAGCGCAAGGGTACATACAATGTCGTTAAGATTGACCCGAATTATGTGCCGGCGGCTATTGAGCGTAAGCAGGTCTATGGCATTACCTTTGAGCAGGGCAGAAATGACCTGAAAATTGATGCCGATATGCTGAAAAATATCGTGACGGATAATAAGGAACTGACCGAAGAAGCAAAGCGTGACTTGATTATTGCACTGATTACGCTGAAATATACCCAGTCCAATTCCGTCTGCTATGCGAAGGACGGACAGGCCATCGGTGTCGGTGCCGGACAGCAGTCCCGTATCCATTGTACCCGTCTGGCGGGCAATAAAGCGGATATCTGGTATCTGCGTCAGTGTCCGAAAGTGTTGGCACTGCCGTTCCGTGAGGATATCCGCAGACCTGACCGTGACAATACCATTGATGTCTATATTTCCGATGATTACGAGGATGTATTGGCCGACGGCGTATGGGAGCAGTTCTTCACCGTAAAGCCCGAACCGCTTACCAAAGAAGAGAAAAAAGCATGGCTGGCTACTTTCAGCGGTGTATCTCTTGGTTCGGATGCCTTCTTCCCGTTTGGTGATAATATCGAGAGAGCGAAGCGCAGTGGTGTACAGTATATCGCACAGCCCGGCGGTTCTATCCGTGATGATAACGTCATTGACACCTGCAACAAGTACAATATGACTATGGCCTTCACCGGTATCCGTCTGTTCCATCATTGATGCCACTCATAAAGGAGGACACATTCTATGAGAATTTTAGTTGTCGGCAGCGGCGGCCGTGAACATACGATCATCCGCAAGCTGAAAGAAAGCCCGAAGGTTGATAAAATCTATGCCGCACCGGGTAACGGCGGTATTGCCAAAGATGCCGAATGTCTGCCCATCGGTGCGATGGATAAACAGGCTATTGTAGCATTTTCCAAAGAGAATGCCGTTGATTTAGTTTTTGTAGCGCCGGATGACCCGTTAGCAGACGGCATGGTGGATACCCTGATGGCAAATGGTATCCGTGCCTTTGGTCCCAGAGCCGAAGCCGCTATTATCGAGAGCAGTAAAGTCTTTTCCAAGAACCTCATGAAGAAGTATCATATTCCTACGGCGGAGTATGAAACCTTTGACGATCCGGCCAAGGCGGTTGCTTATATTGAGGAAAAGAATAAATATCCCGTTGTCATCAAGGCGGACGGTCTGGCACTCGGCAAGGGTGTTATCATCGCTCAGACACAGAAGGAAGCGAGAGAAGCCGTCAAGGAAATTATGGAAGATAAGAAATTCGGTGCTTCCGGCAATCATATTGTTGTCGAAGAATTCCTGACAGGTCCCGAAGTATCTGTATTGGCATTCACGGACGGTATTTCACTGGTGCCGATGGTTTCTTCCAAAGACCATAAGAGAGCCTATGACAATGATGAAGGCCTGAATACCGGCGGTATGGGTACCATCAGCCCGAACCCGTATTACACGAAGGAAATCGCCGAGATTTGCCGTAAAACGATTTTCGAGCCGACAGTGGCCGCTATGAACAGCGAAAACCGCACCTTCAAGGGATGCCTGTATTTCGGTCTGATGATTACGCCGGACGGTCCGAAGGTCATTGAATACAATGCCCGTTTCGGTGACCCTGAAGCGCAGGTTGTTCTGCCGAGATTGAAAACAGATTTGGTGGATATTATCGAAGCCGTTATTGACGAGCGTCTTTCACAGCTTAAAATCGAATGGAGCGATGAAGCAACAGCGTGTGTTGTCATGGCATCGGGCGGTTATCCGCTGGCATACAAGAAAGGATTGGAAATTACCGGTCTGGACGAGAACGGCCAATTGCCGGGCGTAGAGATTTTCCATGCTGGTACGAAATTAGAAAAAGGCAAGTTCTACACCAACGGCGGCCGTGTATTAGGCGTTACCGCCAGCGGCAAGACATTGGATGAAGCATTAGACAAAGACTATGCCGCCGTGAAGAAGATCAGCTTTGAGGGCGCACACTACCGCACAGATATCGGACGCACCAAATAAAGTGTGGAGTGTGGAGTGTGGAGTGTGGAGTTGTGCGCTGACAACCGCATGAAATATTGCCATACCCGATACGCTGAAAAGCTACAGATAAAACAGAACCGGATAAGCTGTCCTGCAGGGATAGCTTATCCGGTTTTTATGATGCACGAAAAAATATTTTCCGGTGCTTTGTGCAGGGTGAATTAATTTCTGACCTGTTTTTTGGCATAAAGCAGGGGAGAATCGTGTATAGTTAGAAAAAGTTGTAAAAGAAATAGAAAAAGTTTCAAATAACACTTGATTTTTCTGACAAAAGAGTATACAATAGCTTTAGCACTCGAGGAGTGAGAGTGCTAAAAATAACAGACAGCCGGTTCAGCGGCCTGTCATCTTAAAAGGATTAAAGGAGGCAATTCATTATGACTATCAAGCCGTTGCTGGACAGAGTAGTTGTAAAGACCGAAGAAGCAGAGGAAACCACCAAGAGCGGTATCGTACTGACAGCTGCATCACAGGAGAAGCCGCAGTTTGCGACTATCGTGGCAGTAGGCCCCGGCGGTATGGTTGACGGCAATGAAGTAACCATGTTCGTCAAAGTAGGCGATAAGGTCATCACCAGCAGATATGCCGGCACAGACGTGAAACTGGACGGCGAGGAATATTCCATCGTGCGTCAGTCTGATATTCTGGCAATTGTAGAATAATCATCCTGTTGTATTTGTGATAAAACGGAGGTAATTGATATGGCAAAGCAGATCGCTTATGGCGAAGAAGCAAGAAAAGCATTGATGAGAGGTGTTGACCAGCTGGCCGACACCGTAAAGATCACTCTCGGCCCGAAGGGCAGAAATGTTGTTCTGGATAAGAAATTCGGCGCTCCGCTCATTACCAATGACGGTGTGACGATTGCAAAGGAAATTGAACTCGAGGACGCTTTCGAGAATATGGGCGCACAGCTCGTTAAGGAAGTTTCCATCAAGACCAATGACGTAGCCGGTGACGGTACCACCACCGCTACCCTGCTGGCACAGGCTCTCATCCGTGAGGGTATGAAGAATGTAACCGCCGGTGCTAATCCGATGGTACTCAAGAAGGGTATCAGCAAGGCAGTGGATGTGGCTGTTGATACGTTGAAGATCAACTCCAAGCCCGTTGACGGTGCCAAGGATATTGCCCGTGTTGCCACCATTTCCGCCGGTGATGAGGTAATCGGTGACCTGATTGCTGACGCTATGGAGAAGGTCGGCAAGGACGGCGTTATTACCGTTGAGGAGTCCAAGACTGCCGAAACCTATTCCGAGGTAGTAGAGGGCATGATGTTCGACAGAGGTTACATCACCCCTTATATGTGTACCGATACCGACAAGATGGAGGCTGTTATTGACGATGCCTACATCCTGATTACCGATAAGAAGATTTCCAACATTCAGGAAATCCTGCCCCTGCTCGAAGAAATCGTGAAGGCCGGCAAGAAGCTGGTTATTATCGCTGAGGATATCGAAGGCGAAGCCCTGACCACTTTGATTCTGAATAAACTGCGTGGTACGTTTGTCTGCGTTGGTGTCAAGGCTCCCGGTTTTGGCGACAGAAGAAAGGAAATGCTCCGTGATATCGCCGTATTGACCGGCGGTGAAGTCATTTCCTCTGAAATCGGTCTGGAACTGAAGGATACCACGGTTATGCAGTTAGGTCGTGCCCGTCAGGTCAAGGTTGACAAGGAAAATACCATTATCGTTGACGGTGCCGGTGATGCCGATGCCATCAAGGGCAGAGTAGCTCAGATTCGTGCCCAGATCGAAGTATCTACTTCTGATTTCGACAGAGAAAAGCTGCATGAGCGTCTGGCTAAACTGGCCGGCGGTGTCGCTGTTATCAAGGTCGGCGCTGCTACTGAAATCGAAATGAAGGAGAAGAAGCTCCGCATTGAAGATGCTCTGGCCGCTACTAAGGCAGCCGTAGAGGAAGGTATCGTAGCCGGCGGTGGTACCGCTCTGCTGAATACAGCTGATGCTGTTGCCAAGCTGGTAGATGCTCTCGAAGGCGATGAAAAGACCGGTGCCAAGATCGTTCTGAAAGCACTGGAAGAGCCTGTTCGTCAGATCGCCGCTAATGCCGGTCTGGAAGGTTCCGTGATCGTTGACAAGATCATGACCGCTGATAAGGTCGGCTATGGCTTCAACGCTCTTACCGAGGAATATGTTGACATGATGGATAACGGTATTGTTGACCCGACAAAGGTAACCCGTTCCGCTCTGCAGAATGCGGCTTCCGTTGCTTCTATGGTACTCACCACAGAATCACTGGTCGCTGATATCAAGGAGCCGGCGGCGGCTGCTCCGGCTGTTGACCCGTCTATGGGCGGTATGTACTAATCCTTTTGCACATTCTGCATCTTTACTTCTCCGTACTGTTTCGGCAGTACGGAGAATTTTTTTGAAAAATTATCGAAAAACCTTCTTTTTGACAAGGGTTTATGCTATAATGTATGAGTTATCGTAAAAGACGGGCTTTTCAAAGCTTTTTTTACATAACAGAATCTGAAAAAAGCCGAATAGGGTGAAGAATCATTGAACGAACAAATCGAAAAACGCAATGACATTATCGCAGGACGCAATCCCGTGACAGAAGCCCTCCGTTCCGGCAGAGCCATCGACAGTATCCTGATTGCCAAAGGCGAACTGAACGGTTCTATTAAGGTGATTGCCGCCAAAGCAAAGGCCATGAAGATTCCAATCAAGGAAGTTGACCGCAAAAAGCTGGATCTGATGTGCGGCGGGGCGGTACATCAGGGTGTTGCCGCAGTGGCTGCCGTCAAGGAATATGCTTCGGTAGAGGATATTTTTGCTCTGGCGGAAAGCCGGAACGAACCGCCCTTTATTATCGTATTGGACGAAATCGAGGATGCCCATAATTTAGGCGCTATCATCCGTACTGCCGAATGTGCCGGCGCTCACGGCATTATTATTCCTAAAAGACGTTCTGCCGGTTTAAGCTATGCGGTCGGCAAGACCTCTGCCGGCGCTTATGAATAT
This sequence comes from uncultured Eubacteriales bacterium, assembly GCA_900322145.1. GTDB lineage: Bacteria > Bacillota > Clostridia > Oscillospirales > Acutalibacteraceae > UBA1213. The sequence goes on from ONYQ01000021.1 coordinate 15,873, forward strand.
ATGCCGGTAGCCCGTGTGACGAATATCCCGACCGTACTCGATGAACTGAAGGAACGGGGCTGCTGGGTTTATGGTGCCGATATGAACGGCTCTGTCTATACGGAAAATAACCTCAAGGGTGCCGCCGCCCTTGTGATTGGTTCCGAAGGCAACGGCATCGGCAAGTTAGTACGGGAAAAGTGTGATGTGATCCTGTCGCTGCCAATGTGCGGAAAAATCAATTCTCTGAATGCGTCTGTGGCGGCCGGTATCCTGATGTATGAATTCATGCGTCAGCGTCATGATATCCGTGCCATCAACGGAGGTGGTCAAGATGGCGCAGTCTAACGATCCCAAAACATCCCGGCCTGCTCCTTCCGCACCTGTTCCGGGGCTTTCCCGTCAGGATGTCACCGGTACTCCGTCTGCTGACAGAAAAAAAACTTCCACGCCTGCACCGGTGCTTTATGATGAGGATTATACACCGAAGGAAAGTCTGAGCGGTCGTCTGAAAACCGGCTGGCATTCGCTGTTGTCCTCGATGAAGCAGCAATCGGAAACGGATGAAGAACCGGCGCCGGTGACCGAACCGGAAAATATGCCTGCCGCTAAGACCGAAACGGCACCCGAAGAAGAAGCGGCCGATTTACGTCCGTTGAAGGAAAGCTATAAAAAGCCTTCCCAACGGGAACAGCCGGAAAAAGACAGAAGCCGATGACGATACGGACAACACAGGCGGCACAAAAGCAAAGACCGCTGCGCCGAAAGCGGCTACTGTCCGTTCGTCTATGAAAACGGAAGTGCTGCTGCAGCCGGAAGATATTATTACTGTTGATTCAAAAGAGCCGGAACCGCCTCAGACGAATGTTATCTATCAGGCGCCGCCGCTGCGGGAAGAAATTCCGCCGATGCCGGAACCGCCTGCTCCGGTCAAGGAAAAGCAGGGACGGGAATTGCCTGCTTTTAATATCTTTGAGGATTTTCCCGATGATAAAAAAAGTGTTTCCACTGATGATACACGGGTATCGGATGGGATACTGTCAGCGAAAACGGATAAGGCCGGCAAGGATACCATCAGTATTCCGACAGCAGTCCGGCAGAATCGGAGTGGCAACACCGCACCGCCGCCTGTGCCGAAACCGGAAAAACTATCGCCGAAACCGTCTTTGTCTGTGGAACCGTCAACGGCGGCACCGGTCGTAACGGTACAGGATGTTTCCTTGCCGGAAAATACCATCTATAATGCACAGCCGGCCGCTGAAACAATTCCTGACGAAAAGAATCTTACCGAAGCGGCCTTTCCTGAAGTTACCTATCATTATAACCGTACAGCGCCGTTTATTGTCATGGCAGGTAAATTTACCAAGACCCTGAGAGAAGAATACGAGGCCGTACAGAAATACCGCAAAGAACAGTCCGCCAAGCCGAAACCCGTTCCGGCAGCGGCGGCACCCAAACAGCCGACAAAAGCGGCAGCGGATACCGCATTATCAGAGGAAACGGTTCGCCGTACTGCCCCTGTCAAGCCGTCCGTTCCGGCTGTAACGGAAACGGCCGCCGCCTCATCGGAAACCGTTCCACAAGAAACAAAAGGCATATTGCCATTGGTACGCCGGAAAACGAAGGAGCGCCGACAGAAGAAAAAACAACTGCCGCCTTCCTCACCGCTGAGTGATCTCGAACAGTATGAGGAAATTCCGGATGAACCCGAGGAAAAGCCGGAAAACGGACGTAAAAAGCGACGGGTCTCCCGTGCGGAAAAACAGGCCGCCGCTAAGGAAAAGAAGGCAAGGCAGAAAATGCACCTGCGGGATTTTTTCGGCGGAGAAGAGGAATACGATCCGGAAGAAGAACCTGCCAAACCGGCGGAACCGAAACCCCTGTTGGATGATTATAACGAAGAAAAGGATGCCGATGCCATCAAGACGGAAATTACTTCCAATTTCCAGTCGGTTTTTGCCCGTGTGCTGATTCTGCTGACCGCTTCTGTTGCTTCGATTACGGCGGCTTTATTGGCGCAGTGTACGGAGCTGTTCCGTGAAACCATTCATAACGGTTGGTTATGGTATGCGCTCATCAGCTTCTTTATGTTTGGCATATCGGTACTGGTATCCCGTAATCCTATTGTACACGGTCTGATAGCTTTGCGGCATTTCCGTGGCAATTCCGATACCGCTGTAGCCGTTGCATCCGGTGCTGTGGCAATGCAGGCCATTACCGCCGTCTTTACGCCGGATGTCTATCTCAACGGTACGGTACATCTCTATGTGCCGTTGGTAATTTTAGCATTGTTCTGTAATGCGGTCGGCAAACTGCTGATTATCACCCGCACCCATTATAATTTTAACTTTCTGGTCAAGCCTTATCCTAAGTATGCAGGAAAAATCTTTACGGATAAGCAGAGCGCCCAGAAGATGACCCGTGAACTGCCGGTTTATAAGCCGCTGATCGGCTATACCCGCCGCACTCGCTTTGCGGCTAATTTCCTGCAGTTATCCTATGCGCCTGATCCCATTGAGAAGTTATCCTCTCTGATTGCTCCGTGGACGGCCGTTGTTTCCGTTATCAGCGGTTTTCTGTTCGGTATTATCCGTCAGAGCTTTCTGGGCGGTCTGTCTGCCTTTGCGCTGACAGCGTGTATGAGTGTGCCGATCATGGCATTGATCGCTGTCAATCTGCCGCTGCGCCGGTTATGCCGTTCCGTTCTGAAAAGCGGCGCTATGATTACCGGCTATGAAACTGTCAAGCAGTTCTGCGATACCAACGCCATTATGATTGATTCCTCTCAGCTGTATCCCAAAGGCACCGTTACCCTGACCGGTATGCGCTCCTTCAAACAGAGTAAGCTGAAGGATGCTTTGCAGGCGGGTGCCGCTATCATGTACGCCGTCAACGGTACGATGATTCATATCTTTGAGAATATCGTTCAGTGCAGTAAGGATAATTTACCCCGTGTGGATAACGTCATCTATGAGGACGGCAAGGGACTGGTCGGCTGGATCAAAGACCAGCGTGTGCTGATCGGCAACCGTGAACTCCTCAAGGCGCATAATATTGAACCGCCCGATGAAGAAACGGAAGCCCGTCACCGCAGACGGGGCGATGATATCATCTATATTTCCGTCAGCGGTGAACTGATTGCCATGTTCACGCTTTCCTACAAGACCTATAAGCATATTGCCAATGAATTGCGGGTGCTGGAGCAAAGCGGTGTCAGCTTTATTGTCCGTACCGTTGACCCGAATCTGACACGGGAAAAAGTAGCGGAACAGTTCGGTCTGTTCTATCGCTGTATCACGATTCTGCCGACCGGCATGGGCAATATCTGTCATGATGCGATTTCGGGAACGGATGACAGCGCCAGAGCCTACCTTATCACAAGAGGTAAACTTTCCGCTTTTGCCAAAGCGGTATCGGGCTGTATCAAAATGAAAATGGGTGTTTTCCTGTCAAGAATCGTACAGGGCGTTTCCGTAGGAGCCGGCATTGTACTGGTGAACATGATTGCCTTTGTGTCCGGCTTTGAAAAGCTGGGCTGTATGGAAATGCTGATTTATATCGGTTTCTGGTCGATTACGTCGATCATTACCTCAATGATTAAAAAATGAGAAAAAGGAATGAGTAAATTGAAAGTAGCCCCGTCTTTTCTTTCGTGTAATTTTGCTGAAATAGGGGAAGATATCAAACGTGTGGAAGCGGCCGGTGCCGATTGGATCCACCTCGATGTCATGGACGGTCATTTTGTGCCTAATATTACCATTGGCCCGCCTATCGTGGCGGCGGTGCGTCCCTATACCAGACTGCCGTTTGATGTGCATCTGATGATAGATCATCCGCTGGACTATATTGATGCTTTTGCCGATGCCGGTGCGGATATCATCGCTTTCCATGCCGAAGCAAAATCCGATATTGCCGACACGATTGCCAGGATCAAGGCAAGAGGTGTCAAAGCGGGGCTGGTCATCAAGCCGAAAACACCGCCGGAAACCGTCTATCCCTATCTGGATGACCTGTATATGGTACTGGTCATGACTGTAGAGCCGGGCTTTGGCGGACAGGCCTTTATGGCGGATATGATGCCGAAGGTCACCGCCATCAAGCAGGAATGTCAGCGCCGGGGCTTGAATGTGCTGATCGAAGTAGACGGCGGCATTTCCGAAAAGACTGCGCCGATTGCGGCAAAAGCCGGTGTAGATATCTGCGTATCGGGTACCTGCGTTTTCAAAGCGCAGGATATCGCCGCCACCATCCATTACCTGCAAAACCCCTTAGAATAATGCGGAGTTTGGAGTGTGGAGTGTGGAGTTGTGCGAAGCGCCGGAATCAACACAAGTTTTTTAGGAAAGGGGTCTGGGGGATAACCCTTTTTTTCAAAAAAGGGTTTCCCCCAGCGGGGTTTGGGGCGGTGCCCCAATATTGCGGAAAAGAAAGTTGATTTCCGTGGCGCAACAGAAAAATGCTTGACAAAAGGCTCGAAAAATGGTATAATCCGTATGTTGTGCAAAGCGCAGCGATTCCTTACCCCTGTCAAAAGGGGTCATAGTCCGAAAGGAGGTCAATCAAATGGCAGTTATCAATTCTTATGAGGCCGTTATCGTATTTTCTCTCAAGCGTGGAGAGGATGCAGTAGCAGAGACCGTCAAGAAGTTCACAGACCTGATTGAGAAGCATACTACCATGGAAAGCGTTGATGAATGGGGCAAGAGAAGACTTGCTTACCTGATCAACAAGGAAACCGATGCTTACTATGTTCTCTACACCTTCAAGTCTGAAGCCGCTTTCCCGGCTGAACTCGACAGAATCACCAAGATCACAGACGGCGTACTCCGTTCTATGATCATCAAAAAGGAAGCTTGATGAAGGAGGCATTCACATGAATAATGTTTCTTTGATCGGCCGACTGACCGCAGATCCCGAACTCAAACACACCCAGTCCGGCATGGCAATGACACGTTTTACCGTTGCCGTTGGCCGTAGTTATGTCAAGCAGGGCGAGGAACGTCAGGCTGATTTTATCACCATCGTAGCGTGGAATAAGACCGCTGAGTTCATCTGCAAGTATTTTGCCAAAGGCAGACGTATTGCTCTTATCGGAGAGATCCGTACAGGTTCCTATACCGATAAAGACGGCAACAAGCGTTATACTACCGAAGTTTGGGTAAATAATGCGGAATTCTGCGATTCCAAGAGTGATTCTTCATCGACAGGCAGCGGTGAAAACCGTAGCTACTCGCAAGCAGCTCCTTCTTCTTATCGTCAGGAAGCGCCCGCTCCGGCTCCGTCCTATAGCAACGGAGATGCCGGCGATTTCGCTATGACAGATGATGAGGATCTGCCTTTCTAATTCACTAAAAGGAGGAAAATACAATGGCTGAAAGACCCGAAAGAGACAACCGCAGAGGCGGCCGCAAGAGCCGTAAAAAGGTTTGTGCTTTCTGCGTAGATAAGGTTGAAGTAATTGATTACAAGGATATTTCCAGACTTCGCCGTTTTGTTTCCGAAAGAGCAAAGATTCTGCCCCGCAGAGTGACCGGCACTTGTGCCCGTCATCAGAGAGAGCTGACCGTTGCTATCAAACGTGCCAGATATCTTGCGCTCATGCCCTATACCAGCGACTGATTTATCCGACCGATGTCATGCTATGGCATCGGTCTTATTTCTCTCTTGAGAAGGAGTGTTATGTATGCGACACGTTTATAAAACAAAGAATACCTGCTCCCGTTCCATCGAATTCGATCTGGATAACGGTATTGTCACGAATGTTAAATTCAACGGCGGCTGTATGGGCAATACACAGGGCGTAGCGGCTTTGGTGGAAGGCATGAAAGCCGAGGATGTCATCCGTAAATGCCGCAATATCCAATGCGGTTTTCGTGGTACGTCCTGTCCCGATCAGTTGGCGTTGGCTCTTGAAACGGCTCTTAACAAGTAATGATGTACCATTAATGATTGTCCTTCTCGTGCAGAGAAGGATTTTTTTTGCCTACAAAATTCATGCTGTTTTTCAGGACTGTCGTGTTATAGTAACAGTACAGCAGGAAAGTGCTTGACAGAGAGCAGAACGTGGATTTTTCGGCCGGCGGCAAGAAAAGCATTGACACCACTCCTTTCTCACGTTACAATAAGTATATCAGGCCATACAAAGAAAACAGTGAAAAGGAGATATGACAATGGCAGAGATCAGACCTTTCAAAGCACTTCGTTTCAATACCGACAAAGCCGGTGCCATCGGCGAGTTGGTATGCCCGCCCTATGACATCATCAGCGAGGAACAGAGAATAGCGTATTTGCAGCGCAATCCCCACAATATTATCCGTCTGGAATTGCCGAAGGGGGAGCATCCCTATGAGGAAGCCGGTGAAACCCTGCAGCGGTGGCTGTCCGAAGGTATCTTGCAGCAGGATGAGCAGGAGGGACTGTATATTTACGAGGAAGAATTTACAGTCAACGGTCTGCACACGAAATTCAAGGGCTGTATTGTACGGGTTAAGTTAGAGGAATTTTCCAAAGGTGTGGTACTGCCGCACGAGGAAACGCTTTCCAAAGCAAAAGAAGACCGCTTTAACCTGATGAAGGCAACGGACTGCAATTTCAGCCAGATTTATTCTCTGTATATGGATCCGGCGCATACCATCACACAGCAGTTGGATCAGCTTTCGGAGGATGCCCCCGTTCATGAACTGACGGACAATGACGGTGTGACACACAGATTATGGATTGTCACGGACAAGCAGGCTATCACGGCGATTTGTGAAGCCTTTGCAGACAAAAAACTGTATATTGCCGACGGTCATCACCGCTATGAAACCGCTTTGAATTACCGTAATTATTGCCGTGAACAGCATAAGGGTAACGGCGGAGAAGATTATGTCATGATGATGCTGGTAGATATGGAGCATCCGGGGCTGGTCGTACTGCCGACACATCGTCTGGTGCGTGATCTGCCTTCCTTTGATAAGGAAAAGCTGCTCGAAGGCTGCAAGGCGTATTTTGAAGTCAGCGAGGAACCGGACATCCAAACGGCGGAAGCCCGTCTGAAAACGCTGTATGAAGCCGGCAAAAAGGCATTTGCTTTCTATTGCGGCGGTGAAGGCTACGCTCTGCTGACATTGAAGGATGAGCATATCCTTGCGGAACTGCTGCCGGAGAAAAGCGCTGCTTCACAGGGATTGGATGTAACGGTTCTGCATACGCTGGTACTGGAAAAGATTTTCGGTATTGATGCGGAAAACATGGCCAGGCAGATCAACCTGACGTATGTTAAGCAGTTTGAGGATGCGGTGGCGGCCGTACAGAACGGCAAGGCACAGTGCGCTTTCATTCTGAATCCGACAAAGGTAACGGAAATTCGTGACGTAGCGGCTGCCGGCGAGAAAATGCCGCAGAAATCCACCTATTTCTATCCGAAACTGATTACCGGTCTGGTAATGAACCGCTTCTGAGTGAACCGCTGCTGAAAGAACGAAGCACTCCTGCTGAATTTACAGGCGGAGGGATTTCCATGCTGCACAGACATTCCGGACACAGAACCTTTCGTGATTGTTTTTTTCACCGGACGGACGGCACTTCGGCATTAGCGCCGGACAGTATGCCGCCGGTATCAACGGAACAGGATACCGTACCTTCCACAGAAGAAAAACCGTTGTCTGTACCGCCCATACAGCCGGATAAAACGGTACTGGCGGCCGATACCGATAGTGCATCCGACAGCGATTTTCTGCCGGAAGAAACACCTCTTTCCTATACGGAAGAGCCTTCCCCGACGGATACGGACGAAGAAGGCTCGTATTATTCGGTGGGGATGGCATCGGTCAAAAAGGACAGCGACCTGCCGAAAGCCAATAATCAGCATATTCTGCCGGCCGCTTCCGGCATTGTCTATGAGATTGCAGAGGAACTGTACTGCCGTGAAAAAACGGCTGCCGAAATTGAAGCCCTTTGTCAGCCGCCGTTCCGGAAGGTATTTGACAGCCAGCGGATGGAACAATTGGATCGGCAGGCCACAGAGGAAACACGCCGCCTGTTAGGAGAACCCCTGCGGGAACAGCAAAAGGAAGAGGAAGCACAGTCAGCCCGTCAGAAGCCCTTATCCCTGATGCGGGCTTTCCGTTTGCAGCTTCTGCTGCTGATTCCGGTTGTCAATGTGGCAGCGGCGCTGATACTGGGTTTCCGCCAAGAGAGCAATATTCATGTACGCCAGTATTGCCGTGCTTTTTTATTAGGGACGGCGGTATGTATGACAGCGGCGCTGACTTTTTTTGCCGTGAATTATTTTGCTGATCCGGCACATTACGCTTTTTTTGACAGAATCCGGCTGCTGTTCGGGGCATGAGATCATACAGCCCCGACATACACAAAAAACGTCTTTATCCTGTTCAGGGGATAAAGACGTTTTTTTACGCTTATGAATAAAGTTTCGATAAGAAGGTGTTTTTGACGGCTGTAAAAATGCGCTGGCAGTTATGGCTGTCATGATATCTGAAGAAAGTACCGGCCGCTTTTTCATAGTAGACGGGCTGCGGAAAATCGGTTTCCATTTCCTGTATCAGATGGTCGATCAGTTTATCATGTTCAAAGAACAGCTTGCCGAAGCTGTTTTTCGCAAGACCTTCTGCTTTGAATTCCTGACGGATAGGAAGCCCCTGCGGATAATAATAGAGAACGGGCTTATTGAGGAAAGCAAAGCGGAACTGCAGGTCGGCGTAATCGGTGATAAGCACGGAAGCTTTTTTGACAAGCTCCGTTTCATTTTCGGTATTGCAGGGATACAGCTGTATCACATCATCCGCCGTAAACAGCGGGAGAAATTTTTCTATCGTATAGGGCAGCATCACGGCGATACGGTAGCCTTTTTCCTGTAGAGCGGTATGCAGACGGGTGTCTGTCAGGATATTGTTATACAGTTTGAAGAAACGGCTGTTCGTGAAGCGGTAGAAGTCCGAATTTTCATAGATACAGAATTGCCGTCTGTCACCGGGCGCTAATAGAATAAGTTTTTCTTTGGCATCGGAAAGAGTATCGAGCATCGGGTAACCCGTGACACGCACCATCGCATCATTGAAATCATACACATTGCGGAGAATATGTTCCTTTTCCTTCTCAGAGGAACAGAAAAACAACTGCATATTATCCCGCAGACGGTTATCAAATTGTGCGGTGCCGTAGGTGATGAAGAAATCTTTGATCGAAACGATTTTAGCGTTGAGCAAATCTTTCAGGAACAGGATATCCTTTTCACTGAACAGCAGGGATTCATAAACATCGCAGTCGGTAGCGAAAATGATATCAGCACAGGCGGCAATGAGTTTTGCTTTTTTGGAGCCGGATTCCAGCACATTGTCATATTCCGCATCCAGTAAGCAGTCCTGTTCTTCCGAACCGCCTTTGGCCGAGAAGAATACTTCGATTTTATCGTTGTCCTTATGTTTAGAAAAATAACGGAACAGGACAGGTCCGTTATGGCGCATACCGGTTTCTCCGTAGAATAACAGATATTGACTGTCTGTTTTTTCCGCCTTCATGCTGCGGATGCTTTTGCGTAATTGACGGTAATATAATTGTTCTGAAAGAGGAAGGGACTGACCGGCTTCTGCTAAGAATTTGCTTTCATTGATGTGCAGCAGACTGTTGGTAGCTCTGCGGATGACTAAAGAACGGGTTTTGCGGTCATAGAGCATGACACGGTCCAGAAAGTGCCAGTAACTGCTTTTGACCGACGAGGACAGACGGGAAAAAATACCGTTGAAGGTCATGCCAATGCGGAAGGACAGATTCCGGTAGCGCATCATCAGAAAAATGCTGTCCATCGTTTTACCGCTGCTGACCGGTACAAAGAATCGGAAGGCAAACCGTTTCAAAAACGGAATGTCAAAGTATTTTTTCAGCGTATAGACCTCGGAACGGATGACCGGAGAACGGTTGCCGTTGACATTGACAAAAAGGGAAAATTCCTTTTCGTCCAGATAGGAACAGCCGTTGAGGACAGCATCAATATAAAGACCGTCCGTATCGTAATTAACGATCACGATTTCGGCGCTGATTTCACGGGAAGTACCGATCATGGCTAAGTCATGATGCGCCACGAATTCGCCCTGCAAAGTCATTCTTGTCAGACGGCCGTCCGCACGATAATAGCTTTTTTCCAGCGTTTCTTTGGGCAGTACAAAATCAATTTGCGGCTGAAGGTCGGGCTGTTTGTATTTAAGCCGCAGCAGACGGAAAGACATTTCTTCATCCAGACCGCAGCGGCGGCAGATATTCCGGTTGAGAATCACGGCATCGTCGATGTATTTGAGTGTTTCGGATACCTTATCCATAAATTCATCGACAAAACTGCCGATAATGACGTGCTTGTAGCGTTCATCCTGATTGAGCGCAAAACGGCTCTCTATCAGGTACAGCATAGCCGACTGCACCAGAACGGAGCCGGGATAATTCATCAGCATGGGGATGACCATTTCCTGCAGACACGGCGTATAGAAACGGCGGCTGTACTGCGGTACATATTTGAACCAGTCATGATCGGAGGGTGCGGCGGCTGCATAATGATAGCTGTCGGTGAATAGGTATGAATAGGTGTGCAGCAGAGCTTCGATGATGAATTTAACTTCTGTATAGAGGGAAAGCTGTTCATCAAACAGCATGGTTTCCGTGATACTGCGGTGGAACAGATAACAACCCAGTACCAAAATAAGACGGTCAGGCTTATTCTTGAGATCAACGGAGCCGCTTTCGGTTTTTTCGTAGATACGGGTTTCGGTACCGGCCATGCAGGTGACCGGTTCAAGACACAGGATAGGCGTATCGGAGGGCTGTAGTTTGCGCTGAAGGGCGCTCCACATTTTCTTGTCATACTCGCCGTAATTATCCATATAGCAGACGTAAGTGCCAAAGCACAGCATTTTGGCATCGTTATAGGCGGCCGCTTCATTTTTGCCGGCCGCATCGACAAAGAAAACATTATCCGGATATTTTCTGCGGTACTCGTCACAAATGGACATGGTTTGTTCACTGCAGACGGAGTCAATCAGAATCAGCTGAACATTTTTGAGAAAAAAGGCTTCCTCTGCCGTCACGGATGTGATAGCCCGCTGAAGATGGGATTCATTTTTGATGAGAAGATGAACGCAGTAGAAGTAGCTTTTTGGCATAATAACCACCTGAAACAAACAGGAAAAATTCCTGTCGGATTGATTTCATTATAGTACAACCACCCCTGAATGTCAATTTACAAACCCGTAACTATCACTGGCAGTCGGTGAAATGCCGTAAAAAAGCGCCTTTCGGGCTTTTGACCGTATGGAAGCGGAAAGCCTGACGAATCATCACAGCATAGGCAGGCAATGCCATAGCTTTTCGTATTTCACGAAATTCATGTAAAAATGTGCAAAAATGTATCCGAAATTCCGAAAGTTTTTACCGGACGGAAAAAGGCTTGACTTTTCGGGTAATCTGCTATATAATGCAACCAATGACAGCAAAGGCGCTGTAGGTTGAGATGTTTTGACCTACGGTGCCTTTTTCGCTTTTTATAATGAGCAAATTTGAAAATGGCACGAAAACGGGAACCCCTCCGCCTCGCTAACGCTCGGCACCTCCCCTGAAGGGGAGGCAGGAAACGTTTCAAAAGCCTCCCCTTTAGGGGAGGTGGCAAAAATCAACCAGGTTTGTGCAGTCTGACGAAAGCATTAGAAATTTGCTCATTTATACTATGATGAATCACGGATAGGAGAGAGTAAACCATGAAAGTACCGGAGATTTTTGGCAGTCTTGTATTCAACGATGCGGCGATGAAGGAACGTCTGCCCAAGGGTACCTATAAGGCACTGAAAAAGACGATTGAGGAAGGCAAGCCGCTTGACCTGAATATTGCGAATGTAGTGGCTCATGCGATGAAGGAATGGGCACTGGAACACGGTGCCACCCATTATACCCACTGGTTCCAGCCGATGACCGGTATCACGGCGGAAAAGCACGACAGCTTTATTTCTCCGACCGAGGGCGGCGGCGTTATCATGGAATTTTCCGGCAAGGAACTGATTAAAGGCGAGCCGGATGCCTCGAGTTTCCCGTCCGGCGGTATTCGTGCGACCTTTGAAGCAAGAGGTTATACCGCATGGGACCCCACTTCCTATGCGTTCATTAAGGATGGTTCTTTGTGTATTCCGACCGCTTTCTGCTCCTATACAGGTGAAATTCTCGATAAGAAAACACCGCTTCTGCGTTCCATGCAGGTTATCAGCGTACAGGCACTCCGTATTCTGCGTGTTTTCGGTGATACGACAACGACTCGTGTAGAAACAACCGTCGGCCCCGAACAGGAATATTTCCTCGTGGATAAGGAAGTGTTCAAACAGCGCAAAGACCTGATTTACTGCGGCCGTACCCTGTTTGGTGCCAGACCGCCGAAGGGTCAGGAACTGGACGACCACTATTTCGGCACCATCAAGCCCAGAGTATCGGCTTATATGAAAGAATTGGATGAAGCCCTGTGGCGTTATGGCATCTATGCCAAGACGAAGCATAACGAAGTGGCACCGGCACAGCATGAGCTGGCACCGATTTTTGATTCCTCTAATATCGCTACCGATCATAACCAACTGACCATGGCGACCATGAAGGATATTGCCAATAAGCATGGTCTGGTTTGCTTACTGCATGAAAAGCCCTTTGCCGGCGTGAATGGTTCCGGCAAGCATAATAACTGGTCAATGTCCACCAATACCGGAAAGAATCTGCTTGATCCGTCCAAGAATCCGAGAGAGAATATACAGTTTCTGGTATTTTTGGCGGCGGTCATCCGTGCCGTGGATGAGCATCAGGATCTGCTGAGAATTTCCGTAGCCAGTGCGGGCAACGATCACCGCTTAGGCGCTAATGAAGCACCGCCGGCGATTATTTCCATGTATCTGGGCGATGACCTTTCGGAGGTACTGCGTTCCGTGATGTATAATGAGGCTTATACGAAGAAGGATGAGCCGATCATGGAAACGAATGCGGATGTACTGCCGAATTTCGTTAAGGATACCTCTGACCGTAACCGTACTTCGCCGTTTGCGTTTACGGGCAATAAATTCGAGTTCCGTATGGTAGGTTCATCGGAGAATATCGCCTGCACGAATACGATTATCAATACGATTGTAGCGGATGTACTCAGTGATTTTGCGGATGAATTAGAGAAGGCCGAAAACGTGCCGGCCGCCGCCGAAGAACTGGTCAGAAAAACGCTGTTGGCGCATAAGCGCATTATTTTCAACGGCGACAACTATTCTGAGGAATGGGCGATTGAAGCCGAGCGCAGAGGTCTGCTGAATTATCGTTCCCTGCCGGAAGCCCTGCCGCATTATACGGATGAAAAGAATGTCCGTCTGTTCGGCAAGCATGGCATTTATACGGAAGTGGAACTGCGTTCCAGAACGGAAATTATCTTAGAGAATTATGCGAAGATTATCAATATTGAAGCGCTGACAGCGCTGGATATGTCGAAGAAGGATATTGTTCCGGCGGTAACGTCCTATATCAGGGAATTAGCAGAGACCGCCCATCTGGTCAAGGGATTGGATATTGATGCGGTCAGCCTGCCGGAAACAGAGCTTGTCAAAAAGCTGTCCAGCCTGTTGTCCTGCTTCTTCAAGAAGATTGACACGCTCGAAAAGGCGGTAATGGGCGCCAAAGATGTAGAAGGCATTGCGGAAACAGCGATGTATTACAGAGATCATGTATTGGCCGCCATGCAGGAAATGCGTGCCGTAGCGGACGAAATGGAATCCAACATGGCCGCCAAATACTGGCCGTACCCCTCCTACGGCACCATGCTCTTCAGCGTATAATGTTGGGACGCTGTCCCAAACCCTGCTGGGGGAAACCCTTTTTTGAAAAAAAGGGTTATCCCCCTTCTCGCCTATCGGCTCGGTCGGCGCTGCTGCTTGCACAGCGGTGTCCACTGGACACCTGCGCCCCCTTTCCTAAAAAACTTGTGGTGTGTGTCAAGGTGGATTTATCATGCATTATGAGTTAACTCCACACTTCACACTCCACACTCCACACTTAAAAGCTCTCCATGCGTATTCTGTGCGATGACAGAAAGCATGGAGAGCTTTTTTGTAGGGTCAGGGACTATCGGGCAAAGATATTGATGTCGGAATCACCATCAAAGGTGCTTTACATACTCTTTTCGTAAGCCTCGATCATCTTCTGCACCATACGGCCGCCCACGGAACCGGCCTGACGGGATGTCAGATCGCCGTTATAACCCTGTTTGAGGTTTACGCCGACTTCATTGGCACATTCCATTTTAAGCTGGTCAAGAGCCTGTCTTGCTTCGGGAACATTGATAGAATTACTGTTGTTAGACATAAAACAAATCTCCTTTTATTACATAACACTGACAGTCGTAAAACCGCTGTCCGACTGTCAGTGAGAAAGAAGCAGGCTTCTGTCACCGGTCGGCGCTGTGCGGCTTCGTTGTGTTTCGACTGTGTTAATAGTATTGCCGCTTTTTTCAGGGATATGAATGTGGAATCACTGGTAATTTCTGTGGATTTCTTGAAAAATTTACAGCTATTATTCATGCGGATTTTAACAGTTTTTCACAGGGATGCTATATTGACCGTTTACAATAAGAAACATCAAAGATACCTGTCTGACAGGTTCTTAAAAAAATTTAAGAACCTTTATGAATATTGGATAAGAGGGAATGGTACATACTTGGTAATTTATCCGAAAATACGGCAGGCTGATTGACTGCTTTTGATGATTATGCTATATTGAAAGCAGTATTTTAAGAAAGGGGAGAGGAACATGAATCTTTTGATGGCGCATCCCGACCGGGATTTTTCAGAAGCTTTCCATACACTTCTGAGTCTGTCCGGCTATACGGTCACGAGTGTCTTTGACGGCACACAGGTCATTACACGGCTGGCGGCGCAGTCCTATGATATGATGATCGTGGATGAAAATATCCCCCGTATTCCTGTGGAAGAACTGCTCAGAACGTGCCGGAAAAAACAGATGCCGGTGATTGTCCTGTCCGGCAGACGGCTTCATGCGGCAATGCTGTCGGCGGAACCGTTGGCGAATGCGTATCTGACATTTCCGTTTCTGCCGCAGGAACTGATCGGATTGATCGGACGGGTACAGCAACAGCAACAAAACCATGAACCGCTCCGTTTTGAAGGGGTTGAAATCCATCCGGCAGACTTCAGTTTGTGCGGGACGGTACCGGTCACGGAAGGAGAAACGACCGTTTTCCGCTGTCTGCTGTATCATCAGCCGATAGATAATAAACGGGCGGGACCGTATATTGCCGCCCTGAACCATAAACTCGAAAAACTGCAAAAAAACGTCCGTATCAGATATCTGATGAATGACGGGTATAGGTTGGTGAAGATGAATGAATAAGGCAAGAAACAGATTTATCCTGTTGACGGAACTGATCGTTATTTTGCTGTTGGGATTGCTGTTAACGGTCATCAATGTGCTGAATTTCACGATGGCGGCGGATGATGCGGATTTCCTGACAGAACGTATCGCCCGTGAACATGGTATGTTTGAAGAAAAGAAACAGAATGGCCAGACACAGACGGCGGAAAACCGGACAACCGCTTCCGGCGCTCATGCCGAAACGCAGAATAATAACGATAAGCCGTTCCGACTGGATAATGGTCATTTCAGATTTATGGGGCCGGATTCACCGGAAATGAAATCCTCTTTGCGGTATTTTACCTTCGCTTTTGATAAGGACGGCAACGCAAAGTCGATAGATTACCGGATGTCGGCGGTCAGTGAAGAGGAAGCGGAAACATGGGCAAGAAGTTTGCTCAACGGCACGACCGGCTGGACGAATATGACGTATCGTTATCGGGTGTATGAGGACGGTAAACAAATGGTTGTCACGGTCATTGACCAGAGCCGTGAACTGTGGCCGTGTTACCGTATCCTGATTATCTCCGTGATTGGCGGAGCGGTATTTATTCTGATCAGTTTCCTGCTGACAAAGCTGATTGGCAGTAAGCTGTTCAAGCCTTTGGAAGAAGCCGACCGCAAGCAGAAATTATTTATTGCCCAACTGGAAAATGAATTCAAGGTACCGCTCACCGTCATCAATGCCGATACGGAAACATTGGAACGGCAGAACGGCACCAATGCACAGACACAGTCCATTGATAAGCAGGTCAAGCGTATGACACGGCTGGTGAAGGATTTAGGAGCGCTGTCCGTGTTTGAAGAACCGGAAAGCAGTACGAAAACGGAATTATCCGATCTGCTGACCGCTATGCTGGAAAACAGCCGTCAGATATTTGCAGAAAAGAAACTGACGCTGACGCATACCATAGAGCCGGATATTACCCTGCGCATCAATGATGAAGCCGCCAAACGGCTGTTGAATGAACTGATTAGCAATGCACTGAAATTCTCGGTATCGCAGGCGGCCTTTACACTGCAGAAACACCGTGACCGCATCAAGCTGATACAGACGAATGATACGACCCTGCCGGACGGCAGTTATGACCAGATTTTTGACCGTTTTACCATGCTGGAAAATGCCGCCGGCACCGATGGCTCGGGTATCGGTCTGGCGCACGTTAAAAATATTGTAAAGTCGTGTAACGGACGGCTGAGCGCCGCCGTCAGAAACGGCACTATGACCATTACGTTGGATTTATAATAGCGGAGGTGAATGAAAGATGTCAGTCGTTTCCAATCCTGTTGTTGTGATGAAACGGTATGAAATGAAGTATATCATGAGTCCGGAACAGACGGCCTATTTCAAGGAAAGTGTTGCCGGTCACATGAAGATCGACAAGTTCGGACTCACCTCGATTGCTTCGCTGTATTACGATACGCCGAATTACCGTCTTATCCGTACTTCCGTAGAGAAACCGCCTTTCAAGGAAAAAATTCGCCTGCGTTCCTATGGTATCGCTACCGATACTTCACCGGTCTTTCTGGAACTCAAACGCAAGGCTTACGGTATCGTTTATAAAAGGCGGGTACAATCGACAATCCCGTTAGTGAATAAATTCTTTTACGGGGAAGGCGATATCTGCGCCGGCGGTCAGATCAATCGGGAGATTACCACCTTTCGGGATTATTACCAGACGTTAGTACCGGCGTGTCTGATCGTATATGACCGTGTAGCGTATTTTCAGCCGGACGGGGATTTGCGGCTGACCATCGACCATAACCCCCGTTACCGTTATGAGGACCTGAATCTGACTACCTCAATGGAAGGCAATTCCTTATTGAAGGATGGTTATACAATTTTAGAGGTCAAGGTACAGCAGGCCGTACCATTATGGCTGTCGGCTATCCTGACCAAAGGACATATCTATAAAGGCAGCTTCTCCAAATACGGCGAAGCCTACCGTCAGCAATTACTCAAAGTGAGAAATGAAAGGAATGTGTGATTATGTTTGATTCTCTGTATACTTCTGTCGGGGTAACACCGGCACAATTCTTTATTATGGCGGCGGCTTCTTTGGTATCCGGTTTCCTGTATGCGTGGATTATGTCCTTCCGTATCCGGGCAAAGAAACGATTCTTTATTGTGACGGCAGTAGTTCCCTTTGTTGTAGCGGCAGTCATTACCTTTGTCAGCGGTAATATCGGCGCCGGTGTCGCCGTAGGCGGTGCGTTTAGTCTGATTCGTTTCAGAAGTGCCCCCGGCAGTGCCGATGAAATCACCTCGCTGTTAGTAGCGATGGGCTCCGGCATCGCCTTTGGTATGGGTTATGTGGCTTATGGCGTTATCATCCTGCTTGGTATGGCGGTGATTTATCTGGCTCTTTCCCTGCTGCCGATCTTTGAGCATAAATCCATGAGCGAGGAAAGAATGCTCCGGATCACCATTCCGGAATCCCTCGAATATTCCGGCGCTTTCGATGACACGTTCAAGCATTACCTGAGAAGCTATGAAAATGCCGGTGTCAAGACAACGGGCATGGGTTCCATGTTCCGCCTGTCCTTCAAAATCGTCATGAAGGATCCTGCTGAAGAAAAAGCTTTCATTGATGAACTGCGTACCAAAAACGGCAACCTTGAAATTTCCGTTCTGCCTTATACCGAACCGCAGAACCAATTGTAAAGGAGTGTATTCGTATGAAAAAAAGTGTTGTTCTCTTCCTGTCACTGTTACTGACCGTCGGAGCGATGACGGCTTGCTCTGATAATAGCAGTACCACCAACAGCAATACGACTTCCGGCACTTCGCAAACTTCCTCGGCCGCATCACAGCAGAGCGCCGATAAAACTTCTTCGGCTGATACATCATCAGGCACAGAAACCTCCGCACAGACTTCTGCGGAACAGACCTCCACAACCGATAACACACAGCAGTTTGCTGACAGTGATACAAAGGACGTAACCGGTGAAAGTGCCAATGCTACGATTACCCTGTCCGGCAGTTCGGCCACGCTTTCCGATACGACAAGAGGTTCCTTTGCCGATGGCGTACTGACCATAACTTCCAAAGGTATTTACCGTGTGAGCGGTTCTTCCGAAAATATTTCGATACAGATTGACGACAGCACCAAATCCGGCAATGTCTATCTGATACTGGATAACGTAACGATGACTAATACCACCAATCCCTGCATTGACGTGCAGAACAGTGACAAGGTGATTATACAGACTGTCGGTACCTGTTCACTGACCTATCAGAATACCGATACCTCCGCCAAAAAGGACGGCGCTGTTTATGCTAAGGATGATGTGACCATCAACGGCAGCGGTACGCTGAATATTACTTCCTCTCTGCATGGCATTGTTGCCAAGAATGACCTGAAAATCACCAATACCACGCTGAATCTGCAGGCGGATAAAATCGGCATACAGGCGGGTGATTCCGTCCGTATCAGCGGCGGCACGATTACATTGACCTCCGGCCATGACGGCATACAGATTGCCAATGATGACAATACCGCCTTCTTCTACTACGCTGATGCGAATATGACGATAACTTCCGGTTATGACGGTATTTCGGTGAAATCCGGCGATGACAGCAAGACCTTTACCGGCAATGTGACACTGCAGAGCGGTGAACTCCGTGTAACGACGGCTTCCGGCGAGGGTGCTTCCCAGTCCAAAAACAGCAGTACCTCCCAGAAGGGTATCAAGACAGACGGCGATATTACCATCAAGGATACCGCTTTGACGGTTTCGGCGGCGGATGATGCCATTCACGGCAATGCCAATATTGTTATTGAATCCGGTGCGGTGGTAGTTTCTTCGAGTGATGACGGTATTACCGCTTCCGGCGATTTGACTATCAACGGCGGTACTGTTAATGTATTGCAGTCTTATGAAGGACTGGAAGCGGCCAATATCACGATCAATGACGGCAATATCAGCGTGACCGCCAGTGATGACGGCCTCAACTGTGCCGGCGGTTCGGATACATCTTCACAGGATGACAGACCGTGGGGCGGCAATACGGATGCGACTCTGACGATTAACGGCGGTAATGTCTATGTCAATGCCTCGGGTGACGGTCTGGACAGCAACGGTTCTATTTACATTACCGGCGGTACAACGATTGTAGAAGGCCCGACAAACGGCGGTAACGGTGCTTTGGATAAGGGCGACAGCAACGGCTGTGTAGCAAGCATTACCGGCGGTACGGTACTGGCCATCGGCACATCGGATATGGCGGTCAACTTCGACACCGGTACACAATGCTCTGCACTGGTATCCTTGTCCGGTAATGCCGGCGATACGATTACGGTGGATGACGGCTCGGGCTTCTCCTTCACAACTTCCAAGAATTTTGCGTGTGCGGTTTATTCCTCGCCGTCTTTGACACAGGGCAACACTTACACGATGACGGCCGGCAGTAATACGGCTACTCTTGATTTTACCTCTTCGCTGTATTATTCTACCATACAAGGTATGGGCGGCCGTGGCGGTTTCCCCGGCGGCATGAGGTGATTCGTAATTCATAATTCATAATTCATAATGCATAATGCGTAATGCAGGACTGCATCACTTGTTTGAAAGCCTGTTTAGTATCTTTGCGGCAGATGCTAAACGGGCTTTCCGATTGCAGACGGGCATAATGCACTGCTTGTCTTTATGATTTTTGTGCAGAACTGATATATTTGTCGTATTTGCACAGAAAAACCGGCGTAATTTTGGCGGTTGAAAACTGTCCGGACAGATGTTTTTTGAGGGGGAAAACGGCCTGTCGGATTTTCGGCGCAAAACGGCTTGTTATCTGTCTTTCGGGCTGAAGGGTTGTTTTTTGTACATACAAATTGCTGTATTCGCATAGAAAAACCGGCGCAAATTTCAGCGCCGGTCAATGCTTTTTCATACAATCTGCACGAAAATGATATACATATCTTGTACCTGTAAAAACTTGACAACACAATATATAGTGGTATAATAGGATTCAGCCTTGCTGATGGTCAAAGACCGCAGCACCTCTCAGCGGAAGGATGACCAATCAGAAAAAGGCGTTTCTGTTCGGAATACCGATTTCCGGACACGCACTATTTGCTATTATACTTCAAAACTGCCGCCAATGCAAGCTCTTTTTCATGTTGACGGATAATATTTTCGTGTCTCTGAAGCAACATGAATTTTTCGGCAAAAAGGATTGGACGGCACAGGAGAAAACATACATTTGAAAGGAGCGATGACCTGATGAAGATCATCAAGAGAAATTCTTCGGAAGAGGTTTTTAACGGCGAAAAAATCGTCAATGCGGTTACGAAAGCGAATAAGGCGTGTGACAGACCGTACCTCACACCGGAACAAATCAAGGATATTGCCGAGTACGTTGAGTATAAGTGCATGAAGATGGGCAGAGCGGTATCGGTGGAAGAAATACAGGACATGGTAGAAGATCAGATCATGGCGAAGGGCGCTTTTGAACTGGCCAGACGCTATGTGAAGTACCGCTATAACCGTTCACTCGTCAGACGTGCCAATACGACCGATAATAAAATTCTCAGCCTGATTGAGTGCAACAACGAGGAAGTCAAGCAGGAGAATTCCAACAAGAATCCGACCGTCAACAGCGTACAGCGTGACTATATGGCGGGCGAGGTCAGCAAGGATCTGACCAAGCGTATTCTGCTCCCGAATGATATCGTAGAGGCGCACGAGGCCGGTATTATTCATTTCCACGACAGTGACTACTTCGCCCAGCATATGCACAACTGCGATCTGGTGAATTTGGAGGATATGCTCCAGAACGGTACGGTTATCAGCGAAACGCTCATTGAAAAGCCGCACAGCTTTTCCACAGCTTGTAATATTGCGACCCAGATTATTGCACAGGTAGCCAGTAACCAGTACGGCGGTCAGAGTATCAGTCTGACGCATTTAGCGCCGTTTGTGCAGATTTCCCGTGAGAAAATCAAGCGGGAATTCACTGCCGAATTGGAAGAAATGGGCTGTACCATTCCGGAAGAAAAAGTGGATGCCATTGTGGAAGAACGGCTCCGCAAGGAAATTACCAAAGGTGTACAGACCATTCAGTATCAGGTAGTCACACTGCTTACCACCAACGGACAGGCACCCTTTGTCACGGTATTCATGTATCTGAATGAAGCCAGAGATGAGAATGAGAAAAGAGATCTGGCGATGATTATCGAGGAAACCCTTCGTCAGCGTTATATTGGCGTAAAGAATGAAGAAGGCGTATGGGTGACACCGGCTTTCCCGAAGCTGATTTATGTCTTGGAAGAAGATAATATTACCCCCGAAGGAAAATACTGGTATCTGACGGAATTGGCGGCCAAGTGTACCGCCAAGAGAATGGTGCCGGATTACATTTCGGAAAAGGTCATGCTTAAAAATAAGGTTGACAAGAACGGCGAAGGACATTGTTATACTTGTATGGGCTGCCGCAGTTTCCTGACACCTTATGTCGATGAAAACGGCCAGCCGAAATATTACGGACGTTTCAATCAGGCTATAGACACATTCCCACAAGCCGGCATAACCGAGCGACAGCGTAGAATAACCGCCGTATAACAGCTTATCAATCGGCGTATTCTTCG
>ONYQ01000070.1:0-887 GCA_900322145.1 uncultured Eubacteriales bacterium
CAGGGGAGGTGCCGAGCGTCAGCGAGGCGGAGGGGTGCCCACGTTGCACGCGCGTTTTTTGTTTTTGGAAAAATCATTCCAACCGCTCAGGTAGAAAAAATTTCTGCCTGAGCGGCTGCGCTTTCAGCACGGAAAATCCACCTGATTTTGTGCTAAAATCAAGCCAATTTCAGCGCAGCATTAACAAGCCACCGTTCCAATCTGCGATAGTGATGGTTAGCATTGTCAATTAGTCCGTTGAAAAGAGAATGATTATCTATGGTGGAAGTTCCAGTCGCTCAGGGAGAAATTTTTCCGCTTGCGTTCAGTGGATGGGGGAATGGAATTACATGGCGGCTTTGCGGGACTGTTCTACCGCTAAAGCGTCACAGCGTTCATTTTCCGGATGACCGTTATGCCCCCGTACCCAGGTGACGGTCAGGTGATGGATCTCCAGCAGGGACAGCAGTTCTTCCCATAACTCCGGATTTTTCGCCTTGGATTTATCACTCTTGATCCAGTTATTTTTCTGCCAGTTTTTTGCCCATCCCTTTGTAATAGCGTTGCAGACGTATTGGGAATCACTGGTTAAATGTACCTCACACGGCTCTTTGAGGACTTTGAGTCCTTCAATGACGGCCATCAGTTCCATGCGATTGTTGGTCGTCCGGGCTTCACCGCCGGAAAGCTCCTTTTCATGACCGTTATAACGCAGGATAGTGCCCCAGCCGCCGGGACCGGGATTACCGCTGCAGGCGCCGTCCGTAAACATTTCGATGTGTTTCATGGATAAAAACTCCTTTGCTGTAGGGTGCGTGTGTCACGCTTCGTTGACTTGCTTGCCGGTGATGTGCTCCGGTGTGAGGACGAATACGCATACACCGGCACCGAAACGGGCTATTTCATTA
>ONYQ01000070.1:922-9950 GCA_900322145.1 uncultured Eubacteriales bacterium
AAAGCCGCAACTGAGCCGGCGGCAGATATCGAGAGCTTTCTCGTGATCCTGCAGCATTTCGATGCGGCCGAAAACGATTACGCTGCGGATATGCAAGGCCCATTCGCCTTCCTTATGCCAGCCGCTGTCATAGACACAGAAGGAGGCTTTGGGATTGCGCCGGAGGGCATCTATTTTATGGCCGGTTTTACCGCTGTGAAAATAGAGTTTGCCGTCTTCCTCGTTGTAGTAATGGTTGATCGGCAGACCATAAGGATAGCCGTCATCACCGATTACCGATAAAACGCCCCGTTTTTCGGTTTTGAGAAGCTGACGGCAATCCTCCTGTGAAAGTGCCTGTTTTTTTCGGACAATTTCTCTGAACATACTGCCTTTCCTCCTATAAATGTTATCGTTCTGTTCTCTATTATACACGATTTTCCTTTGGATGCAAGCCGCTTTTGCGTTCGGATACCTATCGGCTGTGAGAAAAACGGCTTGACATACGGGACGAGTTAGAGTAAAATGGATTATATAGTTGTGTTCGGAAAAGCGTGTATTTGTTCGGTAAAATAGAACAGATCATGGGGTCGATTTTATGCGAATACTCGTCAAAAAATTAAAAAATGGAGGTTTGTGAAGCGTGCTATCAGAATTTAACAGAAAGAATGCACCGAGAAATAACGGAAACAAGGGTGTTTCAGGCTCAAAGTTTTCGAGAAACGGCAGAATGGTGCATCAGAAAGACATCCCCGGCCGTACGGGAGGAAAACGGCTTTCCGGTCCGGCAGGAGGAAAATTCGACAAGAGAACAATGGAACGTACGGAAAATCATTCGGCTTTGTCTTTACCCTATACGGAAAAAAGAACGGCGCCTACGGAAAGGAGCAGACATACCGGCAGCAGCCGCCCCGGTGCCTATCAGCCGAAAAGACATTATAATAATGCCGCCGATCATTCGGTGAAGGTGACATTTTTAGGCGGTCTGAATGAAATCGGCAAGAATATCACTCTGTTTGAATGTGATAATGATATGTTCCTGCTGGATTGCGGTATGGCGTTTCCCGATGGCGATATGCTTGGCGTCGATCTGGTCATTCCCGACTTTACCTATCTGGAGAGAAATAAGGATAAAATCAAGGGCGTTGTACTCACACACGGCCATGAAGATCATATCGGTTCTCTGCCGTATCTTCTGCGAAAAATCAATCTGCCGATTTACGGTACGCCCCTGACATTAGGATTGGTCGAAAGCAAACTCAAAGAGCATAATCTGGTCGGCAAGACGAAACTGCATACCGTTCGTCCCGGTCAGCGTATCAAATTAGGCTGTATGTCGATTGAGTTCATCCATGTCAATCATTCCATTCCGGATTCGGTAGCAATTGCCATCCATAGTCCGGCGGGTACGATTGTCCATACAGGTGACTTTAAAATTGACTGTACGCCGACGACCGGCGGCATGATTGATCTGGCTCGTTTTGCGGAATTAGGCAAGGCCGGCGTACTGGCGCTCATGGCGGAATCTACCAATGTGGAACGTCCGGGCTATACGATGACGGAACAGAAAGTAGCGCATACCTTCGATCTGCTTTTCAAAGAGGCCGAAAAGAGCCGTATCATCGTGGCAACCTTTGCCTCCAATCTGGGACGTATTCAGCAGATACTGGACTGTGCCAGAAAATACGGCCGCAAGGTGGCTTTTTCCGGCAGAAGTATGATCAATAATATGACGATCGCTTCCGAACTGGGATATGTGGATGTGCCGGACGGCCTGATTATTGATATTGATATGCTGGGACACTATGCCAAAGAGGAAATCGTGCTGATTACTACGGGCAGTCAGGGCGAAACCATGTCGGCACTGTCCCGTATGGCCTATTCGGATCACCGCAAGGTAGAGGTAGGCCCCGAAGATTATATTATTATTTCGGCCAATCCGATTCCCGGTAATGAAAAAGCGGTCAGTTCGGTGGTCAATGAACTGATGAAGCATGGCTGTAAGGTCGTTTATGAGTCGATGTATGAAGTACACGTTTCGGGTCATGCCTGTCAGGAGGAACTGAAGATTATGCATGGTCTGACCAAGCCGAAATATTTCATTCCCGTTCATGGCGAGCAGAAGCATCTTATCAAGCATGGTGAGTTAGCCATGGCGATGGGAATGCCCCGTTCCAATATCTTTATCGGTGATATCGGCAATGTGGTAGAACTGAATAAAGAATATATGAAGCAGCTGCCCAGCATTCCGGCGGGTAAGGTACTGGTAGACGGTCTGGGTGTCGGTGATGTCGGCAGTATTGTACTGCGTGACCGTAAGCACT
The DNA here is from genome assembly GCA_900322145.1 of uncultured Eubacteriales bacterium. Taxonomy (GTDB): domain Bacteria; phylum Bacillota; class Clostridia; order Oscillospirales; family Acutalibacteraceae; genus UBA1213. The sequence goes on from ONYQ01000070.1 coordinate 3,226, forward strand.
TAGGCGAGGACGGTCTGATCGTGGTTGTCGTGACGCTGGACAGCGAAGACGGCCATATCGTAGCGGGTCCTGATATCGTATCAAGGGGGTTTGTCTATGTACGGGAAAACGAACCGTTGATGGAAGGCGCCAGACGGATTGTGGAGGAAACCCTGCAGGATTGCATGACGGAAGGCGTTCATGAATGGGGTGTTATCAAGAACACGATCAAGGATGAACTGTCCAAGCTGTTATATGATAAAACAAGGAGAAGCCCGATGATACTCCCGATTATTATGGAAGTATGAGCCAATGACCGCTGCTGATACAGAGCTTTATCATATCTGACGGCGGCGCAGTGTGTTCATTTCTTTCATCGGTGGTGAAGCAGTTGAGAAAAAAAGAAAATGCGAATTTCATAGTACCGTTATTTGCCGTATTTGCGGCGGTAATGTTTATCATGGCATTCATTTCGCTCCGCTATAGTGTTATCATCTTTTTGGGCGAATTATTGTTGGCTTTGGCGGCGACAGTTGTCGTGGTAATGAGTATCGTCAACCTTAAAAGGTATATTGCCGCTGTGCTGACCAGTTCCATACGGCAGATGTTCAAAGAAGAAGCCCGCAATATTGATGACATCCGTATGCCGGCGGTGATACTGGGGCCTAATGACGAGATCATAGCGGCAAATCATCTGTTTAAGGAGATGGTATGCCGGAAGGAAGAACCGCTGGGCGATAATATCAAAAAGTATCTGCCGGATGATAATGCAGATGCGATCTTTGACAAAAACGGTGTTGATACGAATTATAGTGACCATTGGTATATTGCCTTTGGGGTCAGGCACGAATACGGTGCCACGGTCTATTTCATTGATGATGATACCTACAAGACCAATTCGGATGAATATGTGGCATCACGTCCGGTCGTGTGTATCGTAGCCTTTGATAATAAAGATGAGCTGGAACGTGAAACGGATAACAGTGAAGCCATTCAGGTAACAGTAGCGGTGGAACAGGCTATTGTGAAATGGGTATCCGCTACAAAAGGATTTTATAAGAAAATGAGCGGCGGACGATATGTGGTTGTCATGGAAGAACGGGATATCAAGCGGTTCTTTGAGGAAAAGTTCCGTATATTGGATGATATCCGTGCCATTCGTATCCATGACAGGATGAATGCGACCGTTTCGCTGGGTATCGGACACGGCGGCAGTTCCTTCAAGGAAAATGAACAGTGGGCAAGACAAGCATTGGATATGGCATTGGGGCGTGGCGGCGATCAGGCGGCTGTTAAAAAAGGCGATTCCTATCAGTTTTTCGGCGGCGTTTCCAAGGGTATTGAAAAGCGTGATAAGGTGCGTACCCGTGTTATTGCCAATACGCTCACAAATCATATCAATAACAGCAGTAATGTTATTGTTATGGGTCATCGTTTTTCCGATCTCGATTCTGTGGGGTCTTGTATCGGTATGTGGAGCGCCGTTGTCAAGGGTCTGCATAAGAATGCCTATATTCTGATCAATCGTCAGCAGACCTTAGCACGGTCACTGGTCAGCAGCTTTGAAAAAGCAGGGTTTGAAAGTATCTTCAAATCAGAGGATGAAGCGCTGGATTTGCTGGACGATCATTCGCTGCTGATTATTGTAGATACCCATTCTCCGAATTTTCTGGAGTCCAAGACGATCTATGAACGCTGCAGTCGGGTGGTCGTCATTGACCACCATCGCATGATGGTCAATCATATTGATAAGGCGCTGGTATTCTATCATGAGCCTACGGCTTCGTCGGCTTCAGAAATGACAGCGGAACTGGTGCAGTATCTGGGACACGGTTCTCTGAGTCGATTGGAAAGTGAAGCGCTGCTGTCGGGCATCATGCTGGATACCAAGAATTTTGTGCTGCGTACCGGTGTGCGTACCTTTGAAGCGGCCGCCTATCTGCGGAGCAACGGTGCGGATACAGTCGAAGTCAAGCGGCTGTTTTCCAATTCGATTGATACTTATAAAGTCAAGTATAAGCTGGTGAGCGAAGCGGAAATTTTCAATTCGTGTGCGATTGCCGTAGCGGATGAGGATATTCCCGATATCCGTATTGCTTCGGCACAGGCGGCGGATGAATTGTTAGGCATTGAGAATGTCAAAGCATCCTTTGTGCTGTACAAAACCGGCAAGACCGTCAATATTTCCGCCCGTTCTCTGGGTGACCTGAATGTACAGATCATCATGGAGCAGTTAGGCGGCGGCGGTCATCAGACCATGGCGGCGTGTCAGCTGGAAAATACCAGTATGGCTGAAGCAAGGGAACAGTTGGTATCCATTATCAGTGAACTGGATGTCAGTAAGGAAGACCCCAACCATTAAACAATGTGCAATGTACAATGAAAGCAGCAGGCGGAATGTCTGCCGGTATGGGGGATTATATAATCATTATTACCAAAGAAAAGAGGAAACAGGATGAAAGTGATTTTATTGCAGGATGTCAAAGGAACCGGTAAGAAGGGGGATTTGGTCAACGTATCAGACGGCTATGCCAGAAATTTTCTCATGCCGAGAAAACTGGCGAAAGAAGCCGATGCACAGGCACTCAATGAACTGAAAAATGCCGAGCAGTCCAGACAGCATAAAATTGAGGTGGAAACCGCCGAAGCCCGTGAAAATGCCGCAAGGTTAGAAGGCAAGGTGCTGGAAATGACCGCTAAAGCCGGTCAGGGCGGTCGGCTGTTCGGGTCGGTCACCAGCAAGGAAATTGCCGGTGAGCTGAAAAACAAGTTCGGTCTTGTCATCGACAAAAGAAAGATTGTTCTGGACAGTGATATCAAGGCATTTGGTACCTATAATTGTGAAATCAAGCTTTATACCGGTATTGCCGCCCACATCAAAGTAATGGTGAAGGAAGCCGAATAAGGCGGCGCTTTTTATCATACGTTCATCCATTCGATCATTCGGAGTTCGCAGGAATTCCGAATGATTTGTGTTATAGCGTTATGAGGAGGAACTTATGGCAGAAGAACAAGAAATTGGATTTATGACGGACGGTGCAGCGATGCCGTTCAGTTCTGAGGCGGAAAAATCCGTTCTGGGCGCCATTTTTCTGGAAGCGGATTGTCTGGTTGAGGTCATGGAAATACTGCCGTCAGGCGACTATTTCTATCTGGCTATGCACAAGGAAATTTACCGGACAATGCTGGAACTGTTCACGCTGAATCAGCCGGTGGATGTGGTCACCGTCACGGAGAAGCTGAAAAGCAAAATGGACGTTTCGGACGGTGAATTCAAGAATTATGTGGTACAGCTGGCCAATTTTGTGCCGAAAATTCATCGTGTCAAGCAGTATGCCAAAATCGTGCGGGACAATTATCAGCTCCGCCGGCTGATTATTTCCGCCCGTGAAATCATTGACAGTGCAGAAAATCCGGAAGGAGACATCGGACGGCTCATAGATGCGGCGGAACAGCGCATCTATGATATTCGTGATGACAAGGGACGCAGCGGTCTGCAGAGGCTGAGTGACGTTCTGTTAGAAACCTTTGACCGTCTGGATATGCTCAATTCCGAAGAAGCCGATCTGTATCGGGGTATTCCGACCGGTATCGGTTTGTTGGATAATGTCATTACCGGTCTGAACCGTTCCGATCTGATTTTATTGGCGGCTCGTCCCGGTATGGGTAAAACGAGCTTTGCACTGAATATTGCCAAGCATGTATCGGTCAAGTGTAAGCGGCGGGTGGCTTTTTTCTCGCTGGAAATGTCATCCGAACAGCTGGCTTCCCGATTGCTGTCAATGGAGGCGCTGATTTCCGGTACCACTTTGCGTACCGGTAAATTAAGTACGGAGGAATGGGTGCGGCTGATCGAAGCAGGCGACATTCTTTCCAAAGCAGAATTATATCTGGACGGTACACCGGGTATTACGGTACCCGAAATCAAAGCGAAGCTGCGCCGCCTGAAAAATGTGGATATGGTCATCATCGACTATTTGCAGCTGATGTCCTCCTCCCGACGCATTGATAACCGTGTGCAGGAAATATCCGAAATTACCCGCAGCCTGAAAATTTTAGCGAAGGAATTCCAGATACCGGTGCTGACCCTGTCACAGCTTTCCCGTGCCAGTGAACAACGTGCCGAGCATAAGCCGCAGCTTTCTGACCTGAGAGATTCCGGTTCCATTGAGCAGGATGCGGATATTGTTCTGTTTTTGTATCGTGAAGATTATTATAAGAATACGGATGGTGTCAGCGAGGATGCCGACAGGAACAGCGGAGAGTGTATCGTAGCAAAAAACCGTCACGGCGAGACCCGTTCCGTACCGCTGCATTGGCAGGGCGAGTTCATGCGGTTTACTGCCGTTGCACAGGACAACGTGTAAGCAATTCATAGTGCATAATTCATAATGCATAATGATTTTTTGGTGCATTGCGGATATCTATCATAGCAGACAAGTTAAAAGTTTGGCGCAAGCTTTTTCAAAGGCTTGAGGGGCAGCGCCGACCCATCCGACAGGCGAGCATCAAAGCCCCGACAGGAGAAAAAAATGGAACAGAAAGTATGGGAAACGATACGGAAATATAATATGCTGACGGAAGGCGAAAAAGTTCTGGTCGGAGTATCGGGCGGAGCGGATTCCTGTGCGCTGCTGCATTGTTTATGTATGCTGCGGAAAGTGATGGGACTAACGGTATATGCCTGTCATGTGCATCACGGTCTGCGTGGAGCAGAAGCAGACAGGGATGAGGCGTTTACGGCGCAGCTTTGTGAACAACTGCAAGTACCGCTGTTTGTACTGCATAAGGATGTAGGCGCAGAAGCGAAGCGCCGGAAAATTGGTACGGAACAATGCGGCCGTGAAATACGGTATGCCTTTTTTGAAGAAAAAGCGGCGGCGCTTGGTGCGAAGATCGCTACAGCGCATACCGCCTCTGATAATACCGAAACGGTATTATTTCATCTGACACGGGGCAGCGGTATTACAGGCTTGTGTGGAATACCGCCCTGTCGGGGCAATATCATCCGTCCGTTGATTGAGGTAACACGCAATGAAATTGAAGCGTATTGCCTTGAACAGCAATTGACGTATGTGACCGACAGTACCAACCTGACGAAAGACTACAGCCGGAACCGTATACGGTGGGATGTTGTTCCGGTACTGAAGGAACTCAACCCTTCGCTCGAAAGTGCCGTGAGCGGATTGTCACAGCGGATGCGTGAAACGGAAGCGTATCTGTCACAAGCGGCGGAGGCTGCCCTGATACAGGCAACGGTCAGCGGCGGTTATGCGGCGGCGGTATTGCAAACGCTGCCGGAGGCAGTTTTTGCCGCAGCTGTCAGAAAGCTGTGCGCAGAATTGGCATTGATTCCAGAAGCAAAGCACCTTGCACTTTTGCATAAAATTGTGTATAATGGTGGTGCTGTAGAAATAGGCGGTGGTGTAACGGCGGTGATGAGTCAGGGTATTTTTCGTATCTATCGTCAGACATTACCGCAGGATGAAGTAATCAGCGGCTGGCAGGGACAGCAGGCGTTGACTGTTTTGAACAAAAAAATAGATTTACTGTATGTGAATATAGAGGAATTTCACAACGGCGAAAAAAATCATCAATTTTTGCTTGCTAATTCGCTGGATTATGATACAATACCAATAACAAGCTGTTTTCGTGCCAGAAGGAGCGGCGATCAGCTGACACTCTGGCGCCGGAATGTGACAAAATCGGTGAAGAAGCTGCTGATTGAATGTAAGGTGCCACGGGAACAGCGGGACAGCATCGTTTTGCTGGCAGACGGAACGCAGGTTTTATGGCTTGAGGGCATCGGTGTCGGACAGGCGTATGCCGTAACGGAAGCAACCAAAAGTGTGTTGGTGATCCGACCACAAAATGTATAATGAAAGGATGTTGATTGTATGCTGCACAAGGATATTTTTGAGGAACTCATGAACGAGGAAGAACTGGCCAAAACAGTAGCGGCTATGGCGGAAAAAATCAATGCAGATTATGCCGGACGGGAATTGATCGTTGTCGGTGTTCTCAAGGGCGGCGTGATATTTTTAGCCGATCTCTTCCGTCAGCTGACGCTGGATAACTGTCAGCTGGATTTTATGGCCGCTTCAAGCTATGGCAATAACGCTGTTTCTTCCGGTGTGGTCAATATCACAAAGGATATTACCTGTAATGTCATCGGGCGTGATGTGCTGATCGTAGAGGATATCCTTGATACCGGCAACACCCTTTCCTGCCTGAAAAATCATCTGTTGGAGAAGGGTGCCGCTTCCGTTAAAATCTGCACCCTGTTTGATAAGCCGAGCAGACGGAAAAAACCGATCAAGGCCGATTATACCGGCCGTGTGATCGAGGATCTGTTTATTGTCGGCTATGGGCTGGATTACAGCGAGCATTACCGCAATCTGCCGTATGTCGGCGTACTCAAATCGGAAATTTATTCCTGAACTGCGCCAACGGTCAATAACAAAGGAGTGACAAGCACTTGGAAAACAAGAAAACAATTCGCAATCTTCTGATCTATCTCGGCATCCCGATCGTGCTGATTATCGTCATTTCACTGATCTTCACCCTTCAGCCGAAGGAAGAGTATCCGACCTCTGATATCATCTATATGTTCAAGAATCAGCAGGTCGATGAGTATTCTCTGGATTTTGGTACGGGTGCGCTGGATCTCAAGCTGAATACCAAGTATAAAGGTAAGACAGAAATCAAGACGACAGTGGCCAGTATCGGATTGTTCGTGGATGCGG
>ONYQ01000047.1 GCA_900322145.1 uncultured Eubacteriales bacterium
CCGGCGTATGTTACAATACCGCCGCCGATGGCAAACAGAAATGTCAGCGCAAAAGAGTACCAGAAGGTTTTCCATTGGAATTGTTTGAACTGCACGAACTCACCGCCTTTTCAATGTGCAATTAGCAATGTGCAATGTGCAATGATTGTGGAGGGATGCGGATTTGTTTTAAGTATATGCTGCGGGCGGTTAATTTATGCTAAAACAGCAAAAAACGCCCCTGCTGACAGACAGCAGGGGAGAGGTATATATTAGTTGGTTTCGGCCGGCAGAAAATCGGAAAAGACAAATCCCCATTTGGTACCGTCGCCAAAGGTGCCATAAGCTCGGTAAAGAGAAAGGTTGAGAGGGTCACTTTTGTCGGCCGTGAAGGATATAAAGGTAAACTGTACGCCCTGTTCTTGCAATGCTTTTGACAGTTCGGATGTATAGGTCGGCAAACGCGAAGGATAGTTCCGGATATTTGCGGAGGGATCATTGACCAACGCTTTGAGAGTCTGGAAAATGATTTCCTTTTGGGATTTGAGAGGATCACTTTCGTCAATCAGAGTGCCGGATTCAGCGGCGGATACGGTGCTTTCCGTTTGACTGGTACTGGTGTTATCGGAAACCGTTTGTGACTGGTGTTATCGGAAACCGTTTGTGAAGCGGTATCGGAAGTTTCAGAGGCGGTACTTTCGGCTGAAACGGCAGAGGACGGTGTACTGCTGTTTTGTGTGGTCGTTCCGGAAGAACAGGAGGTGCATACCAGAGCCAGAACAGCACACAGCAGTAAGGAAGGCAAGTGCTTTTTCATCCTTTTGTCCTCCGTTTCTGTCAGATTTTATCGAGAGCCTGCTTGATGTCGGCGAGGATATCATCCACATATTCAATGCCGACAGACATACGAATCAGATTGGGTTTTACGCCGCAGTCCTCCAACTGCTGATCGGTGAGCTGACGATGGGTAGCTTTGTCAGTTCAAGGGAATCCATGAACTGCATTGCCTTTTCACGGCCACCCTTTACGCCGAAGGAGATAACACCGCAGCAACCGTTAGGCATATATTTCTGGCAGCGCTCATAATACTTGCTGCTTTCCAGACCGGGATAGTTTACCCACTCGATTTTATCGCTTTGCTCCAGAAATTTCGCTACTGCCAGAGCATTGGCACAGTGACGTTCCATGCGCAGAAACAGCGTTTCCAGACCGAGATTCAGCAGGAACGCATTCTGCGGACTTTGCTGGGGACCGTAATCTCTCATCATGTGGGTAACGCATTTGGTGATATAGGCGGCCTTGCCGAATTTTTCGGTATAGATAACGCCGTGATAGGATTCGTCCGGCTCCGTGAAAGCAGGATATTTGCCGTTAGTCCAGTCGAAGTTGCCGCTGTCAACGATAACGCCGCCGAGGGCGACAGCATGACCGTCCATATATTTGGAAGTGGAATGTACAACGATATCGGCACCCCATTCAAACGGACGGAACAGTACGGGTGTCGGGAAGGTGTTATCCACAATCAGCGGTACACCGTGAGCGTGGGCTAATTTGGCATACAGTTCCACGTCAGCGACATCCAGAGAAGGATTGGAAACGCTCTCCACGAATACCGCACGGGTATTATCCTGAAAAGCGGCGTTGATGGTTTCCTCAGTGGCATCAGGTGTCACAAAGGTGAAGTCAATACCGAGTTCACGCAGGGATTTATTAAAGAGGTTGAAAGTACCGCCATAGATAGCGCTGGCGCAGACAACATGATCGCCGGAATGACAGATATTAGTGATAGACAGCATAGAAGCGGCCTGACCGGAAGCCGTCAGCATGGCGCCGACACCGCCTTCGAGAGCGGCAATTTTAGCGGCGACAGCACTCAGGGTAGGATTTGCCAGACGGGTGTAGAAAAAGCCGTCCTCTTCCAGGTCGAACAGCTTGCCGAGGGTAGCGGCGGAATCGTACTTGAAGGTGGTGCTTTGTACGATAGGAAGTACACGGGATTCACCGTTTTTCGGCTCATAGCCGGCCTGTACACATTTGGTATTGATATGGTATGCCATGGTTCATTTCTCCTTTAATGCTTCGCAAATTTTTATTATATCAGCCGATACCGCTTCGACGGAACGGGCGGCATCGACGATTTTTATATTTTCGTTGTCTTTGAGCAGGTCAAAGACCTCCAAAAAACGTTTCCGTACACGCTGTTGTGTTGCAACGTTCTCATAAATTTCCCGATGGGAGCGGTCACTGCTGAGCCGTTCTTCTCCGACAGCGGGGGAAATGTCTAAGAAAATGCACAGGTCCGGTTTCAGAATTTCCGGACAATGCAGATTCATATCCATGACCCACGATAAATCGGCATCCATGCCCTGATAGGCAAAGGACGAGTAATAATAACGGTCGCAGATGACATCATACCCTTGTTCCAGATAGTGACGGATACCGTTTTTAGGATTGACGTTATGAAAAATCCTGTCCGACAGGAACAGTGCCGACAATTCATAAGCATCCCGCTGAACAAAGCCGCCCAGTGCGTCCCGCAGTAAGCCGCCTGTTACCGAGTCCGTCGGTTCTGCGGTACGGTGTACCTTGCTTCCCATACGGCGGAGCGCTTCGGTCAGAAGGGTGATCTGGGTTCCTTTGCCTGAACCGTCCAGCCCTTCTATTACGATAAATTTTCCTTTGGTCATAGCTTTCTTGTTTCCTCTCGTATTTTACGAATTCTTTTCCATTATACTCCGTTTGTTTCCATAAATCAACCGCTTTTTGTTCAGGAACACGGAAATCGTTCTTGGGGAATGGACTGGGGGAACCCTTTTTTCAGCTGAAAAAGGTTCCCCCAGAGATTATTCCCGTATTTTGCGGAACAGGAAAAGAATAATACAGATTGTGAGGAAGGTGCCGACAAAGAAGAAGGCATAGAGGGGGTCATCTTCGGCCGCCGAAGGAGCGGAAGTGTAGGAAACGGTTTCCGGAGACGGTGTTTCTTCAGGAATATAGGGTTTTAGGGCGGTCACGGTCTGTTCCTGACTATAATGGAGCCGGTCAGGTAGGATGGATACCAGATAATCGGTCGTTTCGATGCGATAATCTTCCGTAGTATAGTGCAGGATGGCGTGGTAATAGTTAGGGGCTAAATGATCGAAATAAGCTACACCGTCCTTGTTGGAGGTGACCGTTGTATGGTCGATGGTGACACGGATTCCTTTGGCGGGGTTACCGTCCTGATCGGTAAAACGGAAAGAAGCACTGCCGAATTCGATAGCATCCGCCATACTGACAGACGAGGCATTATACGCATTGTCAATGGCTTTGAAAGCAATACGTTCATCCAAACAATAGGTGGACCAGGTCTGGGTATTAACGGATAGCTTCCGCAGTTCTTTTGGCAGATTTGTCACATCATAGCGGAACGTCTGCGAGCCGTCCTCGTTATTCTGCTGACCGATGAGCGTATAGGCATCTGCGGCCAGATAACCGGCCTGTATCATGGTGTCCAGATTGTCAAGGTAGTCATATTTCTTTTTTTGACTGTCATAAGCGGCCGCATAGAGGGTAAAGCCCTGCAGACCGTTGGTATCCTTAGCGGTCAATGAGAGAATAGTCCGGCCGTCCTGCTGTACGGTTTGTGCCGACAATACTTTGGGTTTTTCCGTATCCATGACAAAGGAATAGGATTTGCGGAAAACGGCTGACAGATTTCCGTCAGGCTGCCGCATACGGGCGGCAATTTCATAACGATAGGTACCGCTGTCCAGATGCAGGAAACATTCCCGCAGTCCCTTATTGCCGTTGAGGAGTTTTTCAAAGGGACGTTTATCCTTTTCACGGTAAGCGGAAACTGTACCGTAATTTTCACTGTACAGGGATTTGCCGCTGCTGTTATAGAGGGTGATGGTATAGTCGTATAAATCGCACAAGGGATAGATATCCGGCAGAATGAAGGAAATGCCATAGTTGTTGTTGTCCGTGACGGTACGGATGGCTTCCGGTGAATAGAGCAGATGATTCTGATAGGATAGGAGAGGGGTGCTTTGGTAGGCGTTGCTGCGGTAAGCAACGGCGGTGAGATAACTGTCCGGTTCGATGAAGCTTTCATCCTCGTCATAAATGGTATTGTCAAAAGGAGTATAGGAGGATGCCGGCTGATAAAAGCCGGTCAGCGGCAGACTCAGACGGGGTGAGAGATCCAGTGGAATGAGCAGAAGATAACCGTCCAGATAACAGCCGGAGGGGAATTCTTCCTGCAAAGTAGACAGCATGGCGGATTTTATGGTCAGGGTAGCGGAGATTTCTGCCGAGCGGCCGCCTTTTATGGTTATAACAGAGATGGGGTTATCGTTGATAGCAAACCGCATAGCGGCTTCCGTTGTCAGGGAACGAGGGCGCAGGGTATTGATACCGCTCTGCAGGCGATCCGTTTGCAGGACAAAATGAGGAACATAAGTACGGGTTTGTTCCGAGAGATTATGCAGTGTAAAAGAGAATTGGCAGGTACCGTCCTCTTGGATACGGAGAGGGACTGCTTCAATGCTTTGTGAAGCGGTAGACAGATAGGCATTGGCACGAAGGGCTTTATCCAACTGCAGAAGACCGAAACCCTGTACCCGTGGCGAAGCATACAATTTAGTTTGGGCTGTATCAGAAACCGACAGGGGGGCAGCGGTACTGAGCAGCAGAGATTGAGCAATATGTTCCTTTTCAGCGGGAGAAAGTTCGCTGACGGCAGACAAATCGGACAAATACTGCTTGAGGATGACATAAGCGCCCGTAATACCGGGAGCGGCGGCAGAGGTACCTGTCAGAAGGGAACGGCCGTTATCGCTGACAGCGGCATAAATATCCTCGCCGGGTGCCATCATGCGTGATAATGCAGAAGGCTGTACATTGCTGTAGGAGGTGAAGTCGGATATACGACCGGCAGAAGGATTTTCGGTCAGTTCATCGTTGAGATCCATTTCATAAGTGCCTGTGGGTTGTTGGAGAAATACGTTGGTATAGTTTTCTTCCAGAACAAGGAAAGGCATACCGTAGTGTATCGGTACATCTGTATCATCAAGGTTCATTAAAGCAATGGCGGCGGCACCCTTATTGGCCGCTTCCTGTAAAGCAGCCGGCCAATTTTTGATAAGACTGACATCTAAAATCAGCAGACGACCTTTCACATCGGCTTCATGAAGAACGGTAGTGCGGCCATTGGGGTTTATGTAGAAATATTCGTTATGCTGCTGCGGCAGAACGGTGGGCGTATCGGAAATGTCAGAAGTTTCTGTCGTTTCTGTAGACAAAGAAGTTTCATAGGGAAGGGAGGATTCGGCTATGGTGCTGATTTCACTGATATCTGTACTGCTTTCGGCAGAAATATCCGATAGGTCGGAGGATTCCTCGGAAGGAGTCGGTGTCGGTTCGGCGTAATGCAGAATATCGGTCAGCGGTACATCCGATAAGCTGCGGTAATACAGCTTGGTATCTCCGATGGTGATAAAGTGTCTGACGTGCAGTGTGCTTTGTACCGCACCGACAGAGGTAACACCCGGCATAGCGGCAAGTGTATTTTGTGTTCCATAGAAGATATCACCGGCCTGCAGTTCCTGACCGAGTGTCTGACCGTTATAACCGCTGTTGCCTGCTGCGGCAAAGAGTGCTATACCGGCTTTTTGCAGTTTTTGAAAAGCGGTCTGGTAAAGATCGCTGTTGGCGCTGAGATTTTCACTGCCGAAGCTGAGATTCACGGCATCAGCACCTAATTTGACGGCATCGTCCAAAGCGGCAAGCAGGGCGGCTGTTTGTACGGTAATACGGCCGTTGGCAGATCTGGCGGAGGCAATTTTCATAAGAGCCAATTGCGCTTCAGGGGCAATGCCCTGATAAGCGTTGTCACCGGTTTCACCGTTGTGACCGGCGGCAATAGCGGCCGTTAATGTACCGTGATACAGGTCAGGATCGGCCGTGTTGTAATCCATTTCCGCATAGTCGTAGGCGTAGATGATTTTGGGACTGATATAACAGCTTTCGATCTGTTGTTTTTCGGTGATGTTAAGACGGATGTACCGTGAAAGAGTAGACAACAAGGAAGGAGTCCATACACCGGTTTCGGGGGTATGGGAAAAGACGGGATCGGCGGTGTCGAATTCACTGTCGATCACGGCAATCAGCGTTCCCTGTCCCTGATAGGCGGCGGTTAAATCACTGTCAGCCTCTATTTGCTCCCGATAAGCCTTTTGCAGTGTCTGAGCGGGGGCATAGCGAAGGGCAGTTTCTATAGCGGCTGTATTTTCACTGTCGGTATTTTCGGCTGTATCCGGCAGAATGGTTTCATCGGTAACGGGGGCGGCGGATACGGTTGGGTCCGTCAGTTCATCAAGACAGTACCATTCATCGGACAGCACATAAACATTGGCGACACCATTGATTTTAGCAATCTTATCCCTGACACTCAGAGGGGCACGGAAGGTCATTCCGTTCCATAAAGCGGAGAGGGTACGGCTGCCGGTAAAATCGGAATCAGGTACCAGTTTTTTGATACTGGCTTTGGCAACAGCCTGACTGCGCTTGACGGTATCGGCATAGGATTTTCCTTCCGTTGACAGCAGCAGTGTCCGTATATCGGCATAAGCATTGCCGGGTGATAAGTAAGTGTCAATCAGCGCCGGTTCGGTCAGTGTTACAAAATATTGAACCGTTTCGTCCTTCAGGCCGGTATTGTCATCTTTTTGCTGCGTTTTCGTTTCCTCGCTGGATTCTACGATATTATGTTTTGATTTTTCCACTCCCGGTGTGACAGTTGGCGGCTGCTCGGTCAGGGAGGCTTGTATCATCGGCAGCACAACGACGGCTGCCGTCAGCAGAATGGTCAGTATGGTGAACCATATTCCTCTTTTCATGGTTATCTCTGCTCGCTTTCTTCCTAAAAAACATGATGCCGGATTCTTTTGGATGATAACGTATTGACTTGTGGGGGCGGCTTTTTCCTGTTTTCAACGGTATACTGCCTGTTTTATAGTCCATGCAGCAGATCGGCGGTAATCGCAAGAATTTCACGGGTAGTAAAATTAGCAGACAAGTGGAAAGGGGTATCCGCCGGTACGGCACCGCAGACATAGCCGTTACGCTGTGCGATGCGTGCCGCTCTCAGTTCATGGAAACCGTCTGTGACGATGGCTAAGGAACGGGAAAGCCCTTCCTGTTCGATAATGGCACAGGAAAAAGCAAGGTTCTGCTGGGTATTCACAGACCGGTCTTCTAAGTAAATGCGTTCCGGTGCGATGCCCTGCGCCGTCAGGCGGTCATAGATACATTGGGCTTCACTGATCTGCTCATTCGTGCCCTTGCCGCCGGAAGCAATACAAACGGCTTGCGGATGGTCTTTCAGATAAGTATAGGCTGCTTCGATACGTCTTTGCAGCATCAGACTGGGACGGCTGCCGTTAACCTGACAGCCCAGTACGATCAGGGTAGCATTTTCGGCCGGTGCTTTGTTGGCAAAAGCGGCCATGACAAACAGAATGACGATGACGTAAACGGCCAATATACCGGTTAAAGCAGCCAACAGATTGGTAAGGATACGCCAGACTTTTTTCTGCCGCAGTTTTCGCAGAAAAGCAGTAATGTTGTTACAAAAAACGGCACAAGCGCCGATCAGGCCAAATAACAGGGTGCCGATGATACTGCCGATATTGATAATCGCAGAGGCGATATACCATAATATCATGAGTGCCGAACCGATGATCATCAGGAAACGAACGATGCTTTTGATGATTTTCATAGTGTTATGCACGTCCTTTGGAATGGTTGTCGTTTTTATCGTTCCCAAAGCATATAAAAAGCCATAATAATTCTATCACTTTGCGCCGGCAAAGTCAACATAACGACTCTGTCGGTGATTTTCCGGCAAAAGCGAGAAACAGAAGCAGGAATGACCGTCAGGGGGAGAAGAAGGGAAGCGGCATAGGATGGACACTGCAGAACAGCAGACAGAAGAATAACACGAACATTGACAGAAGAATCGGCACAAAGAACAGCTCAAAGCGGCAGGCGGAGGCATACCAATGCCACAAAAGCATTTCCGAAAGTGTCAGACACAGCAGTAAACCGCCGAACAGAATGATTTTATGATCGGTCAACAGCCGCAGAACGGACAATGTGCCTAAGGACAGCCAACAAAAAACGTGCAGAGAAAGGATGCGTGTACAGACATAGTGAAGCAGATGCGGCCGGTGACAGGACATTTCCAGAAAGCTCCAGAAGATATACACCAGCAAAAAAGGCTTCGTCAGTTCCCAGGGACTGCCGTTAGTGCTGGAAATCAGAATGCTCCATACGGCGGCACCGGAGCTTTCATAGGAAATGTGCAGTACAAAGCCGCACAGGAAGGTAAAGAAAATATGAAGGGACAGATTTTTTTTAGACAAGCGATCAGCTCCGTCTCCGTGATAAAATACTCGGTGTATTCTATGACGGATGCGTGGAAAACATACCGTTTCAGTGGAGAAAAAAGCCTGTCAGTAATCCGGTCACCAGACAGCCGATACCGATCAGCATAGGACGGAGATAGGGCTTGCGGCGATGCAGAATAGCCGGTGCATCCATGTTTTTCAGCATACGGCGGGCTTCCTGTTCCAGAACGGCACGTTGTGCCGAAGCATAAACGGGTCTGATGATGAGAATAGCACGTTCATAATATTCATTTCCGGTATCCGAAAGCTCGATCATGGTATGGTTGATACCTTTAATCATAACGGTTCCTCCTTGACAGAATGGTTGATGTGAAAAGCATGGGCATAAGTCAGGAAAAATATTCCATGCGGCGGAAGTTTTCCTCATTATACTATTTGTAATGTTGAAAACTCGGTTAAAAAAGTGGAAAACGGGGTTAAAAGGTGTTGAAAACTCTGTTGAAATGGTTGATAAATCAACGTTTTAACGGTGGAAGAATTTTCCGAGTTTTAAACATTGACATTTTTGTTATCCCTTGTAAGGGATTTCGGGTTAAAAATAACAATTTGTATTTTTGTCGTGTCAAGTATTTTTTTGCCGTTTATTTTCTGACGGTATGCTGTAAGAAGTCGTTTCATAACGTTGCAGGAAAGAAGAAATTTTGCGGATGTCAGACAAAATTTGTGAGAGAGTTAAAATATTTTCACACGAATTTGTTGAAATGTCATAATAATTTTATTGACATTTGAAAGGAATTAAGGTAATATAATAATGCACAATTAATGGATGGAAACGGGCCTTTCTGTTATTGCTTGCAAAAATACGGTCACATAGATGTTTAACGGGTTCAAGAAGGGGTTCCCGTTGGCATCAATGTGGCTATATTTTTTTGTTTCCACAGTCTTTTTGAACAAAACAGTGGATTTTTAGCAGTGTTGTATGGTATAATACGAAAAAATGCGGATGAAAGGAGCGTTATCATGCTCAAAAAATTTGTTTACGGTCAGCCGATTCCGACGGAGGCAGTCATCGAGGATATTTCTCTGTCACAGGAAGCCGTACCGTATCTGACAGTGCAGACCGACAAGGAAGGAAAAATGACCTTCAGCAGTACCCTGAACGATGAAGATATTGTTTATGGATTAGGCGAAGCCCCCCGAGGCATCAATAAGCGTGGGCATATTTATGAAAGTTTCAACAGTGATGACCCTTACCATACTGAGGAAAAGCGTTCCCTGTATGGCTCTCATAATTTTATTGTGGTGAGCGGTAAGACTTCCTATGGTATTTTCGTGGATTGCGGCGCACAGGTTACCTTTGATATCGGTTATACGGTGTATGACCGTTTAGCGATTACACCTTCCGTAAAGGATTTTGTGCTGTATATCATTGAAGGGGATAATGCTTATGATATTATCCGTCAGTTCCGCCGTGTCATCGGGCAAAGTTATATAGCGCCTTTCTGGGCGTTTGGCTTTCAGCAGTGCCGCTGGAGTTATTATACCGCCGATGAAGTGCGGGAGGTTGTCCGGCAGTATCGTGAACATCAGATTCCGATAGATGCGGTCTATCTGGATATTGACTATATGGAGGCCTATAAGGATTTCACCGTCAGTGAGGAACGGTTCCCTCATTTCAAGGCATTTGTAGAGGAAATGAAGGCACAGCATATTCATCTGGTACCCATTATTGATGCCGGTGTCAAAATCGAGGACGGTTATGATGTTTATGAGGAAGGCAAGGCAAAGGGCTATTTCTGTAAACGCAAGGACGGAACGGATTTTGTGGCCGGTGTATGGCCGGGACGGACTCATTTTCCTGATTTTCTGAATCCGGAAGTCCGCCGTTGGTTCGGACATCAGTATCAGACGCTGCTGGAAGCCGGTATTGAAGGTTTCTGGAATGATATGAATGAGCCGGCGATGTTCTATACGGATGAAGGTATTGCGGAAGCAGTGGATTATCTCAAAAACTTCGATTTCTCTTGCAACGATTCCAATAAATTCTTTGAGTTGGGCGGCCGTGTAGGGGGTCTGGCAAATCGCCGCAAGGATTACGCCGCCATGTATCATACCATCAACGGGGAATCGGTGTGTCATGAGCAGGTACATAATCTTTACGGTTATAACATGACAAGAGCCGCCGCCGAAGCTTTTCAGGCATTAGTGCCGGATAAGCGTATCCTGTTATTTTCCCGTTCTTCTTATATCGGTATGCACCGTTACGGCGGTCTTTGGACAGGCGATAACCAGTCATGGTGGTCGCATTTACTGCTGAATATCAAAATGATGCCCTCATTGAATATGTGCGGTTTTCTGTACTGCGGTGCCGATTTAGGCGGATTCGGTGCGAACAGTACCCGTGATTTAGTCCTGCGCTGGCTGGCCTTCGGCTTATTCACACCATTGATGCGTAATCACAGCGCTTTAGGTACCCGTCATCAGGAATGTTATGCTTTTGGTGATACAGAGGCCTTTCGTGGGTTGGTGTCCTTGCGTTACCGTTTGATTCCGTATCTGTACCGTGAGTACATCAAGGCTTGTGAACAGAACGAAATGTTATTCAAGCCGTTGGCGTTTGCCTATCCGCAGGATAAGATAGCCTGTCACATAGAAGATCAGTTGCTGTTGAGTGATGATCTGATGATTGCACCCGTTTATGAGCAGAATGCAATTGGCCGGACGGTGTATCTGCCCGAAGAAATGCGTTTTGTGCTGTTCAAAGGGGCAGAAGTGGTACGTTCCGAGCGTTTGCCGAAGGGACACCATTTCATTACGGTAGGATTGGATGAAGTACCGGTGTTTATCCGTCCGGGTCGTCAGATACCCTTGTGTGAACCGTCAGAATCCGTTGACCAGCTGGATACCGATACCGTTACCTATCTGTCTTTCGACTAATTGATCTTCTTGCCTGTCGGCACTGAATGTTGGGGTTTCACCCCAAACCCCATTGGGGCGCTGCCCCAAACCCCGCAAGCCTTTGAAAAGGCTTGAGCGAAACTTTTGTGTTGGGT
>ONYQ01000089.1 GCA_900322145.1 uncultured Eubacteriales bacterium
TTTATAAGTTCCTTAATTTCGCTGCTTATCATATTGTTCTCCTTTCGGGAATCATTCCGCTTAATATGCAAAAAGCACAGACCTTATCAGAATTCCACCATTTTAACATTATTTTCCTCTTCCTCGGGATATTCCAGTCCCAGTGCCTGGAACAGCTCACGGGCAGCATTATAGCCCATTTTCCGCTGACGATTATTCATGGCGGCTACTTCAATAATAACCGCTAAGTTACGTCCCGGTTTGACGGGAATGGTCAGGATCGGTACCTGATTGCCGAGAATCTCCGTCATTTCATTACTCATGCCCATGCGGTCATAGACTTTTTTGCTGTCCCACAGTTCCAGATTGATAACCATATCAATCTTTTCGCTCATCTTGACAGAACCCATACCGAACAGTCTTCTGGCATTGATAATACCAATACCTCTCAGCTCGATAAAATGGCGGATATTCGCCGGTGACTGTCCGATCAGCTGTTTATTGGAAACCTTGCGGATTTCCACCGCATCATCGGCAATCAGACGATGACCACGCTTGACCAGTTCAATAGCCGTTTCACTTTTACCAACGCCGCTGTCACCGACAATCAGCAATCCTTCACCATAAACTTCTACCAATACACCATGACGGGTTACACGGGGCGCTAATTCGGTATTCAGCAATGAAACCAGCGAAGCCGACAAAACAGAAGTGGTTTCTACGCTGCGCAGTACGGGTATCTTGTATTTCTCCGCCGCAGACATCAACTCACCATAAGGAATAATATTTCTCGTCACAATAATCGCCGGCGGCTGCAGGGCAAACAATCGCTCGATAACATGATAACGCTGTTCTGTGCTGAATCGGTTCAGATAACTGTTTTCGGTATTGCCAAAAATCATGATACGGCTGTTATCAAAGAAATCCAGAAACCCCGTCAATTCCAGACCCGGTCTGGTGATATCACGGGAAACGACCTTGATATTCTCCGGCTCTTCCGGCATATAGGCAATCTCCAGATCAACCTCCTGTATGATTTTGGCTAATGTTACGGAAAATTTCGATTCCATTTTGGTATGTACACCTCCAATAAGAATAACAAGAATCAGGCAAGATGCTCTCCCACATTCTTGTTCTATCAATGATATATCCATTATATACTATTTTTTTTATTTATTAAAGCCTTTTATGATATTTTTAACAGGATTTTTAAAAACACTTTTGTTCATTATTTTAATGTGCTATAATATATTTATTCTATTACATTAGTATTGGTGATTGTATGCGTATATTGATTTTCAGTGAAATATTTCCCCCTTATGTCAGCGGCGTGGCAAGCTATGTCGATGTACTCAAGAAGGAATTGACCGCTCTTTCTCACGAGGTACTGGTCGTGACCGCCTCCCCTAATATCAAGGAGGTCTTTTATTCCCAGATGGAATATAACATCTACTGCCCCGCCAAAAAAACCGACAATAAGTATGGCTTTGAATGCAAGGATATCAAAAACCCTAATCTCATTGCGCTGCTGTCCGATTTCAAGCCCGATGTTGTCCACATCCATACCGATACAAAAATCGGCTACTTAGGATTGACCGTTGCCGATAAATGCAGTGTACCCGTTGTCTTTACCATTCACGACTATTTCATGGATCGTTATGCGGCCAATTCTTCCCGTATGATCTGGAATCTTAAGACGATCCGTGAAAAAAGACACTTCTGTGATATGCTCGATAATGCCGATGTGGTCACCTCCTCCTGCAGCCGTGCCGCTATTTTCGTACAGAAGGCTGACCGTCGCCGCCGTATTTTAGTGGTACATTCCCATACCGATACGGATAAATTCGACTATCACAACACCTCTCCGGCCGCTGTTAAAAAAATGCGTGAAAAATTAGGTCTTTCTACCAATGGTACGGTGGCACTGTTTGCCGGTAAACTCACCATCGAAAAAAATCTGGAGTTCGTGCTGACGGCCTTTGCCAAATATATCAGTCCCGCTGATAATATCCAACTCCTGTTAGTCGGTGACGGCACAGAAACAGATTATCTTCACCGCCTTTGCCGCACACTCAAAATTGATGACAGGGTATTTTTCACCGGCGCCGTTGCCAACAGCATTATGCCGAGTATTTATTCCTCTTGTGATATCTACGTCTGTTCCTCAGAGGACAGTCTGATGTCAATGTCTTTCGTGGAAGCAATGTCCTGCGGTTTGCCGGTACTGGTAAAGGAAGATAAGGAAAAAATTGTCCACAAAACGATCATTAACGGCACAAACGGTTTTGTCTATACCAAAAAAGCCGAATTTGCTCAATATCTCAAAAGAATGTCCGAACTGAGTGAGGAACAGCGTCTCCGTATCCGTGAAGGTGTGCGCCGTTCCCTGATTGCCATGGAAGAGGATAACATGGCACAGCAATATCTCAAAGTTTATCATATCGCTATCAAAAAATATCGTTCCAAAATCTACAAATAACCCCTCTCTGTTTCCTTCGCATCACTATGGATACGAAGGAAATCAATTTTTAAAATATATGCTGCCCGATTTGTCATTCTGAGGAGCAAAGCGACGAAGAATCTTTACATTTGTACCGCTTTTGTGATAAAGATCCTTCGCTTACGCTCAGGATGACATATTGTTTATTTTCTTTTAGAGAAAGTTGATTTTCGTGCCTTCATAACACAGTTTATTGCATTTTAGCAGGATGTATGATAAAATGAAAGAGTAATACTGCACAGGAAAAGGAGAACTGTCCCATGCTGAGTGAGAAAGAAAAAGGAATGTTGGCTTTGCCGACACCATGTTATGTTATTGACGAGGAAGCTCTGATACACAATTTAGAAATCCTGCACCATGTGGAAGAAGAAACAGGCTGTCACATACTGCTGGCACAAAAAGCCTTTTCCGCTTATCACGTCTATCCGCTGATGGCTCAATATCTCAGCGGTACTACCGCCAGCGGTCTGTTTGAGGCAAAATTAGCCCGTGAAGAAATGGGTAACCGACAGGTTCACGTTTATTCGCCCGCTTATAAAGACGAGGATTTTGACCAGCTTCTTGACATCTGCGACCACATTGTATTCAATTCCTTTGCCCAGTGGAAGCATTTTCGCTCCAAAGCACTGGCACATCCGGAAGTATCCTTTGGTCTGCGGATCAACCCCGAATACTCCGAAATCGAAACCGATATCTACAATCCCTGTTTTGAAGGTTCCCGTCTGGGCATCACACTGGAACATTTTGAAGAAAATGAACTCGACAGCATCAGCGGACTGCATTTTCATACTCTCTGTGAACAGGGTGCTGATACCCTTGAACGCACTTTGCAGGTCGTGGAAGAAAAATTCGGTCAATATCTGCCCCGCATGAAATGGCTCAATTTCGGCGGCGGTCATCATATCTCCAGACCCGATTATGATATTCCTAAACTTATCCGCTGTATCCGCCACTTTCAGGATCAATACGGACTGGAAATATACCTTGAACCCGGTGAAGCCGTGGCCATCAATGCCGGTTATCTGGTCTGCTCCGTACTGGATACCCTTCAAAATCAGCGTGATATTGCGATTGTCGATACTTCTGCCGCCTGCCATATGCCGGATGTGCTTGAAATGCCCTACCGCCCGTTAATTCTCGGTGCTGAAGAGCCGGATGTACTGCCGTATACCTATCGTCTGGGCGCTCCTACCTGTCTGGCCGGTGATGTCATCGGGGATTATTCCTTTGCACAGCCGTTAAATATCGGAGACAAGCTGATTTTCACCGATATGGCCATGTATTCTATGGTCAAGAATAACACTTTCAACGGTATGCCGTTACCCTCTATTTATCTGCTCCATACCAGCGGTCAGATTCAATTGCTCAAACAGTTTGGCTATGAGGATTTCAAAAGCAGGCTGTAATACAAACATAAACGTGTCATAAAAAGGAAGGAAAAATCAATGGGAGAAAATTTCATTACGGTAGGAACGCAAGTGCTGGAACTGTTTATTCTGATTGCGGTCGGCTTTCTGTGCGGAAAAACCAAAATGCTCAACGATAAAATTGCTAAGGGCATTACCGATATTGTCCTCTATATCGTCTGTCCCTGCGTCATCATACAGAATTTCATCCGTGAATTCAATCCCGATATGCTTGGCAAACTGCTGATTACCGGTGCGGCGGCACTATGTATTCATGTGGTATCCATCGTTATTGCCATGCTCGTATTTCACGACAAAATGCCTGAGCGTAACCGTGTCTATCGCTTTGCACTCATCTTCTCAAACTGCGGCTATATGTCGCTCCCCATGCAGCAGGCTATTTTAGGCTCGGACGGCGTATTCTTCGGCGCTGTCTATATCGTTATCTTCAATATCGTTATGTGGACCTTCGGCGTATGGCTGTCCAGCGGCGACAAAAAATCCCTTTCCGCTAAAAAAATACTCCTCAATCCCTGTATTATCGGTATGGCCATTGGTCTGGTGATATTCCTTTGTTCCATACCCGTACCGCCAATTATCGCCCAGCCCATTACCTTCTTAGCTAATCTCAACACTCCTCTGCCCATGATGATCGTTGGCTATTATCTCTCACAAACTAAAATTCTCGACGCTTTCAAGGACGGCAAGGGGTTTATCTGCGTATTGTTCCGTCTGATCGTTATCCCGCTGTTAGCCTTCGGCGGTATGATGCTCTGCGGCATCCGTGGCACCGTACTCATTACCTGCGTGATTGCCGCCGCCGCTCCTGCTGCCGCCGCTACCACCATGTTCGCTGCTAAATTCGATAATGACGCTAAACTTTCCGTTAATCTCGTGACCCTCTCTACCCTGCTTTCCGTTGTCACAATGCCGCTGATTGTCGGTTTCGCCAATACGGTTGGGGGTTAAAAATACTATGCTTCTTATCATTATTTCCGGAGGTTGACAAACTATGGACATCAATGAAATTAAGGCCAGAGCAGAAGAACTGCGTTATCAGATCAATTATCATAACAAACGTTATTATGATATGGATGCACCTGAAATCAGCGACTATGAATACGATATGCTTCTCAGAGAATTAGAACAGATCGAGGCGGATTATCCGCAGTTCAAAACGCCTGATTCCCCCACACAGCGTGTCGGCGGTGAAGCGGCCGCCAAATTTTCTCCGGTGGAACATATCGTTCCTATGGAAAGTCTGCACGATTCTTTCTCACACGATGAATTGCGTGACTTTGACCGCAAGGTACGGGAAAGTATTGCTGAACCCATTTATATTGTTGAACCGAAAATTGACGGTCTTTCCGTATCGGCAGAATACCGCAACGGTATCTTTGTGCGTGGCTCCACCAGAGGTGACGGCCGTATCGGAGAGGATATTACTGACAATCTTAAAACCATCCGCTCCCTGCCTATGAAGCTATCAACATCTCTGCCTTATCTCGAAGTGCGGGGCGAGGTCTATATGTCTATCGACAGTTTTGAACGCCTGACCGAACAGCAGGAAGAACGGGACGAGAAACCTTTCAAGAATCCCAGAAATGCGGCCGCCGGTTCACTTCGTCAGAAGGATGCCCGCATTACTAAGGAACGCACCCTTGATATCTTTGTCTTTAATGTACAGCAAATCGAGGGCGAAGAATTGTCCTCTCATCAGCAATCCCTTGATTATCTCAAGCAACTGGGCTTTACGGTACTGCCGTTTTATCATCGCTGTACCGGCATAGAGGAAGTATTGGAAAAAATTGAGCAGATCGGTCAGCAACGGGGTGAATTACCGTTCCAGATTGACGGCGCTGTTATTAAGGTGGATGATTTTGCACAGCGTACCCAATTGGGCAGTACCGCTAAATTTCCCCGCTGGGCAGAAGCTTATAAATATCCGCCCGAAGAAAAGGAAACCGTTCTGTTAGATGTCGAAATCAATGTCGGCCGTACCGGTGTATTGACCCCCACTGCTATTTTTGAGCCGATCACTTTAGCCGGTACGACTGTCAGTCGGGCTACTCTGCATAATGAAGATTTCATTCGTGAAAAGGGTATCTGTATCGGGGATACGGTCATTCTCCGCAAAGCCGGTGAAATCATTCCGGAAGTAGTGTCGGTCGTCCGTCATGCGGATCATGCCGTTCCTTTCACTATGCCGAAGGTCTGTCCGTCCTGCGGTTCGCCGGTTGCCTATGAAAACGGAGAAGCCGCCCTGCGCTGTACCAATACCGATTGTCCGGCACAGCTCATGCGCCACATGATACACTTTGTTTCCCGTGATGCCATGGATATTGACGGGCTGGGCGAAAAGGTACTTCAACAGTTAGTGCAAAACGACCTGATTCATTCACCGCTTGACCTGTACCGCCTGAAACGGGAAGATATCCTTTCTTTGGAAAACAAAAAGGATAAATCGGCGGACAATCTGCTGTCAGCCATCGAAAAATCCAGACACAATGACCTGTACCGCCTGATCTTTGCGCTGGGTATCCGGCATATCGGACAGAAAGCAGCCAAACTCTTAGCCGATGCCTTCCGCACACTGGAAGCCGTTGCCGCCGCAAAGGAAGAAGATATTGCTGCTATTGAAGGTTTCGGCGCTATCATGGCACAAAGTACCGCCGCTTATTTCGCTTTAGACGAAAGCCAAAAGCTGATAGAGGAAATCAAAGCGCTTGGTCTGAATACCGAAAACCTCACGCCGGTACGGGAAATTGCCGCCGACAGTCCTTTCCTCGGCAAAACCTTCGTTATCACCGGTACACTCCCCCACTATAAACGCACAGAAGCCGCCGCTATTATTGAATCCCTCGGCGGCAAGGTAGCCGGCAGTGTATCCAAAAAGACGGATTATGTATTAGCCGGAGAAGAAGCCGGCAGCAAGCTGACAAAAGCACAATCTCTCGGTATTACCGTGATGGATGAAGATACTTTTGAAGCTATGCGTAAAAAGTATGAAAACAATTGATT
>ONYQ01000122.1 GCA_900322145.1 uncultured Eubacteriales bacterium
GTGACTGATGATAGGCAGTACCGAAGGACTGATTCTGCGCCGGCATATTGTTGGGCGGCACTTGTCCGTAACCGGTACCGAAGGACTGATTCTGCGCCGGCATATTGTTGGGCGGCACTTGTCCGTAACCGGTACCAAACGGCTGATTCTGTGCCGGCATATTGTTGGGCGGCATTTGTCCGTAACCGGTACCGAAGGGCTGTTCCGGTGACTGACCGTAAGACGGCGGCTGACTGTAGGGATCATCAGAACCATCCGGAGAACGGTAGGTCTGATAGGGATTATATTGTCCCCCTGTCATAGGGGAAGCGGCTCCATAACCGGTATGTGTCGGCACACCGGACAATGATAAAGTAGTTGCCCGATAATACTGTCTCAGAACGGCCGAAAGGAACGAATTACTGAGGATATAGCCGATGAAGAACAGGTACCACATCCACAGATAGCGGAAGGTTTTGAAAAAATCACCGATGCCCAGAATAATCAGCAGATTCGCCACCAAGGCGATCAGGAGAATCACATGGCAGACCGTGAGCATTACCGAAGCAAAGCGCAGACCGCCGAAATAGGAATTCTCCATGGTTTCGGTACGAATGCCGTTTTTGAGCCGTGCCATAAAGCGGGTCAGCAGAACGCCCTGCGCTATCTTGCACACAATCATGATGACGGAAATGACGAGAATCATATAGTAGACGGAACCGGCGTTTTTCGGAAAGGCGAAACCATAGCGGAACATATTGATAATATCATACACCACTAAAGCCGACCAGAGCAGCGCTTCTATCACGCCAAACACCTGACAGCAGGTAAAGGCAGGCATCAAAGACTGCGTCGGCGCACCGTTCCGACAGAGCCGATAGAGGATGATACAGCCAATGAGGGGTATCACACGAATGAGTACGGCGGCGGCTAAAATGACGATCATCACCGCCATTGTATTCATTAAATTTCCCAGCAGGGACGTATAAGCGGTGAAGTAGCTCAGCGTATCCTGCTGTGAAACGATATGTAAGGCAGAAAGAATCATACTGCCCAGCAGAATGAGATAGAAAACACCTACCACGGACAGACCGATGATTAAGCGGAACACATAACGGCTCCCGCCCACCTCCTGCCATATTTGTTCTCGCTGTCGTCCGGCAACGGAAGTTTGAGCTGTCGGTTGATTCATCAGAAAACACTTCCTTTTCAGCTTGTATCAGGGATGATCTGTCGGGGGTGTATTCAGATTACCGGGAGAGGGCTTATGCAGGTCAACCGCTTTCTGTGCAAAGGGAGAAGGATTGACAGAACCCGGCTGAACGGAGGGTTCGGTGGGATAAGCCGGATTAACGGCAGGATTAACAGCCGGATTAACAGCCGGATTCTGCTGTACAGGTGCGCCGTTGGGATATTGTGTTTTGGGCATGAAAGGATTTTCCGGTGCCTGCGGAACGGGCGGAACGGTACCGTTATAGATATTGCTGTTAACGTTCTGATAAGTCTTGTTAGCGGAATAATAGGGCGTAAAGTTAGGCGACTGGTTATAATTATACGTCTGCGGCGTGGTAAAATCGGGTACGGCTTCGGGATTGATGACCGAATGAGCCATATTATAACCGCCGTTGCGGGCCGCCCTGATAACATCATCACAGCGGATAGCATAGGAACCGGCCATGACTATCAGTAATACGAAAATAACGGCTACCGCCGCAAAAATCAGCACATTGAAGGCATTCAGCAGCATATCGGCACTGGTAATGCCGTCAACGCTCTTATCTGCGGCAATATTCTGCAAATAATCTTTGGGAGGCGCTACCAGACGGAATAATTTGATAAAGAAAGCAACGGCACCGGTGACCACACCGACAACGCCTGCCAGAAAAGCCATACCTGCGCCCTTTTTGACAATAGCACCGCTCTGCAGATTGGTTGTCATGGCACTGCAAAGACGGAGCATAGCCGCTTCACCGCAGATCATCGCAATACCGAAGAAAAGTGTCAGGATAAACTGACCGGTAGCGGAAATATTGATAAAGCCAATATAGCCTTCCGGATTCATATTGACGATGCTGACGGAAGCAAAAGAAGTGATCACCGCAAGAGAAGTATAAACAATGCTGATGATCAGACCGATCTTGAGAAAAGAAAGACCGGCGGTCATAGGCGGATTGCTGTTGGCGCCGCTGCGGGCCGAGAAAAGGCCGATAGCAAGAAAGACCAGCAGACAGGCTGTTACGACACCGACCACAATATTCACAATCGGAACGGAACCGGTACCGAAGATCTGATAAAGTGACTGGCATACGCTGAGTCTTTGTGAATAGATCATGGCACAGATAGACCGTCCGAGCAGTACTGCGGCCAGAATGAATAAAGTAACACTCATCGCAACCGCCGTACCCTTAGAGAATACGTGCTTTGTGGGATAGGAGCTTTGTACATTGACGGAAGTATTGTTCATCAAGATGACCACCTTTCTGAAGTTTATTATTACGACATTCAATGTCTATCAAGATTATATACCATTCGGGACTAAATAGCAACCGTGAAAAGTAGTAATCGCCGGCGTTTTTCGCCAAAACAGTAGGATTTTTATCACTTCTCACGTTTTTCAGTCAGCGGACTGAGTGCGAGTAACCGTAACAGCTGCGGAAGAGGGAGTTGTTTAATGCGGCACACCGCTCTTTTCTCAAAGTACAGATACACCTTCACATTACACTTGCCGCTTCGTTTCTGAAAAAAACTCTGACTGATTTCAATCTTCTGGATATTATCCACCGGAATATAATATTTTTTCAGTACCAGACGATGAAAGCAGCACACGATCAGACTTTGTGCATTATAGCCGATATGGGATTCCTTATAGCAAAAAATGCGGAACAGCAGCCACCATATCACCACCAGCAGGGCAAGGTACGCCATAAAGGTTATGGTTGCCCACAGCTTCGGCAGTAAATACCGCAGGAAAAACAAGGCTGTCGGCAATGTCAGTCCTAAAAGAGGAAGATAGATATAGGCAAAAACGCTTTTTTTCGCTACACGCAGAATTTTATCGGCATGATAGTCCATGCCCGTCAGTTCTGTCATGGTACGGTGTACCTTGTCGGTTTTGTCGGCGGCAATAATCATGCCCCTGTCGCCCTTCAGCTTGCCCGAACCGACCGCCGAAACGGAACAGCTTTTGACACGCAGCAGACGCATGAGCAAACTCTGGTCAATATTCACGGAGGAAAGGCTGTTCAGTCTGATATACGTCATGTGATGACTGATAAGCCCCCGCACGATCACGAGATATTCTTGCAGACGATAGGTACACAGCCGTACATAGCGCAGAAAACATAACAGCATTGAAATGGACCAGCTCAACAGAATAATGGCCGTGAGGGTAGCCACAGCCGGCGAAATAAAACGGGCATAATAGAACCATTGTGAATGAATGGACTGGCGCACCATTTCATTGGCTGCTTCTTTGCCCAGTAATTTACCGACACCGTTGATAACGGGAATGATAAAGATCAGCCCTGTCACGGGATTCGACCAGAAAGCCGACATCATCAGAATACCGGCGGTGCGGGAACGGTGAAAGGTCTGTCCGGTTTCCTGTTCACATAATTTTTCCCGTATCTTACGGGCATTGCGGCGGGAAAAATAGGATTCCATATCGAATTTTTTATACGAACCGGAGGGCGTATCAATGGAAATTTTTTCCGCCCCGAACAGGGAGGAAATAATATCCCGATAAAATACGATCGTGCATATTTTCTTTTTGGGAATCCGGTACATCCGGTGAATGAATACCCCTTCCCGGATATAGATACTGCGCTCATCCACATAATATTTCAGATTGCCGTAAGTGGAAAGGTAGTAAAACAAAATCGCCATCACATAGAAGGCATTGATACCCAACGACCCGATAATTTCGAGGATATTCTGCGGATGAAATAAGATCTGCTGTAACATGGACAGCAAAATCAGCAGGATGGATATTTTCAGGTGCCGCAAAATGGAATAGGGATGTGTTTTCCTGAATTTCTTTTCTTCAAACATCCGGATTCCCTCCCTGCCTGCCTTCTTCTTCCAAGAGTCTTTTCTCTATCAGCATCCGTATTTTTTTCCCTTCGGCTAAAGGAATCATCCGCATGACGGAATGGGAACCGGCCAGCATCAGACTCACCGAACAGACACCGTAAAACCGCTGTAAAATACTCTGTGACAAGACACAATACTGCACGGCATGATATTTGATCTGAGAGGTACGCAGGATAAAAAAACCGCCGTTGATCCGGACAAACTCCGTTGTGATCTCATAGAAACAGCTCCGGCAATAGGCCGGTATGATATACAGCAGCAACAGCAGATACCCGAACAGGGAGACAAGCCCCAGCAGAATAGCGGCAAACGGCCAGTAAACACCGATAATCAACAGAAGCAGAATGACCGGCGCTATTAACAGCACACTGTAAAGACGCCAGATGGTTTCCGCATGGTGCGAAGGGTTGACCCGTATCGTGTCAACCATTTCCACTTTTTGTTTCACCTGACAGCCGCCCCCTTTCTGCAAACGGTTATTTGATACTATAAATGAGCAAATTTGAAAATTGCACAAAAACAAGAACCCCTCCGCCTCGCTAACGCTCGGCACCTCCCCTGAAGGGGAGGCAGGAAACGTTT